>CALXPU010000032.1 GCA_944390455.1 uncultured Alphaproteobacteria bacterium | reverse complement strand
TTGGTGGATGCCACAAAACCATTACCTGAAACTCTACTTGATTTTATAGAGACTCATTTAAAAGGAGTGCTTCACCAATGCGCATTTGTCGTAACCAAATTAGATCTTATTGCTAAAAATGAGCGTCATATGATGATGACTTATATCCAAAAGAAGTTGGAGTCATTTTTAGATAGAGATGATATTGTCGTATTTCCATACATAGCACCTCTTGTTATAAATTCTTTTGCCCCATCAACTTTCGACATGGAAGATAAGGAGTTGTTGGATCTTTCTTTAAAATCGGAGAAAGGTATCATTGAGTATATGGGTAGGCAAAAGATAAAGGCCCAAACTCAAAAATTGTTATTCTTCCTAAATGATTTATTTATCTTAATTTCTAAGAAAATAGAGGCAATAAGAGTTGATTATAATAACGAACTTATTATACTTGAAAACAGTAGACAAATTGATTTGACAACTTTTGTTAGTAATCAAAAAAAGAAATGTACAAACTCATTTATATCATCTGTTCAAAAAATAAAATCATCCACTATTGATTCATTTTATGTGAAAGCAGATGAGGCAACAAATCGAATAATAGGAATTATTTTATCAAAAGCTACACTTGACGATTTGTCAAATTATATTAACAATGATATTATTTCTGATTGCGAGCTGCTCGCACAAGATATTTTGAACAGTCAAAAGAGTATTTTGTGCAAGCCACAAAATCTGTTTTTAAAATCACTGAAATTATTTCAAAAGGATTTTGAAAATCACTTTAAAGATTTTAGTATCCTCAAAGTTATGTTTAATACAACATCTAAGGTTCCAACCCCACAAGCTGTAAATACAGCGAATTTATCGGTAGTAAAGAACTATGTTAGCGAACAATTATCAAGTGAGAATAAGGCTTTTGGGGTTGGTGCGATTGGTGGAGCTGCTTTAGGAACTGCAATATGTCCTGGAATAGGAACAGCTATTGGATTTTTAGCAGGTATGTTTGCTGGTAGTCAAATGGCTCCAGATACGGAAACAGTAAAAAAAGGATTAGTCGAAAAGATAAGAACTCCTCTTACTAGTTATTTTAATTCCATTGCTGGTGATTTAGAGCGTACTTTTAATGATTATATAAAAACATTAGAAAACCAAATTGTGATAGAAATTAATCGGTATGAGACTCAATATAAAAAAGATGTAGAGAAAAAGATAAAAGAGCAGTTAATGAAAAAAGCTGAAGTTCAGAAAAGAATTAATGCACTTGATTCTGATTGCCAGGAAATAGAAATACGAAGAAAAAAATTAAATGATATTTCAAATAAGATAACTTCATTAAAAAATGACATATAATGACAAACCGAGAACTTTTTTTACAAAATTGGAATAATTTTTTATCTGAATTAAGAGGTAAACTATTGGCTACGGCCAGAACTCAGGAGTTATCCTTACCCTTGGCAAATCTCATTTTAAGCGAACTTGCTTGTTACTGGTTTTCTTCATCTGATGTCAAAGGGGCTTGGCTTAATAAGTATTGTAATACTCATATTAATGAGGGACAATGCATTTCGAATATTCTAACCAATGATTTAAAGTTTGAAACAAAAGAAGAGACTAAAATTATGTCAAATAGTACCAAATATTTATTGTCTATCGCTGGCGCTGTTATCGGTTTTGGGCTGAGTACTTATTTTGAAGCCTCAAAAACCATAAAAATTATCGCAACGTTGACACCTATGTTAGCTTCATTTCCTGTCCTAAATGCTTATCAGGAAAAACAGAAAATAAGTAATCAAAAAAGATTGATTGATGATTATATCAGCCAATTGAAGAAAATAGAAACAAGTATATGCTCAATCATAAAAGATTAAATAACAAATAAAATAATATAATCCTATGGCAAAGAATGATTTTTCTTCTGAGGTTGCGGAAAACTACGAACAGAAATGCTTATGTGTTTTAGTGTTGGATGTTTCAGGTTCGATGCGTGGAAAGCGTATTGATGAACTAAATAAAGGATTACAGGATTTCTATAATGAAATCTCTGCTGATGAAACAACAAGTCAAAGACTTGAAGTGTCTATAATTACTTTTGGAAGTTTTGCTAAGACTATCCAAACTCCTAAGTTGGTTGAGAACTTTACAATGCCAAAGTTAACAGCAGAGGGTTCAACAGTTCTTGTTTCTGCTGTTAATCAGGCCATAGATTTGGTTGACGAAAGGAAGAATTGGTATAAATCTACAAACCAGACATATTACCGTCCTTGGATTATTTTAATGACAGATGGTGAACCTGATGACGATCAAAATGTTGATAAGCTTTCAGAGAGAATAAAGCAAGATACACAAAATAAGCGTTATGCTTTCCTGCCAATCGGAGTTGAGGGTGCAAATATGAATGTTCTTTCCAAGATTCAAGGCGATATCAAACCAATGAAGCTACAGGGAACAAAATTCAGTTCTTTCTTTAAATGGCTTAGTGCTAGTATGGGAACTATTGTTAATGCAGAAGCAGGAGAAAAGGTAGATATCTCACAGGGTGCTGAAGATTGGATGTCCGCATTCACTATTTAATCATGTATAAATCAAATAAATAACAAATATGGCAAAGAATGATTTTTCTTCTGAAGTAGCGGAAAACTACGAGCAGAAATGTTTATGCGTATTAGTATTGGATCTTTCAGGTTCAATGAATGAAATTGTAGATGATTCTACAGCGGTAGCAACAGGTCAAACAATTTATGTAGATGGCAAAAATTATAACATTGTAACAGGGGGTATTTCTAAATTGGATAACCTTGTTGAAGGTTTACAGTCATTCTATACTGACATTGAAAATGACGAGACCACAAGCCAAAGACTTGAACTTGCTGTTGTTACTTTTGGCGATAGTGTTAATGTTATACAATCTCCTTCGCTAATTTCTGATATTCAGCTTCCAGAACTAATGGCTGATGGTGATACAGCCTTAGTTGATGCTGTTGATGAAGCTATCGACATCGTTAATAATAGAAAGAAATGGTATAAATCTACCGGCCAACCTTATTATCGTCCTTGGATTATCCTCATTACTGATGGAGAACCAAATGAAGGTCAGGATGTATCTGCTTTGGCAAGTAAAATAAAGAAAGATACATCTGAAAAGAAATATGTATTTCTTCCTATTGGTGTTGATAATGCCAATATGCAGGTACTCCAAAGCATTCAAGGACAAATTCCTGCAATGAAGTTGAAAGGTACTAAATTCGGTTCTTTCTTTAAATGGCT
>CALXPU010000031.1 GCA_944390455.1 uncultured Alphaproteobacteria bacterium | reverse complement strand
TATTATTCCGACTTAGCTCAGTGGTAGAGCAATCGGCTGTTAACCGATTGGTCGCTGGTTCGAGCCCAGCAGTCGGAGCCACTAAAAACCGTTCCTTAGCAATAAGGAACGGTTTTTTAATTGCCGGAGAAAGAGATGATGAAAATACAAAGAATATTATTTCTTGGTGCTGTTTTATTGCTTGCATTGATTGTATGGTTTGTAAGAACCAATAATGCGACAGAACAGAATTTGAAGGCAATAAGCGAGCAATATGCAGGCTATAAAGCAAATATCGGAATAGGCTATGCGGATAATCAAGTAACCTATCAAAATAATCAAAAAAAATACCCTTTATTAAGTGTTTTTAAGCTGCATGTCGCCGTTGCGGTATTAGATAAAATAAATCGTGAAAAATTAAATCTGGAAAACAAAATAAATATTTCTTCTGCTGATATAAAAGAAAATACTTATAGCCCACTACGTGAAAAATATGGTGTCAAAAATTTAAACTTATCTCTGCAGGAACTTCTATATTATATGGTGGCAGAAAGTGATAACAATGCTTGCGATATTCTTATCAAGTGGGTAGGTGGAACAGATTCGGTAGAAAAATATATTCATGCGATAGGCTTGCCGGAAACAGAAATAAAAGTAACCGAAGATATAATGAATAGAGCAGATATGACGCAATATCAAAATAGGGCTCCTCTTCATGAAATTTTAGCATTACTGAAAATGATAGATGAGAACAAATTATTTTCTGAAGAGTTGCATAAAGAGTTATTGTCAATTATGCAAAGCACAGTAACCGGAGCCAATAAGATAAAAGGATATTTACCTAAATATGTAAATGTGGCGCATAAAACCGGTTCCTCGTCAAGGTTGCAAGATGGAAAGAAAATCGCCGACAATGATGCAGCTATTATTAAAGTAGGCAATAAAAAATATTATCTGACAATCATGGTATCCGATTCTTACGAGAGCGATGAAACCAATGTGGAAATCATTGCAAAAATATCACAACAAATTTATATGAAAAGTCGTCACTCACAAAATTAAAAATCGTTTTTATCTTTGAGTGCGTTGTATCTTTTGTGAATACATTGGATGCAGGTTTTATGTACGCCATCGGTAATATTGTAAAAAATAAAACGCCCTTGTCGTTCAGCAGTAACAAAACCATCATCACGAAGTTTTTTTAAGAATTGGGATACTTTAAGTTGCTCCAGTTCTATCCCATTAACAATTTCAGTAACATTCTGCCGCCCATAAAGTGTCAACCACTCTAAGATTCGCATTTTATCAAAGTGTGCAAAAAGTTTCATCCGATTAGCTGTCATCATAGTGTAGTCAGCGGGAAGCATCTCTTTAACGCCATCTTGCAAAAAGAAAAAACAATCCGTCATATAAGCATAAAGTTTGCGAAGACAAACGAAAATGCTCGCCGGATACTCTTCACAAATATCGTAATATATAAAAATGCCGCGTCGTGTTGTTTTGACCAAATTGTTTTCGCGCATCTTTTTAAGACTTTGCGAAATAATAGCCTGTTCAGCATTAAGAGCCTTTGTGATGGCAGAAACAGAAGAAGCACCATTAACATCAAGATATTCAAGAATACGTAATCTCAGCGGATGAGAAATATAGTTAATTCCTCGCACCGCTTTTTTCATAATCTCAATGGGTAATGGTTTATCCATAAAAAACTCCTTCAAAACTAAACTAAGTATAGTTCAAAGAATAACGAATGCAACAACATTTCTTGCTTTTGAAGCAAAAGAACAACAAGAAAAATTAAAGAATAATGTTTTGAAAATACACTTTTAAGTCATGAATAGTTTTTAATACACGTTGTATGTTTTGTTCATCTTTAAGAAGAGAAGGTGCTTTAGCAAAAAGTTCACTCAAAACTGCATATTTATCGTTAATTTCAACTAAACCATGTAGCGGAATAATAACAAAATGAACATGACCATTAGGTTTTTCATAAAACATATAAGCAATTTTTTGACAGTTGAAAATATCCATAATGGCTTTTTTGCAGATAACAGTCAGTTGATGAAGCTCATGCAATTCCTCATCAGAAAGGTCCATATAATTAGAAACATGTCGCAAGGGTGAAATAACAATCATTCCCGGATATGGAATTTCAAAATCTTGACTTATATCCCATAATTGGGTTTGAAAAATACGTCCCTCTTTGAATTTGCTGTTATCAGCGACGATACATCCGACGCAAGGTGTATCAATCAGTTCTCCGAAAATAGTTGTAAATTTCATATCAAAACTCCTCATATAGATAAAGTTTAAATAAAAAAGCCTCAATAGTCAACTTAAACAAAATCGCCTCGATGATAGAGGCGATTTTTAAGGATGGGAAAGGTGAATTATTTTTTGAAGTGGACGCTTAATTCATCAAAGCGTTTTTGATTGTCTTCAGACCACCCCATAATATAATCGTTCCCCATGCAGAAGAGCGGGGTTCCAATATTACGTCCGAGATTAAATTTCTTTGCGCATTTTTTGAATAAATACATTCCCCCCGGTTTGTAGATATCAATTTTTTCAATATTGAGATTGGTGTGTGTTTTATTGATATGCTCATTAGCCGTTTGACAATAAGGGCAGCCATCATAGGTGAAGAAATAAATTTTATCAGCACTGATTTCCTCTTCTGCTTTAGCTTGCCCAGCCATGGTAAGAAAAGATACGATTAACAAATAGAAAAACTTTTTCATAATACCTCCACAAATTAAATAATTCTACTCAATACAGCAATCAACGGCTTTACGCACAAAAGCCTTCATTTTAGCAAAAGCCGTTTTAGGTTCGGCACCAGCAACAGATTCCGAAACAACAGCATCTGCTGTATGTGTTGATGTAACCACACCGGCAGCATCAATCTTTTCACTGATTTTCTTAATATCATCAACACTGTCCTCAATCCATTTTACATTGTTGACATCAAGCATATTCATATTAAGTCCCCAAAACAGGCAATACAAATCATAAGCCTTGTTAAAAAGATCATACGCTTGTTCTTTATTACCTAAACTTTGCTGTTTTGTTCCGACTTCCATCAAGCGCATAGAAGAAGCCAGCAAGTGTTTAGAAATGCACCAAACTTCTCCTTCATAGCTCGGTATAATCTTCAACATGAGCTTTTTACGAGTTTCGCGAACGTCTTCAATCAAATCATAAAAAGATGTTTTACCTGTTTTAGCACCAGAAAAGACCAAGTGCTCTTCAATAGAGATAAGGTTCATGATAGCGATGGTTAAATCTTGATCGGAAGATAAATCTTTCGGATTAACTTTTTTAGTCGCATCAATGCGTTCCACAAATTCTTTAACATTTTCAGCTTTTTTCATATCATATCTCCCTCATTAAAATTATAAAGAATAAAAATCTAAAATAAAACTAACAACAAACAAAAGTGCTAATGGCAATACAACTTTTTCAAAAGGAAAGTGCGCATGTCCATTATTGCGCTTTTTCATAAAAGCATAAAATTTTTGTGAAAAAATATACAAACCAGCGCCACAAAGAGAAGCGAGTAAGAATTGATCAATATAAAGAAAACCGATAATTTGCGGAGAATAAACGAGTTCTCCCATATAAATAAATCCAATCATGGCAATACTGGAAATCATTAAGATAGGGTTACGTCCACGAAAATGCCAATTTTTCTTATCAAACCAAAGAATCAGCCAATACCCTAAAAGTGCAAATAATGCACCGGCCCATAAGCCGACAATATTATCACTAATACCAAGCTTACGTGCAATTTCAAGAGAAGCGCCGATGGCAACAGTACAAACCACACAAGCTGGGTTAGCAAAAGTCGCAGTAATATTGGTGAATAAGGATAGGAATAGCAACATCAAAAACTTCATATTATAGCTCCATAAATATATATCAAATACAATATATATAATAAATGATACGTATTAAAAAATCAAGATATTTTTCAAATAAAAAATATTGATATAAGTAATTTTGTGTAATATATATACCGCAGTTAGGACAAATATGAAGGAGAGATGTAATGAAAAAGATTTTATTAACTATGGTTGCAGCCCTTATGCTAAATGCTTGTAGCGAGTCTGAACCAGTGTCTTTGAACGGGAAAAATTTTGTATTGGCAAATGATAATGCAATAACTTTGTCATTTGATGCAAAAGAGAACAAATATTATGGTAAAGTTTTGAATAATTATTTCGGTTCATACACAATTGAAAAAAATAACATTAAGTTTGGGCTAGCAGCTTCAACAATGATGGCAGGACCTGAAGCAGAAATGAAAAAAGAGCAAACCTACTTTCAAGATTTGAGCAAAGTTACAACCTTTAGCCTGAAAGACAAGGTTTTGGAATTAAGCGGAAATGGTGTAAGTTTGAAATATCAAGAAAAATAATTTTCTAATATTATAAAATAGAAAAGCCGCAGATTTTTCTGCGGCTTTTGTTGTATTCTGAAAACCACGCGTTAGACGCGTGGTTCAGTAAAGCTTATAGCGGTGAGGATGACAAAACGCTCCAAAT
>CALXPU010000030.1 GCA_944390455.1 uncultured Alphaproteobacteria bacterium | reverse complement strand
GACATTGTCATTGTGCGGAAAATGGTGTTTGCACTTGCGATGAAGAATGTCACTGCGAATGCTGCCACCATGAAGAAGCACCGGCAAACGAGAGCACCTCGGATACAACTTCCGAAACTAACGAAGAAGTTGCCGCAAGCTCAGAAGAAGCTGTAAGCGAAGAAACCGAAGAAGTTTCCGAAAACAACGAAGAACCGACAGAAGAAAAATCCGAACGTCGTCCACGTCGTCGCAGTCGTTTTCTCGGTCGTCGCTCCAATGGCAAAAACAACAAAGGAGGTTACAAAGTTTCTGCGGAAAGCGCCGGTCTTACCAAAGATGAAATGATAGCCGAAGACATCTCTGAAGAAGATGATGAAGAAGACGACGAAGAAGAGATGGACAACGACAATACCGTTGTTTCCAACGAAAACCGCAAACCTCGCTCTTCCGAAGATGATGACGACGATTATGACGATGACGGCAACAAAGATTTTGACAGCGATGATGAAGCAGATTTAGAGCATTATCTTGAAATTCAACGCAAATTGATTTATGCGCGCAAATTGTACCATCGCTCCACCATTCAAGACGTGATTAAAGAAGGTCAAACCCTCTTAATCCAAATCGTCAAAGAAGAACGTGGCAATAAGGGCGCCGCATGCACCACCTATTTATCATTAGCCGGCCGTTATTGCGTTTTAATGCCCAACCGCATCAAATCCGGCGGTGTATCTCGCAAAATAACCTCCGCTAACGATCGCAAACGTTTGAAGGATATCATGAAAGAACTGCCGTTAAACGACGACATGTCTTTGATTATCCGCACCGCTGGTGAAGACAAACAAAAGAGCGATATTGTTAGAGATTACAATTACCTCATCCGTACTTGGAATCACATTCGTCACTCTGCACTAAGCACTCAAGCTCCGGCTTTGATATATGAAGAAGGAAACTTGATTAAGCGTGCGCTTCGTGACATGTACACCAAAGACATTGATGAAGTAATCATAGATGGCGACACCGCATATAAGACCGCCAAAGAATTCAGCAAAATCTTATCCCCGAACATGGGACGCAAGATTAAATGCCGCAAGCAAGGAGAAATTCCTGTATTCCAACAATACCAAGTAGAAAAAGAGTTGGATAAATTGCACAATCCGGTCGTTCAGTTGGCATCAGGCGGATATTTGGTCATCAACCCGACCGAAGCATTGGTTTCCATTGACGTAAACTCCGGCCGTGCGACACATGAAATGGATATTGAAGAAACGGCGTTAAAAACCAACTTGGAAGCTGCCGATGAAATTGCAAAACAATTACGCATGAGAAACTTGGCCGGTTTGGTAGTGGTTGACTTTATTGATATGGAAGAGCCAGCGAATAACCATGCCGTTGAAAAACGCATGAAAGAAGCAATGAAACCGGACAGAGCCAGAGTACAAATTGCCAAAATGAGTATGTTCGGCTTGTTGGAAATTTCACGTCAACGCATGCACTCCTCTTTTGTAGAGAGCAACTACATCACCTGCCCGTATTGCCGTGGTCAAGGCGTATTGCGTACCACAGAATCAAGTGCGATGTTGGTATTGCGTGCGATAGAAGAAGAAGGTATTAAAGGCAACAACAATCACCTAGAAGTTCGTTTGCCACAAGATACCGCCATTTATATCTTAAACCACAAGCGCCGTCAATTAGCCGACTTGGAAGAAAAATACGAGCTTGAAATCATTGTTTCCGCCGATAGTTCCATCAAAAACATCAGCGATTACAAAATAGAAAAGAGCCGTGTTCAAAAACCAAAAGCCGAAGCAGCCGCTACCACCGCCTATGCGCAAGGCACGGAAGACTACGATGACGTAGAAGAAGATGACAGCGATGACGACGAGAACGAGAGTTACACCAACTCTGAACAAGAGAACCGTCGCAACAATCGTCGCAATCGCAACGACAGAAGAAGAAGAGGACGTCGCAACAATCGTGGACGCAATCGTTACAATCGCGACAACAACGCATATGATGACAGCGACAACGATGTTGAGAGTACCGCTCCGGAAGCTTCAGCCGAACCTCAAAAGCCAGAAAAAAAGGCATGGTGGAAAAAGTTATTAGGCTAAGAAGCGCGATAAACTGACACAAAAAACACCCGTTCTCAACAAAGAGAGCGGGTATTTTTTTATAAGATTAAACGATAGAAAGAACGTCTTAAGCGCTTGCCCCGAAGAATTTTCTGATTTTTTGGAACAAGCCACCGGATTTCTTAGAAGCCTTGTCTTCTTGCGAAACCTTTGAGATAATTGGTTCCGGCTGATTAGCCAATTTAACCAGTTCATCATTACCGGAATAAAGCAATAGCTCACGAAATTTTCCGTCAATTCCGCAACATTCGATATACACTTGTATCATCTCAACATTGCCTGTTCGGATTAACTTCGCCTTCTGCTCAGTTGATAAAGAGATACCGTCAAATAAAATTTTGAACCACTCTCTATCCCCAAGCGCAACTATCGCATCAAATTCTTCATCAAAATGCAAATCATAACTTCCGTCATAATACTTGTACTCACGAAAGCCAGAACCAGGTTTACACATCCGATATTGTCGGCCGAGATATTTGCGATAAATTCTATAAGCATCGGCATCCCTGCGTTCAATTAGATAAAGAGGATGAAAGCATTTAGCGGCACTTTTTCTACGACAACTCATCTCTTCCACAGAAAAATCAATCATATTAGGATCCTCCATCCACTTTATCCCATACTTCTTTATTATCGCATAAGAAAAGTTGCCTTTTAAACAAAGTTTTAGTATTTTCTCCAAAATTTCAGGAGTTGCATACTGAAAAACCAATGAAAGAAAATGTTTAGGCACAACTCCAGGTAAGCAAAAATATTTCAACTCCTGCTCATCAAAGCAATAGATGTCCCACCAATTTTTCTTAACCAACGCCGCAAAGGATTTCGGATAAATTTTAGCAATATTAATATAACAGCAATCTTTCCATTTCCAAACGGAATGAACACAACGTTTGACCAAATCATGAGGCTCATTTTCAATCACCTGCAAAGCATCTGTATCAGGAACCTTTTCACCAGCCAACATTCGAAAAATAATCTGCTGCAATTCTATTTTTCGCCGTTGAACTTTTTTCAAGTCCTCTTCAAAGAGCAAAACTCTCTTCACATCAGATGAAAAGAACGTACTCTCACCTTCAACCGAAGTAAAAGGCTGTTTAACGTATAAGACCACCTGTTTCTCCTCAAGAGTGGCTGTTTTGGCGTAAGAACCGTCATCAAAGACATAAAACGGATAGTGAAGTACTGCTCCGATATCGTTCAGATATTTTTTGAACCAATTAACCTTTTGAGGCACAACAGACTTCTCTGCCCAACTTTTTTCCATTGCTTTAATGCCCGACATTGAAGCAACTTCATCATCAGCCCAAAAGCATTTATCACTTTCCGCAAACGGACCTTTGACCACAAGACAAGCGTTCATTTTACCGCACACGAAAGTATGCGAAAAAGAACCGTCTTCAAAGAAATAGAACGGATACCTGATACATGATCCGATATCGTTTAATTTTTGTTTTAATACATCCATAGTTATAGGTTTTAGTTAGAATAATAAATTTTACTGCCGCCAGTATAACAAGGAAAAATATATTTGTCAACATTTTCGTCCATAAACTTTTCCCCCAAAAACTACCAACTATAAAGCCACAAAAAAACACCCGCCCCTAAAAAGGAAACGAGTGTTTTTAAACCAAAATAGAATTAAACGATACTTAAGCGTTTATCCCAAAGAATTTTTTGATTCTCTGGATCCAGCCGGAATCTGTTTTCTCTTTTGAATTAGTTTGACGTTGGGAAATTAATCTCTGTACTACTTCAGGATTATTCGCCAACTCTACCAATTCATTTTTTCCTGAACAAAGCAATAATTGTTTAAAAGCTTCATCCATACCTCGCATTTTGACATAAGATTTAACCATACTAGGAGAGCCATCAGATACCAATAACCCCCTATCATTCAAGACCAAATCCACATCTTCAAGCATGATTTCAAACAGATGACAAGCATTATGCCTCAACATGTCATAAAATTCATATTCGCCATAATAGCCGCCTCTGTCATTAGCTTCAAGAACAGAAGGAGATTCAGATGATGATTTATGATCATCCAAATTACGATATTTTCGATAAAGCCTATAAGTTTCCTCATCATTACGTTCAATCAGATATTTAGGGAAACACTTCGGCGCTAAAATGCGCATATGCGGTCTCAAGATTTCAGGACTTGAATATCGAAAGATACTCTCAACATAAGAAGTAGGACAAAACAGTCTCTCATTACCCCCTCTGCAATAGCTCTGCCAATTCTCTTTATTAAAAAAGAGAGCACGACCATAAATATCCCACCATCCTTTTTGCGCTAAGAGCTTAATTGAATTAGAATAATTGCCCGCTGAGGGATAATATGTACTCCAATGAGCATCTATACAAGCTTTGACCCTGTCATACGGACCGGCCTCAATCAAAATACACACATCTGTATCTGTAACTCTTTTTCCTGCAAGTATATCCGAAGTTATTTTACGCAGGTCTTCAGGTGTCCAATATAATCCTAATGTATCCATAAATATAAAGTATTAAGTTAGAATAATAAATTTTACTGCCGTCAGTATAACAAGGGAAATACATTTGTCAACATTTTCGTCCACTAGAAACAAGCGCAAATCTGAACCTTAATGTTTGACTAAACCGAAACTATATACTAGGCTGAAAAGCAATAATGATTGGGGAGAAAAGCAAATGCGATTTTTACAATTCGCCAAATCCGAACAAGGCACAAAAGTCACACCTCTGAAGCATACATTTATACGCACCCTATGCTTGAGCCTTGTATTTTTGAGTTTATCTATACCGGCGCACGCCATCAGCCTAATATCGGATGAAGAAACCGAAAGTTGGCTGTATGACTTATTAACCCCGATATTTAAAACCGCCAACCTACCCTTAAATCGCGATTACGTTCATATTGTCAAAGATGATAGCTTAAACGCTTTCGTTGGCGACCAAAATCACATGTTTGTACATACCGGAACTTTGTTAAGAGCCAAAAACACCAACGAGATTGAAGGAGTGTTGGCGCACGAAACCGGACACATTTTGGGCGGACACATTTTACGCTTAAAGATAAAGATGCAAGATATACAAAAAGCAACCCTAGCCTCGCTGTTGGCTGCCGCCGGAGCCGCCGCCGCGAGTGGCCGAAGCGATGCGGCGATTGCCGTGGTTCTGGGCACACAAAGTTCTGCCATAAATGCGATGACCGCCTACCAGATGAGCGAAGAACGCGCCGCCGATGAAACCGCCGTAACGCTGTTGCATAAAAATCGCAAATCCGTACAGGGATTAAAAGATTTTATGAAAAAGATACAATCCACCAACCGCTTGCAAGGTATTGAGGAAAGCCCCTATTTCCGCACCCACCCGGTAACAACCGAACGTGTTTCGTTTTTTAATGATAAAATTAAGCAAGAAGGTATAATGCAAAATGAAGCTGAGATGGATGCGCGCTTAAAACGCATACAAGCGAAGTTATACGCATATTTAGCACCGCTTCCGGAAGTAATACGCAAATACCCTCTGGAAGATACCAGTACATCGGGCGACATTGCGCATGCGGTTTATTATATGCGCCAAAAGAATTTAAATGCATCGCTGAAATATTTGAACAAACTATTGCAAGCCGAGCCGAACAATCCGTATTTTTGGGAGCTGAGAGCGCAAACTTATTTTGAAAACGGTCAAGCCAAAGAAGCGGTCAAAGATTATCGTCGTGCGCTGGAATTAAAACCTTCGTCTGAGCAATTTAAATTGGCGTATGCGGAAGCGATGCTCGCCACCCCTGCGTCCCGCAAAGATTTACAGAGTTTAATCCCGATGTTGGAACAAGCAAACCGCAACCGCAATTGGCCATCGGCTTATTTGTTTTTAGGCAAAATATATGCGGAATTGGGCGAAATTGCGATTGCCGATTACTATGCGGCCGAATATAACGCCTCTATCGGAGAAAATGCGATTGCCCGTCGCCAACTAGCCAAAGCCTTAAAGCAACCATTACGTTCAGACATAAAATTGCGTGCCGAAGATTTGAAAGTCAAACTCACTCAAGACATCAAAAAGACTTCTCTGTTTTAAGGAATAGATTTTAAGGAACAAGAGCCAACCGCAACCATTTTAAGGAACCAAACATGTACCGCCGTTTATTAACAACCACCACTCTCACTCTTTTGCTGTTAAGCACGATAAATACGCCGTGTTTAAGCGCCGAACCAATGAGCAAGCCGGCGGATGTTGTCATCAAATCCACCACCAACCGAGACGAAACCAACATCGGCGATTATTGGATTGGGGAGGACTTTGCCGAAGGTTTTCGGAATAACGGACTAAGTGCAACAGTAGACTATCGAAGCGAATATCAGACAAAGCATACACCCGAACCCAAAATCAACATCTATATGCGTGGCTATACCAAATTCACACCGCCGTTTCCTAAAGGCTGTAACGTGCTGTATGTCTATTATCCGATGGTGTTCCACCAAGACTCAAAAAACAAATTAAGTAAAGCGCAATTAAATACTCGCCCTCTTCCGCCGGAAAACACCAACCTTGATGATGACTGGCAAAATTATGACGTTTTAGCAGTTGCATCAAAGAGTTATGCGGAAAAATTAAACCAAAACGGGATTAAAGCGATATATACGCCACAGTTTACAAACACCTCCAAATTTTATCCCGAACAGGACGAAAGCGTGGCAACGGATATTTTGTTTGTCGGTTCAAATTGGCACGACCGTACCAGCCTGCGCTATGCGCTGGAAGCAGGTTTTGACGTGGCAGTATATGGATATAATTGGCAAGGCTTCGTGCCGGATAGGATGTATAAGGGGCAATACATTGCCAACACAGATTTGAACCGTTATTATGCGTCGGCCAAGATTGTCTTAAACGACCACCGCCCGGATATGAAAGAATTTGGCTTTGTCAACAATCGGATATACGATGCGACGGCAGCCGGCGCAATGGTCATATCGGATTACATGCCGGAGATAGAGGCGGAATATGGCGACACAATACCGATGTATAAGAATAAAGAAGAGCTAAAAGAGTTGTTGGATTATTACTTAAGCCACGAAGAAGAGCGTCAAAAATTAGCCGAGCAAGCCCGTGCAATAACCCTGCACAAATTCACGAACACCGCCGTCGCCGCCACACTCTCCACCGCCTGCGAAGAATAAACTACGCAGCCCTCATCAACGTATATTTATAATCAGCACCATCAATATTGATAGGAGCATCAATAACCGGTTCTGAATTTAGTCGTGTCAAATCTTCCACTTGAATTCTTAGCCCCATAGCATCGGCAACTAGAACTCTAATTAAAGCATCTGTCGTTTTATCTATAGATGTTTCAGCTCTTTCCCATCTACCACACGCTTGAGCTTCTTTACCTAACATCTCCGAAAATTGTATTTGAGTATATCCCATTTCTGTACGCAAAAAGCGAATTTCTTTATTATTGATTATTCCTGTTTTAGTAATAATTCCCTCCGCAATCACTTTATGTAACTTATTAATTTTCTGAATATAGATAGTTTTTTCACCGTTCATGTCTACAATAACAGGCAAATTATAAATATAAACATTATCTAAACCAGATTCTGAATATTGATAAGGTAATAACATCTTCCTAATCCTTCCACATTGTGGTAACAATATCCTGTAATTTTATTGCAGGATTTTTCAATCTATTAATTTCAACCAATATAATCAAACTTATTTCTCTGTTTTTATAAAGATGAGTTCCTGTAATTTTATACTTATGAATTTTGCGAGAATAATGTTTAGCAACACCTTGATACTCTTCTATAGTTCCAGTCTTAAGAACAAATAATAAATCGGAAACAGTAATATTTCGCTCGCGCATTCTCTCCAAACAATGCTCTGTATAACAAAAATCCAAGTCATCACTACGCGCCATAGCGTTGATAACCCCTGTAATATAAGATAAATCTTTTACACGTTCCTCTACATTCATTATCCAATCTCCACACTTAGATATATCATCATGATAGACAAATGTCAACAATAATTGTTCACAAAAAGATACCCCCGCGTAAAACGCGGGGTTCTTCATATGCGGCTATAAGCCTTTACCACTGGCTTCCCCTGAAC
>CALXPU010000029.1 GCA_944390455.1 uncultured Alphaproteobacteria bacterium | reverse complement strand
CGTTCAGGGGAAGCCAGTGGTAAAGGCTTATAGCCGCATATGAAGAACCCCGCGTTTTACGCGGGGGTATCTTTTTAATCTTGGTATTCTTTGATGGAATAATTATTTTTCACGTACATATTCAAGTATTCATTGATATTTTTTTCCATACGCTGATTGAACTCATCAAATAGTTTGTAGACCATATCATTCCAATATTTCTCTTTATCCGCGATTTTTGTATCTACCGGAATGCGTAATTCACGCCAAGCATTAATTGTAGTTTCTGCTGCAGCTAAATTGGATTTGTCTGTTATTTTTAACACAACAGACAAGTTCGCGCGATATTTTAATCTATCTTTTTGCAATAACTCTTCTGACTTTTCTATTTCTTCTGTCACAGAAGCGTCTTTGATAATAAATTCAGCAACACGATTTGATGAAAAACCATCCGCTTTCAATCTGTCTTCAGCCCATAATTTAGCTGATTTTTCTATTGATACCGGAAATAAATGTTCTACATTCGGACGTGTAAAAGAGGGAATAAACTCTGATACTACTTCTACTTTTTCTACATCCAGATCAATTGGTGCCATCGTCTGAAAACGAGGTTCGCTGTATCTTAGAGGAACAGCATCAATATCACTTGTTGTTGAGCATGCAAACAAAAACAAACTGCTAAATACTAATACAATATTTTTTAACTTATTCATAGACTTATTCCATTTCTATTTCACTTCAGGCCTTCTTTTATATTTGGACTTTAGTGCATAAAGTTTAATACTTATTTAATGCTAGTTAAGTTTTTCCATTATCTCAGGAATTGTAAATTCATAAATTTCTGAGCAGAATCCACATTTAGCTGTTATTTTTGAGTTTTCATCTAGCATTGATGCTAATTCATTTTCTGAGAATCCACGCAGAGTTTTCAATAACTTCTCTCGACTGCAACGGCATTTGAATTCGTAATGATTATCTTTGGTCAAAACTAAGTTATTGCCGTGATATAAACGATGCAAAATTTCTTGTAGACTTAAATTTTCATCAAATAATTCTTCTTTAGTTAATGAATTCATCAAGATTTCTGCTTCATTGCGGAGTTCCGGAATTTCTGCCATATCAATATTTTTTCCACCTAATTCAGGTATTTTTTGCAAGATAATACCTCCTGCTTTCCATGCTCCTTCATCTGTTTCTGGAATATCTATATATAACTTCAGCATGGTTTCAATTTGTTCTGATTGTTTAAAATATCTTAAAGCACATTCTTCAAGCGTTTTACCTTGTAAATCTACCACTCCTTGATGATAGTTATTCTTACCATCATCTATGGTAAATGCTAAAGTTCCTTCTCCCAACAGATGCGGTGTTGCCTCTATCTCTCCTTCATTTTTACGCAAAGCAAAGGCTTTTTCTAATCTTTCTTTATCATAATTTGCACAGGAACGTAGCTTTCCATCCGATGTTACGTCAACAACGACTGTGGAAACAGGGCCATTTCCTTGAAGCTGTAATGTAAACAAACCTTCAAACTTTAGGGCATTTGCTAAAAGAACAGCCAATGCGGTTGTTTCACTCAATGCGGCTGATACGTTTTTCATATAGCCATGTTTTTCTATTATTGTTTTTAATACATTTTCCAGACGGCATATGCGACCGACAAATAGCCCATTATCAATTAAGAAAGATGCACACTCATCAAAACTTTTGTTAGACAATTTTTTATCTCCTATTATATAAAGAAATATATTTGAGTTGAAGTTAGTATATAAAAAGGTAATTTTCAAGTGTTTACAGAAAAAACGAAAAAATCGCAACCGAAAATACCAACCAAAGTACGGCTACGTAATATTGCTCTTTATTATTTAGAGCGCTATGAGACTTCTGTTGAAAATCTGCGCAGTGTTTTAAGAAAACGTATTGATAAATATGCTTTTGTAAATAAGGATTATTCACCAGAACAGGCTTATCAATGGGTTGAAGAGATTATTGAGGAATGTATTTCTCATAATTTTGTCAGTGATGAGCGATTTACTGAATTTAAAATTAACAGTTATCTGCGAGCAGGAAAATCTCGACGCTATATTGAGCAAAAACTTAAAGCAAAGGGAATTGATGAGCATATTGTTAATAGAGCTTTTGATGATACAGAATATTCCGAATATGATACAGCTTTAAATTTTGCCAGAAAAAAGAAAATAGCTTGTTTTCGAACTGATGACAACGAACGTAAAGACATGCGCCAAAAAGATTTGGGAACACTTGTTCGCGCCGGATTTAGTTATGATATTGCTTCAGAAATTTTAAATAAGGATACTTTTGATGAGTGATGATAACAATGTTTATTTGACCAGAATTCAATCTACTGTTTTAAAGGGAATCGCTATATTCTGCATTATTTCCCATAATTTTTTTCATCTTTTTCCGCCGGTTACTTATCAAAACGAAATGACACTTAATCCGGCTAACGCATTTAATTTCATTCACGACTTTAGTTGGCCTGAAATAATAAATTGTCTTTTTTCTTTTTTAGGATTTTACGGTGTTTATATTTTCGTTTTACTTAGCGGATATGGTATTACCAAGGCTTTTATGACTGCTGATAAAAAAACAGTTTATTTTATTGCAGAACATATTTTCAAAATCTATAAACTACTTCTTATCAGCGCATTAGTATATTGTATTATTGTTCCTGATATTAGTTTCCGAGCTCTGGGTAAGGTTTTATCTTTAACTTCAAATTTTTCACCACAAACACTATTTATTGTGTGTGGACCATGGTGGTTCTTTTCTTTAATTATTCAACTTTATCTGTTTTTCTTCTTTTTGTATAAATTTATAGAAAAAGATATTTCTAACATTATTTTCATTTGGTTTGTTTATGTCATTATTGCTTTTTATTGGGTTACTTTTAATGGACCTACTATTGATTTATATGCCAATGCGGTCGGACATATTCCAGAATTTTCTTTAGGTATTTTTCTGGCTTTATATGAAAAACAATTATCTTTTCTCAATACACGTAAATTTAATCTGATGGCTTTGTTAGTATCTCTGGTTATCCTTGTTTTAGCTCAGATTTATTTCTATGCTTTTGTTTTCAGTTTCTTTTTCAGTGCTGTTATCTTTTTGAGTGCTTATAAATTGCTTCCAACACAAAATCAATTTTGGATATTTACCGGAAAAATTAGTCCATATTTATTTGGATTTAATGGTTTTCTGTATCGAGGTTTCTTTATTGAACATGCTGTTGAAGCGCAGTCTGCTATCTGGCAAATTGCTTGTTGGTTGGGCTGGTTAATTGTCAACTACGCTTTTGCTTATACAGCTTATTACTTTCTTAAATTTAAAAAATAATTGAAAAATGGTTGATTAGATTTCTACATCAACCATTTTAAGATTTTTATCACGCCCATTTTCGCCACGGAATTATGTGCTGAAACATTTTTGCGATGCAAAATTTCATCCTTATTTTTATGATAAAACTCATAGGCACGCAATAACATTTCTTCATTTGTTAATGTTGGCTCAAATCCTAATTTTTGTTTTATTTTTTGCGTATTAAAAATAAAGTTTGATGCAATCATTTTGTATTGATATGGACCTAACGGTGATATTCCAAGCCAGAAGCAGATTTTCATAGCCCAAATCATTGGAAGCTTTGGAAAGTGAAATAATCTGGATTTTGAACCTGATTTTTTTATTACATATTCATAAACTTCATTAAAACTTTTAACATCATCGGCGCCTATATTAAATACGTCCGAATAATCTGCCGCTAATGCTAATTCACAAGCTCTGGCCAAATCTTTCGCATAAATAAATTGATAACGATTTGTTCCATCACCAACCATCGGTAACTTTCTTCCTTCATCAATAAATTCAAAAAGAATCCCCAACAGTCCTAACCGCCCCTCATCCATTATTGTCGGACTACGAAAGATAATGCTATTTATTTTATCAGGCTGCGATAATAAGATTTTTTCACCTTCCAATTTTGATTTGCCATATATTTCTACCGGATTTGGGATTTCATCTTCGGTTACTTCCGTATCAAAATTCTTTGCCCACAAACAATTACTTGAGATGAATACAATCTTTTTGACACCATAGCGAAGGGCAAAATCATAAACGTTTTGTGTTCCGTCTACATTAGCATGCCACAATTTTTTCAAATCTTTTTTTACGTGTGCTAATAATGCGGCACAGTGAAGTATGGCATCTATTTTATGAGTTGAGAAAATTTTTTCCATTAGTTCATTATCATTAATGTCACCTTGATATGCTGTAAAATTTTTATGCGTAAAGGCATCCGGTTCTAAGTCTATACTGATACACTCGTTCCCTTTATCCAGCAAATATTGTTTTAATATTGTTCCGAAAAAACCAGCACCACCGGTGATTAAATAGCACGGCATTATCTTTCTCCTTAATGTTTGATAAATCATAAGCGTAAAATAGTAAAATATTTGCTAATGTTCTGACGCACCTATTTAAAGCAATATTTAACACTTTGTATGATAATGATAATTACAAAAATAAAGTATACTTAATAGTTTATCAGGAGTGGATTTATGAATAAAATCAAAAAAAGTCTTATTCTTTATTATAATTCATTTAAAAGATCTTTTGATTTAACTGGAAAACCGACAAATGGAGAGTTTGGTAATTTTATAGCAATTTCAGCAATCATTCTGATTGGTTTATCTTTGGGGTTATTTCCTTGGTATGATGAAACGTTAATTGATTTTTATGAAAAAACTTTTATTGTTCCGCTTTTCTTGGGCACATCCTTGTTTGCTTGTTATTTAACATTCGCAATGTTTCCACTAGTCGGAATAATTTCTCGGCGCTTTCATCAAGCTGAACTTGATTATAAATGTATTGCAACAACACTTAATATGGCAACACAAAAAGTTTTCTTGTTACCTATATTGTTTGTTTTGTTTTGCATAATTTTTTCTCTCTTATCCTCTCGAAGTATTGACTCTGTAAATATAATTGCTGCTGTATTTATACAATATTCAATAGCTATTTTGTATGTGGTCATTAATGCCATTCCTATGTACTTAGCCCTTATTATTCTGGCGCTATGGCTATTTATTCTTCGCAATATGGATAATCTTAAAATACGCTTATTAAAATTTGCGCAAAAAAGAGAAATGAGAGCAAAACTTCCTTTTATGAAACGTTTTTGGGGAATTAAATATCTTGTTATCTCTTTAGGCCTTATTGTACTGATGGTGGCTTTTGATCTGACAATATATACACCTTTTGCTGCACTAGCTGCATTGTGTATAATACTGGGTGTTGGTATTATTCTTTATTTGTTTGTTCGGGGATTTTTAAGTTTTTCTTTGCTTATTCTCTTTTTCTTGAGTATTGGGGCTTGTTTGTTGCAAGTTTCCTCTTCTTTAAGACTTGTTATTTATGTTGTAGCTATCGTCGCTCCTATTTTCTATTTTGAACAATACTTTAGTAAAAAGCATAATCAATTTATCGTTATTTTTCTTCCCATTGCGCTCATTTGTTTTGGGCTTCCGCTTCAAGGATGGAGAGTTTCTTTTAATATTTTAGGGCAAACAAACTATGTGGAACAAAAACCTGAAAGTATCGGAGATAAACAGCTTAATGCTCTTACTATTCCTCTCTTAAAAGCGGCTACTGCTGAGAATCCGCAAAAGAATATCCTCATTTCTGCTCATAATGTATATCAGGGATTAGGCATCTTAGCCAACGGAGCTAAAGGTCAGATGCTTGAAAAACTTAAAGCTATTCTGGGAAGTGATTCTCTTGAGCAGATTAACGCTAAAAGTCGTGATGTTATTGAACATCACTCATCTGCCCTGAAATTTAAAAACAAAATAGAAGTTGCACAACAACATCTGGATAAAAATTTCAAAAAAGCAATTGATGAAAACTATTCAATTAGTTTTGATTCAGCGCGTGACGCTTGTTCTATTGCACAAACATCCGTTATTACTTTTGCTTCAACTTGGAAAACTCAGTTTGATACAGTTTCCATGGAGACCTTCCATGCACCACATGGTGATATTAAAGTTCCGATGATGCAAAGTATGCGTGAAGTTTACATTGCTAATGGTAGTAATTTCCGTGTTATTGCTCTTCCATATAAATCGGGCGACATCTTTTATATCATTTTACCGGATAGCGAGGAATCGTTAAATGGATATGGAGCACCTATGCATAAAAATAATGCAAAAACAATAACTTTAGACGAAGTTTTACAGTCTCTTTCTGCAGAGGCGCTAGATATTCCGTTTGAAAAGCACATAATTGACATCGCTATTCCTCTCTTTGAAGTGGAGCAGAATGTGAACTTCCAAAATATTTTCAATCGTTTGGGATTGGGTAATCTGTTTGTTCGTGGACAGTCTGGTCTTGATAACATTTTGAGTCAAAATGCCGTGAAAGATACTACGACTTTGTGCGAACCGCAAAATATTCACATTCAAGATTTTACTCAAAAAAATAAAATCAAAGTTGATGAAAAGGGGACTATTGCAGTGTCTGTACAGATGGACTTTATCAATTATGCAACAGGTGGCTATATAAGTCTTCCATTTATTGTAAACCGGCCATTTATTTTTATGATAAACAACGGGGCGTTTGCCGGAATTATCTATAATCCTCTGGAAAAATAATTTTTGGCGGAAGTTATATATAAAATAAAGGCACCAAGCTCTTTACTCGGTGCCTTTATTCTTGCGTGAAGATAGAGTTAATTGTTTCTTTTAAAAATAATTTTTTTCTTTGTTCAACTCATATAGTCTTGTTTTTACTTTGCAAAAATATTTTTCGTTTTATTTTCAGATGTATTGACAGGTCTGTCGGGAGGAGGTATAAATGTTGTCATAATAGGTTAAAGTGTTTGTATATCCCAAATTTAGCTCTCGGTTTGAGGGCTTTTTTTGTGGGCAATTTACAAATGGATAATCCTATTTTTAACCAAGAGCTACGATGTTTTTTTTCGTGGCTCTTTTTTGTTTTAATTTTTGTTATGAAAGGAAAAATCATGACTTTTTCATATAATTTTGATGATGATATTCTTGAACATCAACGACTTGTGGATGCGGATAATGAATTGGAATTGAAAAGATTGTTGCGAAAATATGGCTCATTAGAGGGAATTGAAAAAAATGCCGATATTCGAGATTCAATGGCTTATATGATGGCTAATCAAAATGGGCTGGCTCAGAAAGTCTTAACACAAAAAACCGGAAATTCGCTTTTATCATCCCAAGGCACACAATACGCCAAAAATGATAGGACTAACTATGCAAGTGATACGAATTTACCAGCCTATGTTAAAACCGGCAATGCCTTAATTGACAGAATGATTCCTGTATTGAAAGGTGAAGAAGAACTTTACAGACACATCTATATTGATTCGACGTGGAATAAAACTGTCGGTATTGGTGCAAATATTGATAGATGGGAGCAATTCAGAAAATTAAATTGGCAAGTTGATGGGCGAGCGGCAACAGAAGAAGAAAAAAGAACAGCTTTTAATTCTTTTGATGCCGAAACTTCAGAAGGAAAGAAAAATGTTGATAAAGATGGAAATTTGCTCGAAAAAAATAATAAGAAAGCTTCTTATTATGAATACCAATCTCCATTGAGAATTTTAGATAAAGAGGCATGGGAAATATTTCTTCAACATATAAAAGAGGATGTTACCTATCTTCATAGAGAATTTCCGGAATTTGATTCTTTTCCTCAGGAATTACAAAATGTTTTGCTCGATATTAAATTCAATACAGGTAATGTCTCTGCAGATGAATGGCCTAAGCTCAGAAAAGCTATAGCTGAAAAGAACTTGTATGGTAAAGACGGAATAATTTATAATGTTAACCGAGAAGATGTTAGTTTAAAACGGAATAATTGGGCCAAACAACAAATCCGAAATATTAAACATTGGTATTAAAATAAAAAGGGGCGGTTTTTACTGCCCCATATCTTTTTTATCTATGACGAGTGTTCCTATACTACTTCCGGATGCATTTTCCAGTACAAACCATTTACCGCCAAAGCAATATTCTTTTTGCTCATCGCAACCTTTTAATACATAGCGAACAATATGACTATATGTTTCTTTAGTTTCTTCAACATAAAAAGTACAATCTAATGTCACAAACATTGGTGTGTTTTCCAGCATTTTACATCTTTCAACAACCTCTTTTCCATATAAGTCATAGAATGTGACAGAAGTTGGTGTCAAAAAGGTTGGTCTTGTATTTTTGGAGCTGGGAGATAATTTTTTATAAAACAATGGATTTACAAATTTATCTTTGGGAGCGTTTTCAGACTTTGAGGGGATTATATAGGTAATTGTTTCATCATAATATTTATATGGTTTAATCTTTTGATAAACCAGCCAGCCCCCTTTATCCAGACACATATTTTCTTCATTGCAAGGTTTTAGGGTATATGTGAAAACTTGTGTTTCTTCTTTTTCATTTTTGTAGTTATATTTAAAACATTCCAAACTAACCGTATCTATTTGGTTGTTAATGAGTTTGCAAGTATAATTATACTTAAAGTCTTTACTGGAGACCATATAAATACTTGTTGGGGTTAATTGCACTTCGTAATTTGAATGCGATGCAGAAATCATTTTTTCATAAAATACCGGATTTACAAATTTTTCTTCCTTGTTCAGATTAAACAAAGAACAACTGGTGGTTATGATTGTGGCAATTATGCAAGCAATACTTATCTTTTTCATCTTTTCTCTTCTCCATTGATTTTGATGGTATTTTAGGGAGAAAAGTTGAATTTATCGTTAAAGAGATAAGTTTTTTGTCAGTATGAAAAATATTTTTCTTTATTTTCAGATATATTGACAG
>CALXPU010000028.1 GCA_944390455.1 uncultured Alphaproteobacteria bacterium | reverse complement strand
AACCTTCGTTTTTTTAGTGGAGTCATATGCCTAAAGTTTCGGTTTTGATGCCTGTTTATAAGACTGATGAGGCTTATTTACGGGTGGCGATTGAAAGTATTTTAAATCAGACATTTACAGATTTTGAATTTTTGATTTTGGACGATTGTCCGGATGATGACAGAGAAAAGGTGGTCAAATCTTATGATGATCCACGGATTATTTATGCGAAAAATGAACGCAATTTGGGGATTACGCCTTCTCGTAACAAACTGATTGAAATGGCAAAAGGGGAATATCTTGCGGTGTTTGACCATGATGATGTTTCTCTTCCCGAAAGGCTTGAAAAACAAGTGGCTTATATGGAGGCTAATCCTAATGTCGGTGTGTGCGGGTGTCGGTTAATGCGTATGTCTAATCATCATATTTCCAGAAATCCCTCTGATAATGAGGCGATTAAATTGGCGTTGATGGAAGTGTGTGCCGTTAGTCATTCCGCCTCAATGATACGACGTTCGGTCTTGATGGAATATCATATTCGTTATGAGGAAAAATTTAGTCCTTCTGAAGATTATGCACTGTTTGCACGTCTTATTCCATATACCGATTTTCATAACTTAGATGAAGTGTTGTTTCATTATCGTGACCATGAAGGGAACACGTCACACTTGCAGAGTGAAAAAATGCGACAAGCCAGCTTTGCCATTCGGGCGTTTGTGCAGGTTGAAAATCCAGAACTTTATCGCGAATTTTGCCTTAAGGCTAAACACACAACGCAGTTTCGCTTGTTGGGGATTCCGCTCTTAAAGACGATTAGACAAGGGTATCGGGTAAAAGGGTATCTGTTTGATTGTCTGCCGATTTTTTCTATCAAGTCTACAACCAAACTGCAGGAGAAGTGAGATGAGTATTTATGTGACGATTGGTGAGATGAAAGAATATCGATTGTTATATTAATGAAAGGTTTGCTATGATAAATTTTAATGTTCCGACTTATACTTCAAAAACTTTTGAATATATCAGAGATGTATTTAATGTGGTTCATGCATCCGGAGATGGTAAATATACTAAATTGTGCCACCAATGGTTTCGTGAAAAATTACCTTGTCGTGAGGCGTTATTGGTTCATTCCGGAACGGCTGCGTTGGAGATGGCGGCTCTTTTGGCGGAACTAAATCCTGGTGATGAAGTTATTATGCCATCTTATACTTTTTGTTCGACGGCCAATGCTTTTGTGTTGCAAGGTGCTGTTCCTGTTTTTGTGGATATAAGACCAGACACGCTTAATATTGATGAAACGAAAATAGAAGCTGCTATTACTGATAAAACTCGGGCTATTTGTTGTGTGCATTATGCCGGTGTGGCGTGTGAAATGGATACAATTTTGGATATAGCTAAACGTCATAATTTATTGGTTATTGAAGATGCTGCTCAAGCCTTTGATTCTTATTACAAAGGAAAACATTTGGGGACTATTGGTGATATGGGATGTTTTTCTTTTCATGAAACTAAAAATATTATGTCCGGCGAAGGCGGTTTGTTTGTTACCAATCGTGCCGAGTTAGGTGAACGTGCTGAAATTGTTCGTGAAAAAGGAACGAATCGTAGTAAATTTTTTAGAGGACAGGTGGATAAATATACTTGGGTTGATAAAGGTTCTTCTTATTTGCCTAGCGATGTTATCGGTGCTTATTTGTATTCTGTTTTGGAGATTTCAGATAAAATTCAGGATAAACGAAAATATATCTGGAATAAATATTTTGAGGCTTTTGCAGATTTAGAAAAACAGGGAAAAATCAGACGGCCGATTATACCAGCTTATGCGACTAATAATGCTCATATGTTTTATTTGTTATTTAATGATTTGGAGATGAGAACTAAATTCATAAATTATTTGAAAGAAAATGAGATTTATGCTCCGTTTCATTATATTCCTTTGCATTCTTCTCCGGCAGGTCGAGAATATTGTAGAGTAAATGGTGAATTGCCGGTTACGGATAGAATATCCACAACGTTGGTGCGTCTTCCCTTATATTTTGATATGACAGAAGAAGAATTGCATAAAGTTATTTCAGTAGCATTAAGTTTTTTTGGGAAATGATATGAATTTGATTCGATTTACTACTAAAGGAATGAAAATTTCGGGAGTTACTGTTTTTAAATTGCGTGTTAAAAATGGGTGTTTTTACTATTATTTTTTGGGGATACCCGTATATCGCACAAGGAATAAAGTGGCTCAAACAGTGGAACTTGTGCAAAATAATAAGGATTTTGATACTATTCAATTAGATAAGAGTATTGCCGCATTGGTAGATGTTAAAGAAACTACGAAAGGTGATGTTGATAATGACAATATTGCTTATTTGGCGACTACTCTTTATGAAATGGGTGGGCATAGCAAATGCTTGAGAGATTTAGCGCACTCATTAAAAAGTGAATATAAACAATGTCTGTTTTTGACTAATTATACTGAAACAATGAAATCGGCACCTCGTTTAATGGCGGATTTGCAACAGTATATGGAGGTGAAGGGAAGTGATTTAGGTTATGTTCATTTTGCGGAGGAAATTCGTAAATTTGCACAAGAGATTATTGACTATGCACCTAAAGCGTTGCTCGTTTATATTCATCCCAAAGATGTATGCGGGGCAGCGGTTTTGTCTGTGCTTAAGGCTATATCAAATATAAAAATTATTTATTTTAATCATGCTTCTCATTTTCCGAATGTGGGTATGAGTTTTGCCAATATTATATTAGAGGGAATGCCGGCAACTGTTAAGGTGACGCATGAGAAAAGGCATTTATATAATACGGAAATTATCGGTTTGCAATCTTTAGCCAAAGATGATACCAGATATTTGTCTGAGGCTGAAAAGAGTGACTTGAAAAAAAGTATCGGAATTGCCGAAGGCGCTTTATTGACGATGAGCGGAGGAAGTGCATATAAGTTTTTTGATAAGGATGGTTCGTCATATTTTCAGATGATAAAAAGGTTATTATCGGCCGAAAAAAATCTTTATCATGTTGTTATGAGTGAGCTGAAGGATAATCAAAAGGCTATTGTTGAAAATATTTTTAAGGATAATGAAGATTGTTATAACAGATTAGTTTGGTTATCATTCCAGACTGATTTTGATAAATATTTTCAATGTGCGGATGTCTTTATTGATAGTTTTCCTATTTCATCGGCATTAACACAAATTGATTTGATGCGTAATAAAGTTGCGTCTGTGGTTAAAATCAATAAAGAAATTCCTGAATATTCTTTTCATGAGTATCAGATGCCTGATTATCCGTATATGTTTGAGAGTGTATCCGATATGGAAAACGGAATTTTAGAGCTGTTGCACGATGAGCACAAAAGAGCAGATATTATTGAAAAAAATTATAATTATTGGCTTCAAACTTATGAAAGCTGTATTGTGAGAGATAAAGTATTAAATATAATAAATGGAGATATCAATGGCTAAGAAAGTGGCTATATTACAGTCTAATTATATTCCTTGGAAGGGATATTTTGATATTATTGCTTCTGTAGATGAATTTATTTTTTATGATGAAATGCAATACACAAAAAATGATTGGCGCAATCGTAATAAAATTAAAACACCTAATGGTACTCAATGGTTATCTATTCCCGTTGCAACAAAGGGACATTTGACGCATGATGTTAAAATTAATGAGGCAAGAATAGTAGATAAAAAATGGGCGAATAATCATTGGGCTACAATTAAACAATTTTATAGAAAAGCACCTTATTTTCAGAACTATATTGATATTTTTGAGAAACTGTATAAGGAATGCGAACAAGAAGAATATCTATGTCAGGTAAATTATAAATTTATTTATGCTATTAATGAAATTTTGGGAATTGAAACTAAAATTAGTTTTTCTCAAGATTATGGATTAATTGAAGGGAAAACAGAAAGACTAGTCGACTTAGTTCAAAAAGCAGGCGGAGATGAATATTTGTCTGGTCCGGCAGCTAAAGATTATATTGATGAAGAGCAGTTTAAAAGAGCAGAGATAAAACTTTCTTGGATGGATTATTCCGGATATCCGGAATATACGCAGTTATACCCACCATTTGAACATGGTGTGAGTATTTTGGATTTGATTTTTAATTGTGGAACTGAAGCTAGAAAATTCATGAAAGGTAAATAAATGGAAAAAAAGAAGAAATTAATTATTTTTGGTAATACTAATTATGCTCGGCTTGTTGCTCATTATTTAAAACAAGAATATGAAATATGTGGATTTACGGTTGATAAAGCCTATATAGAAGGTAACACTTTTGAAGATAAGCCTTTAATTGATTTTGAGAGCATTATTGATTTATATCCACCTCAAGAATACAAAATGTTTGTAGCTGTTGGTTATTCAAAAAGAAATAAATTACGAGAAGAAATATACAAAAGAGTAAAAAATAAAGGTTATAGTTGTATTAACTACATCCATCCAAGTTGTATAGTGCCTCATGATATTATTATTGGAGAAAATTGTATTTTATTTGAGAATGTTGTAGTTCAACCATTTGTTCAACTGGCTAATAATATCATAATTTGGTCTAATGCAACAGTATGCCATGATTCTAGGATATGTGATAATGTATTTATTGGTTCTAATGCGTGTATTAATGGCTTTGTGATAGTAAAAAATAACGTTTTTTTAGGAGCTAACTCGACAATTCGCGATCATGTTCAAGTGGAGGAGGAAACTCTTGTTGGATGCGGTGTGGCGATAAATCAAAATACAGAAAAAAAGCAAGTATTAAAAGCATTGAGTCCACAGTGATGTCAGGAGGATAATATTTTTACGACTGAGTTATACGAAAAATTGTAGTGTATGTAATAAGGGAGGCTTTGTTGATGAACCTAATCAATCGAGTACGTATATTTTGTATATCTAAAATTTTAAATATAAAAAATAACATGTTTAATATTGCGAATAGTTTATATATTAAAAAGTTAAAAATTCGTATAAAAGGGAATGATAATGTTGTTCGTTTAGGGGCTGATGGTAATATTTCATTTTTGAATATTAAAATAATCGGGAACAATAATGTGATATCGATTGGAAAAAATTTTAAGTGTTCTGGAATTTGTAAAATAGTTGTGGTTGGGTCTGGTAATAATGTTTTGTTGGATGATGATATTCAAGTTGTTACCCAATTGGTTATTTATAATCTAGATAATAGTCTAAATTGCACTATAAAAGTAGGAAAGGGAACTTCTTTTTATAAGACTGAAATTTCTACTTATGACCATGAATCTAGTGTTATTATTGGTGAAGATTGTATGTTTGGATATGATACTATTGTCTATAACACTGATGGACATGCTATTTATCAAGAGGGTAAATTAATTAATCGTGCTAATAGTCTTGTCTGCGGAAATCACGTTTGGTGCGGTTGGGGTAGCACAATCTTAAAAAATTCAAAAATAGCCGATGGGTGCATTGTCGGTAAATCAGCTGTAGTTAGTGGTAAATTTGATAATCCTCATTGTATAATTGCAGGAATTCCTGCTAGAGTGGTTAAGGAAAATATTATTTGGAAAAGAGATAGTGTTAATCAAGTTTTGAATGAAAATGAATAAGTATAGGTATAAAATAATTAATTGTTTGATAACGCATAAAAAAACACTGGCGGGAGGCCAGTGTTCTTTTTTTTGAGTTTGTGTACTTTTTAGTTCGTGTACTTTTTAGTTCGTCTACGTTTACGTTTGTGGGCTTTGCTTCAAAATACGGTTTCTTCAAGCTTTAAATGCCATTCCGCAAACGGGGGCAGTATCGCTTTGCCGCTTCTGTGCAATAAGCCGATTTGTCCGTTTTCTACACGTACGAACAAAATGCCGTTGATTTTACGCAAAACGTGCGCATTGCCGGCGATAATCTTGCCATCTAAGTCGTAAACCGTGTGCGAGCCTTGACGATCAATCAAATACCAGTCTCCGTAGTCTATGAAACCTGTGATATGATTATTCAATTCTTCTCCGCTTGGCGCGTGTAACGTCTGGGTGGTTTCGTTCCAATATTTTCCGTCCGGTGTGAAGTATATCTTCTCATCTTTCGGAACGCTGACCATCGGTTCTGTGCTGCCTTCTTTGAAGAAACATAACTTGTCTTCCAGAACACAACTGAAGTTACCATTGCTGAATTCGTAGAAATCAGTCGCTTTTTGCAATTCATACGGCAGGCAAACGTGATGTTCGGTTTCATGCCCCATACGATAATTGATTATCGTTTCTCCTTTGCTTATTTCCGGATTCATCTTGGTGGCACTTAAGTTTACTAGACAGGCTATGTTTTTACGACAGCCACTGTACAAAGAGGTTTCTGCTCCCAAGGTTCCGTCCGGATAGTGGAAGAAAATGTGACCGTCATGATACATCGCCATGCTGTAACCGCCTCCAAACGCAATCAGTCCGTTTTCTATTTGATAGAGAATGTGACCTTGTTCGTTGCAGAAAGTCCAGTCAAAGGCTAATCCATCTCGCTTGTTGGCAAAGCCTCGGTATAACGCCTTTAAACGACAGTTGTACGGAAGCCACTTGCCGACATCTCCGGGCATTAGCGGTGAGGCTTCTGCTTCCGGTATGATACGAGGAGTGACACGAGCATAACCATAGTCAAACTTCACGAAGTCGCATCTTCTGCCGCCGTCAATCAGTTTGAGATTGTTGTTGTACAAATTCTGGCGACCGTTTTGATGTAACACTACCCAATCATCAGACATAGGCGTGAAGTAGTCAATGTTGTCAAAGATAAGGTTGCCTTTGCGTGAATACATGATATATTCGCGACGATAGCGGAAACCTCCGGCTTTGGCTGTGTGATTGGTGGGCGGAAATAGCAAAATGTAGTTGCCGTTTTTGAAAATGTATGCACTTTCAGCAACAGCGCCTTTTTTGATGAGATTGCCCTCGGTGTCAAACAAATCCAGTAAACTTTCACCTTGTGCGGTGACGTACTGCAAGGCGTATGAGCCATTGGCGTAGGTTAGTACACGAATTAATTTCTCCTTGGCGTCTTGGACTGCCAGAGGATTGATTCTAATAATTTTCATGGTCTTAATAATTTTTAATTAGACATAAATTTATTTTGACGCACCGAACTTAGCACTGATTTTATTTATTTGCAAGAAGTTTTTTGACAAAAAATACACCGGCACTCGGGGAGAATTGAGGTGTTGGTTAATCGGAAGAGGTTAGAGCGAATTTATGCGGATTTTGGGGTTGCTCCAAAGTTTTTTTTGTGTTATCCTTTTATTATGTTTACAGAGGAATTGGTGCTGATGTTTGTTGATGTTAAAGAATTAAAAAATCCGATTGCCATAGAAAATATCTTAACGCCCTATAAAAAAGGACGATTGTCTTCGGATAAAAAAACAAGACTTCCGAAAGAACCGATTACGCCTCAAGTTTGTATGGAAATACTTAAATCTACCAACTATTCTCGCAATATCAAAGATATGCTCTTATGTATTAAAGAATTGCCTCTCTCTGAGCAGGCGCAATTTAAAGAGGTGGTGTTGGCTGCTTTTACGCAAAGAGAACAGCCGAGTGATGTTTTGGTTGAGGGGAAAAAACTGGCGCATGCTTCCGGTTATGATGATGAATTGTCCGCTGTATTGGAAAAAGGCAATGGGAAATTTTTGTTCTCTGATGCAAAGGTTTTATATGGGTATCGTAATAAGTATTTGGACTTGTCTGATGAAGAAATGCAAAATATTGAAAGTTTTGAATGTTCGGGGAGTGAGTTTCAGGCTTTAAATCGGAAAGTGTTGCCTCGACAGATGAGTTTTCCCGTGGCGGAAAGATTGTATTTTTTTGAGTGTGATTTTCAAAATGTGCAGGCGTTGTCGTTTCATCCTAACGCCGTTGTCTTTATGAATAGTATGCTGCATTTGCCCGAACTGATGGATGTGTCTACATGCAAGCGTTTGGTGGTTAAGTATCCGATGTTGCCAGAGGTGGAAAATTGGACAGTTGCCGATGGCGGGCTCGGGGTTGATTATAGAAAATTTAATATGCTTTCCGGCGAATTGGACTTCTCTGACTTCGGGTATGTGGATTTGAGCGAGTGCAATTTGGCGGATGTGACAAAGATACGTTGGCGCAAAGGGGCTTGTGTGCTTATGCGGGGCGCAAAGAATTTGCCTTCTGATATTGATTTTTCTAATTGCGCCAAGGTGGATTTGAGCGAGTGTGACTTGGCGGAGCAGACGCTGTTGAGTTTTGCCGATGGGGCGGAGGTTATTTTATGCGGTGCGATGAACTTGCCGCCTGATATTGATTTTTCTAATTGCGCCAAGGTGGATTTGAGTGAGTGTGACTTGGCGGAGCAGACGCTGTTGAGTTTTGCCGATGGGGCAGAGGTTACTTTGTACTCAATGGACTATCTCCCGCCTAATCTCGATTTTTCACGGTGCGCAAAATTACATTTGAGTGGTGTGGATTTTAGGAATTGTGCTCATTTGCGTTTTGCTGAGGGGGCGCAAGTCTTTTTTAATGACGTGTCCGGTTTGCCGAAAGTTTTGGATGTTTCTTCGTGTGGATTGGTGCATATTACTAATTCGGATTTTCGTTATACCGACGCGGTTATCTTTAAAAACGAACAGCAAGGGGAAAAGTGTGATTTCGGTTTTCGGATTAATGAAAGCTTGAAAATCTTTTTTGCCGATAAAATGACTGAAGATGATTGGAACGAGATTGAAGCCTTAAAACAGAAACAAAAAAAGAGTTTAAAACAGGCGTGGCGCAATAAGATAATTCGTTGGGGTGGTAGGAGGTAGTGATGTTTGTTGATATTTCAGATTATAAAAGCGCACTTGCCATAGAAAATATCTTAACGCCTTATAAAAAAGGGCGGCTTGCCGAAGATAAAAAAACACGGCTTCCCAAAGAGCCGATTACGCCAAGAGCTTGTCTGGAAGTGTTGCGTTCAACCAACTATTCTCGCAATATCAAAGATATGCTCTTGTGTATTAAAGAATTGCCGCTCTCCGAACAGGCGCAATTCAAAGAGGTGGTGTTGGCTGTTTTTGTTGCACGTGAGCAACCGGCGGAAATTGTTGAACTAGGCAAAGAATTGGCGCGTCTTTCTGATTATGAGGATAAATTTAGTGAGGCGGAAAATGGCGTGTACACTTTTTATTTGGCTTCCGCACCGCAGCGCAGCAGTGTGTTTAAAACCGATGAGGGAAATTTGTTCGGTACGGATTTTTCTTCCTATGATAAATTGATTTGCGAAAGCGAGGGAACTCTTTATTTGGGGAGTAATTCAGATCCTGATTCCGATGATTATACTCCGCCTGTTACCTTGCCTTCGGTTATTGAAGCTCCTAAGTGTCCGGTTGTGAATTTTTGTGGTGAAAACAGCTGTGACGGAACTAAATTGCGGAAATTGATACTTGCAAAAGATGGGGATGTTTATATGCAAGGGGTTTATCCGTTGCCGAAACAGCTTGAGATATCTGATTGTAATAAAATTGTGGTCGGAGAGCGTGATATGGCACTTTATCAAAATTGGAAGTATCGCCCCGACGCGCTCTTTTATCGTTCAAGTATTAATAACTTTTCCGGTTTGGTTGATTTTTCGGGGTTTGGCGGAATTGATATATCATCTTGTGATTTTGAGCCTAATACGCAAATCAAATTGCGAGAGGGGGCAAAAATTCATATCCATTGTCAACCTTCGGCTTTTTTGCCCGATAATCTAGATGTTTCCGCTTCGCCTGAAGTGGCGTTGGCGGTTGATGACTTGTCTAATCTTGATAAACTGCGGTTTCAAAAAGATGCTTGGGTTGCTTTGAGAGGGGTTAAAAAATTTCCGCCAAATATTGATTTTTCTGAATGTGCAGAGGTGAGGTTGTCCTCTTGTAATGTGGCGGATTTGTCGCATCTTAAATTTAAAAGCGGGGCAACGGTCAAATTGAGCTATGTCGATGGACAGGTGCCGGCGGATTTTGATGTTTCCGAATGCGATGAAGTCGAACTTGTGGCTGCAGATGTGTCTCGAGTGCAAAGTATGCGCTTTAAAAATGGCGCGAAAGTTAAATTGGTGCGTATTCATTATCTGCCGGCTGATTTTGATGTTTCCGAATGTGATGAGGTCGATATTGACGCTTCAAATGTGTCTCAGGTGAAAAATCTGCGCTTTAAAAACGGCGCGAAAGTAAAATTGACGGATATTCGATTATTGCCGGCGTATTCCGAGTGTTCAAATTTGTTACCCGAAAATCTCGATTTTTCGCAATGCGATGAGGTTGACTTGAGCGGAACGAATTTGAGTGATTTGAAAAATCTGCACTTCAAAAAAGGGGCGAAAGTTAAATTATGCAAAGCAACTGACTTACCTCCTGATATTGATTTTTCTCAGTGTGCAGAGGTGGATTTAAGTGGATGCGATTTGAAAGATCAATCTCAGATGAAATTTGCCGACGGGGCTAAGGTGGTTTTAACTAAAGCGACAAATTTGCATGGAAATGTAGATTTTTCTAATTGTGATGTGGTTAATCTCGAAAGGGTGGATTTGAAGGACTTAAACGGGCTTAAATTTAAGTCCGGCGCGCGGGTGATGCTTACTGCGGCGCAAAATATTCCCGTTAATGCCGATTTTTCTAATTGCTCCTTCTTCAGCGCGCAATATTGCGAATTTAAGAAATTGCCATGTATTCGGTTTGCAGATGGGGCGGAAGTGGATTTATCTCGTACGAATGGTTTGCCTGAAATTGTTGATGTGTCTGCTTGTCAGAAGGTTGATTTGACTTCCGCAAATGAGAAAAATACGCAAAAAATTATCTTTAAAGATGAACAACAACTGGCGCAGTCAAATATTCGGTTGTCGCCGTCGCAACAATTCAGAGTCGTTATTTTAGATAAATTGTCCGAAAATGAGAGAAAAAAACTCTTATCGCAAGTGTTGATGAGCGAGAAACTTAATCGTCGTGATGCGCAGGAACAACGTGACAATATGGCGTCTGCACCTGAAGCCGGACATCGTGTCGGTTGGAGTAAATTGTTGAGTAAACTTTTGGGGAATAAACGGACTAGTCGTTGATTTTAGAGTGCAGTCGTGAGCGAACCGAGGCGAGAGTGTTGGCTGATGGTTTCACTTTGAGGATAAAAAACAAGCGTGCGACTTTTTCACAAAGGTATGCACGCTTTCTTCACTTTCAGAACGGGATTATTATATCTGATGTAGCTTGATTCTTCCCCATAATACCAATGCGCCGAGGGCGTAGATGGTTGTCCATAAGAGTAAACTCTGCATGAATGGCGTTCCGTGTATGTGGCAGGCAATGCTTGGCACAATCAGGAACAGAAAAATCAGGCTCAGAATAAATCCGGCTCTTTTTTTAGTACTAAAAAACTTCTTCATAAAAATACATATTTAAGTGCTATCATAATTCTTTTCGGCAGAATAATTAAAAAATCCTCATGTATTTAGGCTTTTTATTTTAATTGTCAAGAGGTTTTTGCATAAAAAAATACTTTTGCGTATGTTTTTTGTGTGCGTTAGCGTATGTATCCGAAAAAAATTGGGCTTATGCGGGGATATAGAGAGAAAGAAGACAGGGGAGAGGGCGTGCGGAGAGTGAGAGAGAAGATATAGGGAGAGGGAGATGTGAAAATGCAGATATGAGAGAGGAACAGGGTTGGGAGGCTATGAAGGAAAAGTCGGGCAAGAAGACAGGGGAGAGGGCGTGCGG
>CALXPU010000027.1 GCA_944390455.1 uncultured Alphaproteobacteria bacterium | reverse complement strand
GAGCGTTTTGTCATCCTCACCGCTATAAGCTTTACTGAACCACGCGTCTAACGCGTGGTTTTCAGAATACAAAAAAGAAATCCCCCTCTAAAAGGGGGATTTAATATTTTATAATAAAACTAATTAAAAATTCTCTGCTGATTATCATTAGCAATCAGGCTTAATACAGGTATTTCAACATCCATAATTTTGTGGGAACTGTCTGCAATTTTACAACTACCACAAAGCACTGCGCTTGATTTAGATGTTGCGTAATCTTCAAACTCAAATACTTCCCCAGGTTCAAGTTCTGGTAACTGTCCACCAAAGCCTTCAGTTTTGAGGGATACAGAACGCCCTTTAGTGTCGGTAATAGAAATATTTTTTCCAAGCAAACTAATTTTACTATGTGAATTATTCTCAATACGCAGATAAAAGCCCCAGCAAAATTCGTCGCCAGCGACTTTTTCTTGCAAAAGCTCATTATAAGCGGAAATGACGATTCCACCTTGTTGAGCCGTTTCATAGTCTTGAGTTGAATACATAAAAAAATCCCTCAAAGTTATCTTATGTAAATACTAATAGACGACTTTGAGAGAACTGTAAAAATGAATCTATATTTTTTCAACAGAGATTACATAACTCTGCCATAACTATCTTCAAAACGAACTATATCATTTTCATCTAAGGCAGAGCCTGTTTGAATTTCAATAAAAATAAGTGGCTGAGAAGATGAAGTGTTTTTAATGCGGTGCTTTGTCTTTTCAGGGATATAAACGGAGTCATCTTGATGTCTATACAATGTGTCATCACCCAAAACAACCATAGCTTCACCTTCAACAATAATCCAATGTTCAGCTCTGAAATTATGAAGTTGCAATGAAAGAATAGCTTCAGGATTAACCACGATTTTTTTTACACAAAAATGCTCCCCTGCATCAAGAACTTCCCAAGTACCCCACGGGCGAGTATCGTGATCTCCTTTTTTGTAATTAGTCGTCATAATATTTTATCCTTTTCTTAAAAAATAGTCTGGAATAAAAGAATAATAGGATGTATAAAGAAAAAAACAAGTAAGAAATTTAGAGAGAGGGAAAGATGTCGGAAACTAAAAATTTTGCACTAGAGGTGATAAAAAGAATACACCATGAATTAGGTCAAGAAGATAGTGCCGACAAATTAAATCAAGTTATCAAGATAATTGCCGAAGAAAGCAAAGCGTTGTCTGCGGATATTTATGTAAAAGCGGATGATGTAACCTTGGAACACATAATAGGCTATCCTCTTGGAGAAGAGAAAAAAGCTGAAAGAATAGGTGAGGGGGTAGTTGGAAAAGCTGGTTCAGATAATCGTACTTCGTTTGTAAAAACTAAAGAAGCTTTCAAGGTGGCGAGCCCTCTAAGGCGTTGGAATAAACCAGTCGGTGTTTTGTTAGTTTCATATCCTTTACCGCATGATTACGATGAATTAGAGGCTGAAACTTTAGAAACGATTTGTATGTTTCTAAGCGAATTTTTATCTTCGGAAGAGTTGTCCCAATATATTAGAAAGTACATAAAAAGCCGAGGTATTGTAGCAAAAGATAGATTAAAGGGAACGATAATAAATTCAGGATACGGCTTAGGAAATGTGGTGGTTCATAGACGCAGAAAGGCTGTTACTCAAATTTTTGCTAAAGATAAGGATAAAGAACTGCAAAATTTGGAGTCTGCTCGTCAAAAAATGAATGAAGACTTAAATGCAAAGATAAACCAAGAAGGAATGCAAAAAGGTGAACACCTTGAAATTCTGGATGCTTATCGAATGATAGCAAACGATAAAGGTTGGTATAATCGGATTATAAATCATATCAATCTTGGATTAACCGCAGAAGCTGCTGTTGAGCAGGCTTATACGGAAATGTGGAACAGATTATCTGGTGCGGCAGATGACTATTTAAAAGAAAGATTACACGACTTACGTGATATTGCAGATAGATTGCGCTTGTATTTGAGTGGTGAAGATTGTAATTCCGGTATGAATAATGATTACACAGACATTATTATTGTCGCCACCTCAATGGGACCCGCGGATTTGATGGATTATGATTACAAAAAAATCAGAGGTCTGATAATAGAGGAATGTACACCGACAATGCATGTGGCAATTGTTGCAAAAGCTTTAAATGTACCTGTAATTGCTGGTATAGAAGGACTATTTAAAGACATCAAAGATGGCTCAATAATTGCGGTGGATGGGGCAGAAGGTGCTGTATATGTAAATCCGTCTAAGAGTGTTGTTGAAAAAATAACCGCAAAAATGGAAGAGAAACGCCAACAGTATAAACAGATACAAAAGCTACGTAATTATAAGAGTCGTACTAAAGATGGAGAGCGGGTAAATTTATATCTGAATATCGGTATGGACTTTGACTTTGATTATATCAAAAGTACAAATTGCGATGGAGTCGGATTGTATCGCACAGAAATATTGTTTATGTCATCAAATAAAATGCCAGACATAGAAAAACAAGTGGAATGCTACAAAAAACTATATCAAGCAGCGGATGGTAAAAAAATTATTTTTAGAAGTTTGGATGTTGGTTCGGATAAATTATTGCCTTATTGGAACAGTATAACAGAAGATAATCCAGCTATTGGGTGGCGTTCTATACGAATAACGTTAGATAGAAGAGCTATTCTGCGCAAACAAATGCGCGCTTTTATAAGAGCTGCCTCAGGAAAAGAACTAAATGTGATGTTCCCAATGATATCAAATTTGGATGAATTTTTGGAAGCAAAAGAAACATTTATGTTCGCTTATGAACGAGAGAAAAGAGAAGGTTACGAATTGCCGACAAAGGTTAATTTGGGAATGATGATAGAAGTTCCATCGGTTGTTTTTCAGTTAAGAGAAATTTTGAAATATTGCGATTTTATTTCTGTCGGAACAAACGATTTATTCCAATTTTTCTTTGCAAGTGATAGAGGAAATCCTCGTCTAAATGGAAGATACGATGTTTTATCTGCCCCGTTTTTGAACTTGATGAAAAAAATCATAAAAGAAGCTAATAATGCCGGTGTGCCATGTTCTGTTTGCGGGGAAATGGCAAGCTCCCCACTGGATGCAATGGCTTTAATTGGACTAGGATTTAGAAATTTATCGGTATCAAGTGCGTCTTACGGTAAAGTAAAAGCAATGATACGGTCTTTGTCGGCTCAAGGAATAGGAGATTATTTAAATAATATTTTGTCGTCGTCACGCAAAACATTACGACCGCAATTAAAATCCTATGCGGCTGATCACACTATTGAAATATATTAAAAAGTATGTTTTAATACGCACAATGAAATAATTTTAGGAAGAGAATACCATGGAAAATACTGAAGAATTAGATATAGATATTGATGATATCGGTACAATTTTAAAAAGTAGCCGATTAAAAAGTAAAAAGAGTTTGGAAGAAATATCCAGTGAACTTTGCATCAGAAAGATATATCTGATTGCGTTGGAAGAAGGTGATTATGAAACTCTTCCACCGATTCCATACGGTGTTGGATATGTCAGAACCTATGCTCGCTATTTAGGGCTAAATCCGGAACGTGCGGTTAAATTATATAAAAGTGCTTCACAAACGGAAGAACAGAATAATGAAAATGAAGAGCAAGAAAAGGCAGAAGTAAATAAGATTAGCGGTAAGCACATTGTCGTCGGAATAATTTCATTGTTGGCAATTTATGCTGCTTGGTCTTTTTATTCCAATATGAATGCAGCTCAAACTTTACCAACACAGAGTATTGAAGAGAAAAATACAAATGTTGAAGAAAATATGGCTGAGGAAATCACAATTACGAGTGATAGTGCTCCAGAAATTGTAGAAAATACAGTGGAAACAGAACCAGAAACAGAGGTAAAAGAAACAGAAATCCCTGAAACTGTTGAGCAAACTCCGATTCCAGAAGAACCTGTTGTAGTAGAAAAAACGGTTGAGAATAATAAAGTGGTTGTAGAATTTACCGGAGAAAGTTGGGTTGAATTAAAAGATAAGAAAAAAGTATATTTCCAAGGTGTTTATCACGAAGGAGATAAAAAAGAGATTGACTATATCGGAAATTTGTTTTTATCAGTAGGAAGACCTGAAAATATAAAAATTTATATTAAAGGAGCAGAAAAGGACATCTTGGCTAAAAAGAGAAAGATGAATATTCCTCTAGATTCTTTGGATTAATAAATAATAACAACACGAAATAAGGAAAAATTAATGAATTTTCAAGAAAAGCTGGCAGGCGTTGTAAATCGTTATGAAGAAGTTCAAGCATTGGTATCATCACCAAATATCAGTGCAGAAGAACTTGTAAAACTAAATAAAGAAATATCGGTATTAGAACCTGTCGTAACCGCAATTCATAACTATCAAACACAAGAAAAAAGCTTTAATGAAGCAAAAGAATTGATGGAAGACGCTAGTCTTGATAAAGAAATGCGCGACTTGGCAGAAATGGAGTATTACGAATTAAAAGATAAACTTCCTGAATTGGAAAAGGAAATAAAAATACTTTTATTGCCCAAGGAAGAAGATGATGAAAAAAATGCTATTCTTGAAGTAAGAGCGGGTACAGGCGGTGATGAAGCTGCTCTGTTTGCTGCAGTGTTGTTTGAGATGTATCAGCGCTATTCTCAAAAACAAGGGTGGAAATTTGAAGTTCTAGATGCAAACGAAAATGGTTTAGGCGGTTATAAAGAAGCATCCGCCAAAATCACCGGTAAAGATGTGTTTGCAAAGCTAAAATTTGAATCAGGAGCACATAGAGTACAACGTGTTCCAGTAACTGAATCTCAAGGACGTGTTCATACTTCAGCAGCAACTGTTGCCGTATTACCGGAGATTGAAGAGGTTGATATGTATATTAATCCGGCAGATTTAAAGATTGATGTATACAGAGCGTCTGGCGCCGGTGGACAACACGTTAACAGAACCGAGTCCGCGGTAAGAATTACCCATATTCCGACCGGAATAGTTGTGCAATGTCAAGATGATCGTTCTCAATATAAGAATAAAGAAAAAGCAATGAATCACTTGCGTGCTAAATTGTATGATACACAAAAAGCAAATATTGACGCAACGTATTCAGAAAAACGTAAATTACAAGTGGGTAGCGGCGACAGAAGTGAGAGAATTCGTACCTATAACTATCCTCAAGGGCGAGTAACAGACCATCGCATCAATTTGACTTTGTATAAATTAGATGACGTTGTATCCGGTGAGGCTCTTGATGAAATAATTGATGCCTTAATTACAGAAGATCAAGCACAAAGACTGGCTGAGATTGATTAGATATTGTAACAAATTGTAACATATTTTTAAAAGCATTTTAAAATAAATGATGTTATATAGACCTCAAAAGGAACTTTAAAAGGGGTTTAATATGTCTAATTTAATTAAAGTTGCAGTAATTGGCGCAGGTATGATGGGCAGAAACCATCTGAAAACATATAAAACATTACCGGGGGTTGAACTAGTTGGTGTATATGATATTTTCCCCGAAAGCGCAAAAAAAGCTGCAGAAATGTTCGGAATTAAAGCATTTTCATCTTTGCAAGAAGTTGCAAAAAATGTTGATGCCGTAAGTGTTGTAACCACATCTGTTGCACACTGCGAAGTTGGCGAATTTTTCTTAAATCAAGGCATTCACTGCATGATGGAAAAACCTTTGGCTACAACAGAAGAAGAATGCCAGAGATTAATCAGTGCAGCTAAAAAGAATAATGTAACATTGCTCGTAGGGCATATTGAACGTTTTAATCCGGCTGTAGAACAAATGGGTAAGATTTTATCCGATACAAGCAAAATTCGTTCTTTGACAGCACAAAGAATGTCTGCAGCCAGCGGTAGAATTACAGACGTAGATGTTGCAATGGATTTAATGATTCACGATGTTGAAGTAATTCAATCCTTAGTGAAGTCTCCTGTAGTAAATGTACAAGCCGCAGCAGTTAGAACCCCAGGAAACGAAAGCGGAAAAGATTACATTACCGCATTACTTGAATTTGAAAATGGTGCAACTGCAAATATCACAGCAAGCCGTATTACACAAGCTAGAGTTCGTACATTGACTGTAACAACAGATACAAACTACATTGATATGGACTTTATTAACCAAAGCATTAACGTTCACTCACAAGGGCGTATGCCTTATGTAAACCAAGAAAACATTCCAGAATGGATGAATTACGGCTTAAAAGGCAGTGTTGAACAGCTGTTTATTCCAACAAATCAGCCGTTACAAGCAGAATTGTCTCACTTTATTAGCTGTGTTAAAGGCGAAGCAACCCCGAGAATTAGTGGTGAAGATGCTTTGAATGCTCTTCGTGTAATCTGGAAAATACAAGATGTATTGGGCTTATCCAGAACAATTGCTACCCCAGATACAGTACTTAAAGTAGCTTAACAAGAAATGCGTTATAAAATAACGATAGAATATGATGGCACTAACCTCCTCGGCTGGCAAAAACAAGACGAGGGGGTTAGTGTTCAATATTATCTGGAAAAAGCATTGCATGGATTCTCTCATCAAGAAATTGATGTATTTGGAGCGGGAAGAACCGATGCAGGAGTACATGCACTAGGGCAAGTGGCACATTTTGATTTAGAAACAAAAATGGATTTATTTCATATCCGAGAGGCTTTTAATGCATGGTTGAGAGAGCTTAAAGCTCCTGTTTCTGTGTTAGAAGTAGAAAATGTTTCTCCAGATTTTCATGCACGTTTTTCGGCTAAAGGGAGAGGATATATATATCGCATATTAAACCGTAGAGCACCGACGGTTTTGTTGGCAAATAGAGTGTGGAATGTTGGCTTTCCTCTAGATGTTGATAGAATGAAAGCAGGGGCTCAATATTTGCTTGGACATCATGATTTTAGCTCGTTCAGAGGAGCTGGGTGTCAGGCGTTATCTCCACTTAAAACATTAGATAAATTAGAAATAATTACTCAAGGGGATGAAATTGATTTTATAGTGGAAGCTCGTTCATTTTTATATCATCAAGTGCGTAATATGGTAGGAACCTTAAAATCAGTAGGTGATGGAAAACTTACGCCTGAAGACGTGAAGATAATACTAGAAAAGAAAAATCGCGCATGCGCCGGAGCAACAGCGCCTGCATGCGGATTATATTTGAGTAAAGTAATGTATTAATCACGCTACAAAATCTTGATGTAAAGCATTCTTGATATGCTTTATATGGAGGGGAAATCTAACAAAGAATACATCAAATCTCTGCGAAAAAGAAGAAAATTGCGGATTCTTACGGATAAAATACTGGGCACCGTTTAGTATACGCTTCTGTTGACGAGGAGATAGAGCAAATAAAAAATCAGAATTGCTTTTACGTTTTTTTACTTCACAAAAAATAAGAGTTTTATTCTTTAATGCTATAAAATCTAATTCTCCGTAAGGTGTGTTTTTTCCTCTGCCGCAACGATAATCTTTCGCAATAATCCGGTAGCCAAGCAGTCGCATATAGCAACGGCACATAAATTCGGCTAATTTTCCAGCATTATTTGAGGTTATTTTTAAGGAGCAAAGCTTTATCATAAACATCATTTTTCTTGAGATTGTATTTTTGTGAAATATTTTTAACCGATTCTTTGAGTGAAAAATGTTTCATTTCTTCAATCAAAAGCGCGTCGATATCTAATGAACTTTTTTCAGATTCCATCTCAGATGGGGGAGCTATAACCAAAACGATTTCTCCTTTAATCGGCATAGCGGAAATTTTTTCAATAACGTCTTCAACTGTTCCTTGAATGCACTCTTCATAAAGTTTGCTTATTTCACGAACAACAGCAATTTCACGTAAAGGCATAATTTGTGCCAGAGCTATAAGCGTTTTTTCTATGCGTTGAGCTGTTTCATACAAAACTAAAGTAGAATTGATACCTTTTAATTCATTAAATAAATCAAGACGCGCTTTATCCTTGTTTGGAATAAATCCTGCAAACATAAAGCGATTCGTTGGAAGGCCGGAAAGCTGTAAGGCACATACAACAGCACAAGGTCCGGGCAGGGTTGTGACTTTTATATCCAGTTTTCGGCATTCTCTGACAAGCTTATACCCTGGATCAGAAATAAGAGGAGAACCGGCATCGCTGATAAGGGCTACACTATTTCCCTCTAAAATAAGATTGATGATGTATTGAAATTTATCCTGCTCAGAATGATCTTCATAGGTGATAAATGTTTTATTAGAGGGGATATTAAGCAAAGAAAAGAGTTTTTTGCTAACGCGAGTATCCTCAGCGGCAATAATGGTAGCTTCGCTAAGAATATCAATAGCTCTCTGCGAAATATCTTTCAAATTACCAATAGGGGTTGCAACAATATATAAACCTGCATCTAACATGTTATAGCTCTTTACAAAAAAGTATTTTTGATTTAAATAGAACAACATAATTGTTTAATATTTTAGGAATAAAAGCAAGTGTTAAAAAAAATCGCTATATTTTTTCTTTGTTTTGGAATTTTTGGATGTAACAGTCAACTGACAAACAATCGGATAGAATTGTCAAATCAGCGTTATGATATTATAGATTATGACACAATCAACCAACCTATACCTGTTGAAGGACAACTCAGTGTTGGGGTTTTGTTACCTTTGACCGGAAAAGCCTCTAATATCGGTTTGGGAATGCAAAATGCTATGTTTATGGCCTTGGATGATTTGCAAAGCAATCGCTTGACCTTAAAATTCTATGATACAAAGAGTAGTAAATTAGGCGCAGAGATGGCTGCAGAAAAAGCGATAGATGAAGGAGCTCAGTTGATTCTGGGGCCATTGATGGGAGAAGAGGTTGAAGGTGCTGCATCGGAAGCATTGTCTGCTAATATCCCTATGGTTTCATTTACAACATCTCCTCAAGTGTTGCAAAAAGGTGTTTATAGTATCGGACTACTAAATGGCGAGCAAGTAGACAGAGCAATTTCTTATGCTGCTTCACAAGGACGCAGTAAAATGGCATTGCTTGTTCCTGATACAAATAGCGGATTGAATATTGTAAAGGCGGCAATAATGTCTGCTATTGCAAAAGATGTATCTTTGGACAAAGTCGGATTTTATAGCGCCGGAAATGTTGACTTTTCAATGTTGGTAAAAGAAATGTCTGAACAAGCAGATTTTGATACGGTTATGATTGCAGATAGCGGAAATAGATTAAAATCATTGGCATCTATGTTTGCATATAATGATGTGATGTACCCAGATGTTTTGTTTATGGGAACATCTGCATGGGATAATACCAATTTGAGTAAAGAAACAATATTGTACCATGGTGTATATCCGATGGTTTCTAAAAGCTACGGAACGTATTTCACCGATAAATATAAAGAAACTTTTGGGGAACAACCGAAGAGCATATATTCCTTTGCCTATGATAGTGTCTTGTTAGCATCAGTAGTGGCAGGAAAAAGTAATGAAAATATAGAAAGCACATTAACACAAAATAGTGGTTTTATCGGTGTAAACGGATTCTTTAAGATTTTACCGACAGGACAAAGTTATCATAGTCTTGAAATGGTAGAAGTAACCAAAGAAGGTCCAAAAGTTGTATCTAAAGCGGATAATAAGGATTCGGATTACATAGATAGTGAAATTGATATTCGCTATGTCCCATATGAAAAATTGCCGAAATTTTATGGAAAGAGCAGTTCTGAAGTCTTGAAGTGGCTATACAATAATTAATGTTAATAGTTGCTTTTTGACTTGCAAAATAACAGGATATAATCCATAAAGAATAGGTACAAAAATGAAGGGTGCAGGGTTGTTTTGCTGCCAACTCGGTCAGGTTCGGAAGGAAGCAGCCGTAACAGTTAAAATAAGGTCTGTTACCCTTCTCCTCAAAAGATAAAAGAAATGGCAGAAGAAAATACGAATGAAAATCAATATGTCGTGCTAGCACGCAAATATCGTCCTCAAAATTTTGAAGATTTATTGGGGCAAGATGCGCTTGTGCAGACATTAACAAATGCCATTCAAAATAACAGATTGCATCATGCATATATTTTAACAGGGATTCGTGGTGTTGGGAAAACAACAACGGCACGTTTAATTGCAAGAGCATTGAATTGTGTTGGTCCTGATGGAAAAGGTGGTCCTACAATTCACCCATGCGGAGTGTGTGATAATTGCAAAGCCATTGCGGCAGGACGTCATATGGATGTGATGGAACTCGATGCTGCGTCACATACTGGTGTTGATGATATACGAGAATTGTTGGATAGTGCACGCTATGCCCCAACCAACGCTCGCTATAAAGTATATATCATCGACGAAGTTCACATGTTGTCCAAAGGTGCGTTCAATGCTTTGTTAAAGACATTGGAAGAGCCACCGGCTCATGTGAAGTTCATTTTTGCAACAACAGAAATCAGAAAAGTTCCTGTTACGATTCTCTCAAGATGCCAGAGATTTGATTTACAACGCTTGTCTGTAGAAACATTAACAAAACTGTTTACCAAGATATTATCGCAAGAAAATATCCCAGCCGAAAGTGAATGTTTAGATATTATAGCTAAAGCAGCAGATGGTTCTGCAAGAGATGGACTATCGCTATTAGATCAAGCAATTGTGTTAAGCAACGGCAATATCAATACCGAAACCGTAAAAAAAATGTTGGGGTTGGCAGATAGAAGCCAAACTTTAGCATTGTTTGAGAAACTTGTAAAAGGGGATATGGAAGCGGTTTTGAAAGATATTTCAGAGCAATATACCAATGGAGCAACCCCGATTATAATATTGCAAGATTTGATAAATATTACTCATGATTTAGCAAAAATCAAAATCGTTCCGGCTTTGCTGAATTCCACAAGTTTAAGTGAGATAGAAAAGACAACATTTACGGATTTGAGCGGAAAATGCTCGTTAGCGATATTATCTAAAATCTGGCAAATGTTGATAAAGGGAATTAGCGAAATTAATATGGCGCCATCAGCGGTGGAAGCATTGGAAATGATTTTACTTCGTATTGCTTATTCAGCGTCTTTACCGACACCTTATGAGATTTTAAATGAGGTAAAAAAAAACTCTAATCTGAGTGGGTATAGTGCAAGTTCATCTCCTTCAGTTGGAAGTGAAAAAAAAAATCTAGCAACAGCTCCAATTTCTAGTGACGGTAACGCTACTGTTTTTAATACAGTAGAAGATTTTTTACGTTACCTAGAAGGAGCGAAAAAGGCGCTTATTGAATATTCCATAAAAAATGATGTCTGCATTAGAGAATTTTCCGATGGACATATAGCGATGAATATTGCACCGACAATTCATCAAGATTTCATAATGAATTTGCATAAATTGCTAAGCGATGCAACTGGCAAACAATGGGAAATAGAAATTGTAAAAGGTGAGTTGGGAGAGACTATCGCAGAAAAAGAAAAATCAGCGGTGGAAGTAAAGAAAAAAAATGTTGCAGAATATCCATTAGTAAAGAGAATATTAGAAGAGTTTAAAGGTTCAAAAATAGAAACGGTTATCCGCAAGAACTTAGATAACCTAGCTGAAGATGAACCGGAAATTTCTGAAGAGAATAACAGTTCAACTTATTTTGAAGAAGAGGAATAGACTGATGTTAAATATACAAGGACTAATGAAACAAGCGCAAATGATGCAAAGAAAAATGCAAGAAGCACAAGAAAAGTTAGCCGGCACGGAAATTACCGGAACATCTGGAAACGGAATGGTTAGTGTTGTCTTAACTGGAAAGTCTGAAATGAAGAAAATTTCCATTGATAAAAGTTTAGTATCAGATGATATGGAAATGTTGGAAGATTTGATTGTAGTGGCTTATAACAATGCGCATGCGCAAGTGGAAGCTCTTGCGGAAGAAGGTATGAAAGAAGCAACCGGTGGAGTAAATTTGGGCGGTTTAAAACTTCCATTCTAGGAATATAAATGTCTGGACAATATATAGAAGATTTAATCAAGATAATTGCGAAGTTTCCATCGCTGGGTACTCGTTCTGCGCGAAGAATAGTGTTACACTTGCTCAAAAAGAAAGAGACACAAATACCGCAATTAATAAAAGCGTTGCAAGATGTATATGATAATATCAAGGTATGCGAGATATGCGGTAATTATGATACCCAATCGCCGTGTTCCATATGCAGTTCAACGGCCAGAGAAAATAATTTGTTGTGCGTTGTTCAAGATATAAGCGATTTATGGGCATTAGAAAGAGGTGGATTGTATAAAGGAAAGTATCATATTTTGGGAGGGGTTTTATCGGCAATAGAAGGTGTTACCCCCGAAGATTTGAATATGGATAAACTTATACAAAGAATAGATTCGGAAGAAATAAATGAAATAATTTTAGCATTGCCAGCGACCGTAGACGGGCAAATAACGATGCATTATATTTCATCTATGCTGAAAGATAAGCCAGTAAAAGTATCAACTTTAGCACAAGGCATTCCAGTAGGCGGAGAGTTAGATTACATGGATGATGGCACAATCAAACTTGCCTTAGATTTACGTAAACAAATATAAAAAAAGAGGATGGCTTAAAGCTCATCCTCTTTTTCTTCAGTCGCATCAGGTAAAGAATTTTTATCAATAGAATAACCATTGGCACGGACAGTGCGAATATAATCGGGACCATATTGGTTAAGAGATTTACGCAATCTTCTAATGTGAACATCAACAGTTCTCGATTCTACAAAAATATTTTCCCCCCAAACAGATTTTAATAAAACTTCACGAGAAAAAACCTTTCCCGGTTCTTTTATAAGCATTTTTAATAAGCGAAATTCAGTAGGGCTAAGATGAAGTTGATGACCATTACGAAAGACTTTTCGCTCAGATAAATCCATAGTAATATCATCAAATACAATTATTTTTTCTTTTTCTTCAAATAAAGGAGCACGACGCATGTTTGTCTTAACCCGTGCCATTAATTCAGGAACAGAAAAAGGTTTAGTAACATAATCATCAGCGCCGGCGCCTAAACCCCGAATTTTATCTTCTTCTTGTCCTTTAGCCGTTAACATAATGATAGGGATATTTTTTATGTCTGCTTTTGAACGTATCATCTTACAAATTTCAATACCGGAAACTTCAGGAAGCATCCAGTCCAATAAGATAACAGAAGGCATAAGTCGCTCAACTTCACTAACGGCATTTAATCCATTCGCAACAGTAGCAACCTCGTAACCTTCCTTTTCAAGATTGTAACTCAAAAGCATGGCTAAAGGTTCTTCGTCTTCAATAATCATAACTAAACTCATAGAAGCTTTCCTTTCAAAGTCGCTATATTTTCAGATAAAGTTCCATTCTGAAAAACAGCAGTTCCTGCAACTAAAATATCAGCACCGGCATCAACGCATAAAGAAGCGTTTTGAAAATTAATTCCTCCATCAACTTCCAATAAAACGGAACGATGAGCTATAATATCTTTAGTTTGTTTAATACGTTCAGGCGTATCAGGATGAAATTTTTGTCCCCCAAATCCAGGTTGAACACCCATAACTAAAACCAAATCAATATCATCTATAAATGGAATAATTTGCTCAATATTTGAAGTTGGCTTTAAAGTAATACCGGACTTTATATGACGATCTTTAATTAGTTTAAGTGTTTGCAAAGGATTTTGTGTCGTTTCCAGATGGAAAGTAATTAAATCCGCCCCCGCATCAGCGTACCACGAGATACATTCATCTGGATTAGTTACCATAAGATGTACATCAAATGGCAGAGATGTGTGTTTTTTTAATTCCTGAAGGATTTTAGGTCCAAAGGTAAGATTGGGTACAAAATGTCCGTCCATCACGTCAAAATGAATAAAATCGGCTCCAGAAGCCTCCAAATCAGAAACAGCTTTTCCTAAACAAGCACTATCAGCAGCAAGTAAGCTGGGAGCAATTTTTACCATGTGTAACTCCTTATACAAAAACTGTAATAAACATACATGATAAAACTTAAAGTGAAGTAAATATATCAAAAGTGACATTGATAAAACAAGAAAGAAGATTATGTAAGAAACGTCCATAAAGTTAAAAAAGGAGAATACAATGGGAGAATTAGCACAAAAAATATGTAAATTAGGAAACGAAGAAATCATAAATATGCTAAATACAGCTTATGCGGAAGAATGGTTGGCATATTATCAATATTGGCTTGGAACAAAAGTAGCCAAAGGTGTTGCAAGGCCAGAAATTGCCAAAGAACTAAAAGAGCATGGCAATGAAGAATTGAAACATGCAGAATGGCTGGCTGATAGGATTATACAGTTGGGAGGAACACCTATACTGGATCCTTCTGAATGGAAGAAAAAAGCACAGTGTAAATATGAGGCTCCGTCAGATGGAAATACTGAAATTCTGGTCGCGCAAAATCTTATGGCTGAGCGTTGTGCAATAGCCAGATATCAGCAGATTTGTGACAAATGCAAAGATAAGGATTTTGAAACTTTTCGTATATCAGAAAAGATACTGAAAGAAGAACTTGAACACGAGCAAGAAATGGAAGATTTCATGACCGATTTTAAGTATTATTAGTCCATGACTTCTATAACCTATTATTAACCTCTTAATGCTAAAAAAGATGCGTTAAGAGGTTAATATAGGGAGGTAGTTATGTTGGATAGAGAGTTAAAAAAACAAATGCAACGATGGATAGATTGGTTACGAACCCAAAGAAACTACTCTCCTCATACCATACAAAGCTACGTCAGCGATTTAGAAATATTCTTAGAGTATTTGGCCAAAGAAAAAGTTTCATTAAATGATTTAAAAAAGATTGATATAAGAGGGTTCAGAAATTTTTTCAGTTTACGAGCTAAAAGAGGTATCAGTAGAACGTCCATAGCCCGAGAAGAGTCTTCGGTAAGAAATTTCTTCAAATGGTTAGATGACAACGGGATAATGAGAAATACCGCAATTTTTCAGATATCAACGCCAAAATTACCCAAGGTATTGCCACGTTCTTTAGATGTAAATACGATGTTTGACGTCATAGATCAAGCAACGCAGGACTGTAGTGAACCATGGATAGGAACAAGAGATAGAGCTATTTTAACTTTATTATACGGATGTGGCTTGCGTATTTCAGAAGCATTGTCTCTTAATGTAGAAGACATCAATCACTCAGAATTTGTAAAAATAAAAGGAAAAGGTAATAAAGATAGATATGTTCCCATTTTACCCATTGTAATAGATCGTATAGAGGCATATAAAAAAACATGTCCATATAAATTAAGAGAAGGTGATGCATTGTTTTTAGGAGCCAAAGGAGAAAGACTAACTCCAAGAATTATTCAAAGAAAATTACAAAAAATCAGAGTGAAACTAAATTTACCGGATAACATTACCCCTCACGCATTACGTCACTCGTTTGCAACACATTTATTAGCACAAGGGTCAGATTTAAGATCTATACAAGAATTATTAGGCCACGCCTCTTTGAGTTCAACACAAAGATATACAGATGTAAATTTGGAAAAAATCCAAAAAGAATATAAAAAAGCATTTCCAAATTAGTTTTAATAACAGACACAAAAAAAAGCGCCATAAAGGCGCTTTTATTAATGCCTTGTAGAAAACCACCACTTTAGTGGTGGATGAATAAAAAGTCGGCGATATAATAAAGATATGCA
>CALXPU010000026.1 GCA_944390455.1 uncultured Alphaproteobacteria bacterium | reverse complement strand
TCAGGGGAAGCCAGTGGTAAAGGCTTATAGCCGCATATGAAGAACCCCGCGTTTTACGCGGGGGTATCTTTTTATGCTGTTTTTGAAAATAAATCTCAATTTTCGTGAATTTGAATATTTTAATATTTCCTTTCAATATTCTCATTAAGAATATTTGTCAATATATTCATGCACTTGAATATTTTATTTATGCTGTTGTTTTTACTAGGTTATTTTTAGATTACTCTTTTATGTTCTTTCCCTTTATGAATATTATTCAATTTCTGTCAATATGTAAAATATTCACATTATATTCTTATGCACAAAAACAACTGAACACAAAAAACTTGTATATTGCAAAAAGACAGTAAAAAGCATATAAACTGTTAGACATGCAAGGTGTTGCAACACCTTGCATGTCGGAACGGCGAGCTAAACTAGAAGCATGATTCCACGAGATCGACGGGGAGTAAAAGCCACCGTTCCAAGATTGATATATCGGACATTTACATGAACCCTTTTGAGGAGTTCGCATACAAGAGAGATAAACAATCATGAGTGATTATACTACAATAGGAATAGATGTTTCAAAACATTTTTTAGATATTTGCATATTACCAACAGGTGAAACAATGCATATTGCTAATAATAAATATGGATACAAGAAAATAGTTACTATTTTTTCTAAGTATGAAAATATTTTTAGAATAGTTATGGAACATACTGGCGGATATCAAAAAAATATAGCAGAATATTTAATACAAAAAGGTTTTCCTGTATCTGTTGTAAATCCTATACGGGTAAGATACTTCGCAAAAGCAAATGGAAAAAGAGCTAAAACAGATATTATTGATGCTCTAATATTAGCCCAATATGGCTCAATACACAAACCGGAACTAACGAAAAACACAGACTATAATTTGGAGGAATTACGCCAATTGGTACATAGACGTGCAAATCTGGTGGAAATGTTAACAGCTGAAAGAAATAGTTTAGAAAAGAATCCAGGAACTGCTGAAACTAAAAGTATAAAATATACAATTAATGTATTAGAAAAGGAGATTCAAAAAATAACTCTATTTATAAGGGAACGCATTAAAAACAATCCTGAATTAAAAAGGAAAAGTGAAATATTGCAAACTGTGTCTGGAATAGGAGCCGAATGTGCTGCTTTGTTAGTTTCTGAGGTACCTGAACTTGGTAAAGTAAGCCGAAGACAGATTGCTGCTCTTATCGGATTAGCTCCAATCAATAGAGACAGTGGAATGAAAAAGGGACATGCTTTTATTCAAGGAGGGAGAAGAAATGTCAGATGCTCATTGTATATGCCTACTATCGTTGCTTCAACCCAATGTAATCCTGTATTGAAAGAATATTATAACAGATTGGTCGCTAATGGTAAACCTAAGAAAGTCGCCATTATTGCTTGCATGCGTAAATTGGTAATCTTCCTTAATTCCTTACTTGCTAAAAACTTTTAATTTTAGTCTTGACTTTTAGTACATTTACTCCCCGATAATCTATCGAGGAGCTCACCTTTTCTTAACATTCAATTCTATATATCTGAAATACTGATTTTCTGAATGACCTTGCCTATTATTTCAATTTCTCTCTCTTCTACATATTCCGTTTCATACAGTTTATTATCAGTCAAAAGTGCAATTTTTCCACCAGAGAGCGTTTGAAGACGACGTATCATCTCTCGCCCCGCTTTGTTTAACAGATATACCCCATCCTCTTTTTTAGAGCTTTGCGGCACGATAACAGCTATATCTCCTTTTTTAAGAGTGGGACTCATATTATCGTTTACAACTTTTTGTGTTCGGCTTCCTTGCGGTAAATTCAAATTCATCACTAATGGAGAACTTTCTTCTCGTTCTTGTTCCATTATTCTTTCTAAAGGACATTGCAACACTTCCGCAATCGCTTGCGCTGTATCCAATCGCAAATCCACTTGACCATTTTCAATCTTCGTCAAGTTTCCCTGCGACATATTTAATCTTTGCGCTAATTCTGTGACACTTATACCTAAAGACTTGCGAATTTGTTTGATATTATTGCCCATTTACTTTCCCTGTTTGCCTTTTTTCATTGAGCAACCATTGACAACAATTGTGCTATCCAAAACGATTTGGTGCTTCTTTAACATATCCAGCGTTTTTGCATCCAATTCTTGCTTATAGCGTTTATTGTCATTTTCCTTCTTTTTATACATACAATAACCAGATACCAGCGAATTATCTTGGAACATTAATTCATATACCATATCGCCGGTTTTATCATACAATCGGTATTGACCGTTTAACTTGCCTCCAATATAAATTCCCTGCTCTTGCATGTAGCCGTTATTATAATAAAATTTAACCACGCCTTCTTTGACGCCATTTTGGTACGGTATCATTGATTCTATTTTGTTATTTTTGTAATAAGTTTTAACAACGCCATTCAACTTACCTTTTGTATAAGGCTTTTCTGACAATAAATCGCCGTTAGTGTAGTAAGAAAATACAGTTCCGTCCAAGATACCTTTAGCTAAGGGATATTTACGAATTAACTCGTTTTCTTGATATTTGCGCAATTCTCCCGTAATCGGCTCTCCATTCAAATCCGTACAAAAAGTTATTCTATCTTGTTTGCGGACATAACATTTTACTTCATCCGGAATGATATAGACTTTAGTTTCCGTTTGTTCTTCCTGCGGCATTTCTTGAGCTATCAGAGAAACACCGGATAATAAAAGCGCTGTAACAACGGTACATGGGAGGATTTTTCGCATCAAACACCTCATTTTTATCTTAATCAATCTTGTTTGATTTTAGCGGCTGATAATTAAAATTTGTTTAACACTTATTACCATTTTTTCATAACAGAAACGCGGTACTTTATAGCACCGCGCTCTGTCAGATGTTCTCTGTATTTATTTTTATGCTTCGTTTTTATGAGGCATTTCAGCTTCTTTAACGAGTGATGCAATAGCTTCATCTAAGTTCATAACTTTTTGTTCTTCTGAACCTAAACGACGAATTGTCACTGTCTTATCTGCTTCTTCTTTTGCGCCGACAACCATAATTACCGGAATCTTCTCAACAGAGTGTTCACGAATCTTATAGTTAATCTTTTCATTGCGGGTGTCTGTTTTTGCAGAAAGACCTGCTTGGCGCAATGCTTTAGCAACTTCTTCAGCATAGTTGTCAAATGCAGATGTTACCGGCAATACAACAACTTGTTCAGGTGACAACCACAACGGCAATTTACCGGCATGGTGTTCAATTAAAATACCCAAAAATCTTTCAATTGAGCCGAACAACGCGCGGTGCAACATTACCGGCTGGTGTTTCTCACCATCTTCGCCAATATAGCTGATATCAAATCTTTGTGGCAAGTTCATGTCTACTTGAATTGTACCGCATTGCCATTCACGGCCGATAGCATCACGCAAGATGAATTCCAATTTTGGGCCATAGAAAGCGCCTTCGCCTTCATTGATTTCATACTCATAGCCGTGTTTTTCCAAAGCGTGAGCCAATGATTTTTCGGAAATATCCCAAATTTCATCAGAACCAATACGTTTCTCCGGACGAGTTGACAAGTAAATTTTGATTTTATCAAAACCGAAGTCTTTATAAATATCAAAAATCAACTTCATCGTTGTGATGCATTCTTCTTCCATCTGTTCCGGAGTGCAGAAAATGTGCGCATCGTCTTGAGTAAATTCACGAACACGCATTAAGCCCATCAATGCACCAGATGCTTCATAACGGTTTACTTTACCAAATTCAGCCATTCTTAACGGCAAATCACGGTAACTCTTAATACCTTGTTTGTATACCAACAATCCGCCCGGACAGTTCATCGGTTTGATACAGAACCACTTACCGTCTTCGGTTTGACCAGAATAGTTATGCGCACCATATTTTTCCCAGTGACCGGAAGTTTCCCACAAGCATCTATCCATAATGCGAGGTGTGCATACTTCTTCGTATCCATTGTGTTCTTGGCGGTTACGCATGTATTCAATCAATTTACGATAGATTTTGTAACCTTTGTCATGCCAGAATACAGCACCAGGCGCATATTCCGGTTCAAAATGGAACAAATCCATTTCTTTACCCAATTTTCTATGGTCGCGTTTTGCGGCTTCTTCCATACGGGTTAAATATTCTTGTAAATCTTTTTTATTTGCCCATGCGGTTGCATAAATTCTTTGCAACATTTCATTTTTAGAATCGCCACGCCAATATGCACCGGCAACTTTCATCAATTTGAACGCATCACCAATTTTTGATGTTGATGGAACGTGAGGGCCACGGCACAAATCAACATAATTACCTTGGCGATACAAAGAAATTTCCGCATCTTCCGGCAAGTCTTCAATGATTTCTACTTTATAGTGTTCACCCAATGACTTAAATAATGCTATTGCGTCTGCACGACTAACAACTTCACGTTCAATTTTTTCATCACGTTTAACGATTTCATGCATTTTTTCTTCAATTTTAGCGAAATCTTCCGTTGTGAACGGCTCTTTACGTGAAAAGTCATAGTAAAAGCCATCTTCAATGAACGGGCCAATTGTTACTTGAACATCAGGCCACAACTCTTTAACAGCTTCTGACATAACGTGTGAGCAAGAGTGACGCAAAATTTCAAGTCCGTGTTTATCTTGGGTAGTGATTATTTTAACTTTAGAATCGGTAGTGAGCGGGGTAGTGAGATCTTTTAATGTGCCGTTGATTTCAACAGCGATTGCGGCTTTTGCCAAGTTATGACTTATTTGATTTGCAAGATCAAAGCCTGAAATTCCGGCTTCAACTTCTTTTATGCTGCCATCTGGCAGTTCAATTTTTATCATTTTTTACCCCTTAATTTAATTGTTATCTAAAGTTTTCTTTTACTTCTTTGTGGTTTATCTGCCCTTTTCTTTTGGTCTTCCCTTTAAGATTTAGGCCTAAACCCAAAGCAGCTATTGCTCATTGTCTACAAAGGATTGTTTCAGCAATTCTTCATAGACTCCGATAGTTTTACTACACATAATTTCTTTTGTAAAGTTTTCTTTTACAAAATTACGTGCTTGGGCGGCGATTTTTTTGCGTTCACTATCGCTTAAATTTAACGCCCATTCAAGTTTTTCACTCAAATCTTTTGCATCGCCTGAGATAAAGTGACGACCGGTTTCGCCGTCTTTTAGATTATCTAAGGAACCACCGATATTTGACGCTAAAACAATTTTCCCCATAGCCTCTCCTTCGGCGGCAATTCTGCCGAACGCTTCAGGCTCTATGGATGCTGAAACCACAATATCGCAGGCTTTCATTAATGCTGGAACATCATCTGTATGACGAATAAAGGTGAAATCGCCTTCCATATGATATGACTTAATCTGTTCAACCAGACTTTCGGTATATTTTACCCTACCCTGATCATCTCCGGTAAACACACAGTGAAAATCTCCTCGTTCTTTAATCTTTGCCAAGGCATCTATCAGCAAATGTTGCCCTTTCCAGTGAGTTAAGCGACCAATCAACAACACTATCTTCTTATCTGTCGGTAATTCGTATTGTTCAATAATCGTCTTTAATCTTTCTTCAGTTACCGCCTCTGGATTAAACTTTTCGGTATCAACGCAACGATGGATAAAAACCAATTTATCTTCCGGCGTATGATAATTTTGCAGCACATGATTTTTGATGTGAGAAGAAATTACAATTACTTTTTCTCCAAAAGTCATCACTTTATTATACGCCTTCTTAATCCCCCACGGTCCTAAGCCATAGGTGCCATGAAACGTGGTTACAAAGTGAACACCGGCTTTTTTCGCTGCCAAATACGCACTCCAGGCCGGTGCTCTGGAACGTGCGTGAACGATATTAATACCGTTTTTCTTGATTATTTCCGCTAATTTATCGGCGTTTTTTAAAATCGTCAGAGGATTTTTACTCTTTAACGGCAAAGTAAAATGTTTTACTCCCATGCGTTCCAAACTATACTCCAAATGACCGCCTTGCGATGCTACATAATTTGTATATCCTTTAGCCGTCAGAGCTTCGGCGATTTGTATCGTGCCGACCTCTACACCGCCTTGCCCCAATTCTGGCAAAACCTGCAACACAACAGGCGTGTTGTTTTCCGTCGGTTGTTTTATGTTTTTTACTTTATCTTTACTCATTTGCAGTATATATCCTTCTTAAATCAATCTTTTTAACGAGGTTTTTATGTCTGATTCTTTTTATTCTTTCAAATGCGGACACACCACCAAGTTTGAATACATTAAGCCGAATTCAGCTAAAACTCAAAGTTTTACGCTGGTTTATGCACATGGTTTTTGTTCTGATCCTTATGGTCGCAAGCCAGAAGAAATTAAAAAGTGGTGCATGGAAAACGGTATGGGCTTTTTGCGCTATGAAATTGCCGGACATGGCGAGGATAGCGCAAGATTTGAAGAAACAACCATAAATACTTATAAAAGCCAAATTTTTGAGATTGTAAACGATTTGGTTCATGGCGATGTTATCACGGTCGGCTCTTCTTTGGGCGGATGGCTCGGCTTGTTAGCGGCTATTCAATTTCCGGAGAAAGTTAAAGGTTTTCTCGGACTTGCTGCCGCTCCTGATTTCTTGAAAACGTATTTTGAAAACTACTTTAAGCCCGAACATTTGCAAATTCTTAATCGTGACGGCAAAATTACGTTTCCAACCAACGATTTCACTTACATTATTACAAAAGAAATGATTGAATCTGCGGAAGAAAATCTATTACTTAACAAAGACGTCATTCCTTTTTATGGCAAAGTTCGCTTAATTCAGGGCATGAAAGACGCTTCTTTGGATTGGCGGACAGCGCCGATGATTGCGCAAAAAATAGCCAGCGATGATGTTAAAGTAACGTTGCTTAAAAACAGCAATCATCGTTTGGGTACTGATAATGACATGGTGGAAATCAGACGAAATTTAGATGATTTTTTAGTTTAAATTTCTTATTTAAGAGGTTGTAATGTCTTACGATTTAATGTTTCAAAAGGCTGTTGAATTACAAAATAACGGAGCGCTTAACGAGGCGGAAAACATCTATCTGAAGCTTTTAGAAGTGATGCCGCAAAACTCTGATATATGGAATTTGCTCGGACTTATCGCTCAGGCCAAAGGTAATAATGAACAAGCTCTTAACGCTTTTTTATCCGCCATTACATACGCTCCTACCCCATTTGCTCCGCATTACTTTAACTTGGGTTTGACCTATCGAGCGCTCCGTAAATATCGTGAGGCTCTGGAAGCCTTGCAAAAAGCAGTTCATTTACAGCCGGACTTCAAAGAGGCTTGGAATTTTTTAGGACTTACGCAAGAAGAATTAGAAGAACACCAAGAGGCGATTAAAAGTTTTTGTCGTGCGCTTGATATTGATAACAATTACAACGAAGCTCGCGCTAATTTATGTTTTTACACCAAAGATAAAGACACTCTTCTTAAACTGGCCGATGAGCAACCAGATGATTTACAAGCCAACCTTTTGGCCGCTGCTTGCTCTGATGTTATCAGCGATAAAGAGAGATATTTGCGGCAGGCCGTTGCTCATCATCCGTTTCACACTTCAGCTTTGCTTAATTTAGCAAAAGTGTGCGAGACAACCGAAAATTTTGCAGAGGCTTTACAATTATATCATAAGGTTTTGAATTTGGATGAAAATTCGGTTGAAGCTATCTTAGGTATTGCCGATATTTCTTTACAAACGAACGACCTTGATAAAGCCGAACTTTATTATAAAAAGAGCTTTAATCTTGCACGAGATATTGCCGGTGCGCATCTCAATTATGGTATTCTGCTCTATCGTCAAAAACGCTTAGCAGAAGCTTTGGAACAATATCGACTGGCGGTGCAACTTGAACCGGAAAAACCGGAAATAAGTTACAACCTTGCGCTTATTCTTAAAGAAGTCGGCGAATTTGAGGAAGCTCTCGGGTTAATGTTTAACGCTCATCAACGTTGTCCCGAAAAAAAGGAATTCTCCGTTAATATTATGGAAACACTCTCCGAACTTTATGCGCAAAATGCCGAATTAGCGCTCAAAATTGCCGATAACTGGCAGAAAATAGAACCTGAAAATATCTTCTCCAAACGAATCTTTGCGGCTATTTCTGGCGTTACTGCTTCTGCAAACGACGATAAAGACTATGCAAAACAACTTTTTGATGCTTTTGCGGAAACTTATGATGAAGTTATCAGTCGTCTTAATCCGCAAATTATTGATTGTTTTGCCCAGCATTACGGCGAACTTTCCGGCAAGGTTTTAGACTTAGGGTGCGGAACGGGATTGGTGGCCGAAAGGCTTAAAAATGACAACACGACTTTTGTCGGTGTTGATATTTCTGAACAAATGATTGAAATTGCTCGTGAAAAAAATCTGTATCAAGAGCTTATTTGTCAGGATATTCTCTCTTTCTTAAAAGAATCTACTTCTTTAACGACTTTTTCGGTTGCGATTGCTTGTGATGTATTCTGTTATTTTGGGAATCTGGAAGAAGTACTTCGTTTACTTATAAAATCTGAAGTTTGGTTCTCAATTGAAGCAGCAGAAGAAGATAGAAATGTTGATTTTTATCTCACACCGACCGGACGATACAAACATAAACAATCTTATATTCAAAAACTGCTTGAAAGCCTCGGTTTTAAAGAAATTCAAGCGTTTCCTTTGGTTCTTCGTTATGAAAACGGGCATCCGGTTGAAGGCTTTCTTTTTAAAGCAAAATAATCTTGTGAACAAACGTAAAAATATATTGTATGAGGACTTTATTTATTCTACTTTTCAAGTGGTTTGTTAAGTCTATTATATATATATGTAGTTATTGATTAAAAAGTTTTTTTATTTCGCGGATATTTATGCTTTGTTTCTCTCTGTTAGCATAAATAAGGTGAGAGCATTTTAAAATGCGAGGATGAATATATCATTAGGCCAATTATATTCATGCCATGGCAGAAAATGACAATCACGGATTGCCCGATGGTTTTATCGTTATTATTAGAAAAAAATTCTGATCAGAATGCCGGCGAATTGCAAAATTTCAGGCGTCTTTCGGATGACAGTCTTCCCTGCTTTGATTTGAAAGACGCTTTTATTTCAGACTATTATTCTTTTAAGTTTATGTTTTACTTTAACTTTTTCTTGATTTACTTTTTCTTTCTTTAACTACTTACTTTTTCTTTTAAAACGGCGCATTTAAGCGCGTTTTTTTTTGCGCGGTTCCCGAGTTATTGGCGCAGTTTTTCTTTTGATAATGTTTTTCTTGATAACTAATTTTTTGTTAGTAATGTGGTGGCGGAGTTTCTTCTTCCAAAGGTTTTACGACACTTTGCGTGTTTCTTATTGCTTCGGTTAAATAGTGATTTTGTTTTTGTAAAAACGCTATATCTTTCCCTTGTTTGATGATGACATCATTCAAATCACCCACCATTCTCTCTAAATTGGATAATGCCATTTCTATATCTATAAATCTTTGCTCGTTATCTTCCATGTGACCTCCTTGAAGCTGTGCTTTTTTATCTCATATAAACGCTATTTTTTTTATTTCGCAAGTTATGTCTTTAAGAATCTTTAGCTCTTTACGGGTTATTAACCTCTTTAAGGTTACTCTTACGATAAATTTATTGTCGTGAAGGAGAAATATCTATGACTAATTTATGGTATGCTGTGGCGGCCGGTTTGGTTTTGGCCTTGTATTTTGTTTATGTTTCTTTGGTTAAGAAGAAAAATAATCTTAAAGAAGCTGCTGCCGGAATTGATGTGCAACTTAAAAAACGCTATGACCTTATTCCTAACCTTTTGAAATCCGCAGCTAAATTTATGGAGCATGAGCGTGATGTGTTTATGAAAGTGACAGAGTTACGTGAAAAGGCTATGAGTGCTGAAAATTTTACGGATAAATTTAAGGCTGACAATATGCTTTCTGAGGCTATGAAACAATTTAAGCTTACTGCAGAAAACTATCCGGAACTTAAATCTGATGCGACTATGATTGCTGCGATGCAAGGTATGAGCGATGTGGAAGAGCATATTGCCGCTTCAAGACGCTTTTATAACTCTGCGGTTAAAGAATATAAAAATGCATTGGAAATTTTCCCTTCTTCAATGATTGCCGCTATGATGGGCTTAAAAGACGAATATCCATTCTTTGAGGCAGAAGAAGAAGCAAAAGTTTCTATCAACGTTAGTGATTATTTCAAATAATTCAACGTCCTATTTTGGAGAGTGAGTGCTATGTCGCGTGCGGAAGATATTTTTGAAAAACTAATTTATTTTGGGGAAGATGCTATTGATGAATTCATCTTGAGCAGACAAACCGAAGAATTGTTTTTGGACTTTAAACAAGCTGTTTCTGACGGTAAATCCATGCGCTCACTTCATCAAAATGATCGTCGCAATCTTGGCAAAGCCATCTCTGCGTTTGGTAACTCAGAAGGTGGTGTTTTGGTTTGGGGGGTTGAATGCGCCAGAGATTTAGAATTGGGAGACGTTGCTCAAGCTAAAGTCAAAGTAAAAAATGTGCATCGTTTCTTAAGTTGGCTTGAAAACGCTATTTCCGGTTGCACCATTCCTTCACACAATAAAGTTCGCAACCATATTATCAGTTGTGACGATAATGGTGATGGATATGTGGCCACATATATCCCCAAATCAGATATAGCGCCGCTTATGACGACTACCGGCAGTCAGATTTATATTCGTTCGGGTTCCAATAACGTACCAGCACCATATGCCGTTATTGCCGGTATGTTCGGTAAACGTCCGCAACCAAATATTGAGCTGGTTATTGCCGATAAAACTTTGGAAGTTGGCAAAGAAGGCGATGATGACTTTTTTGCGCCGACAAAAACACGCAAGAAAAAAGAGAATTATCTCAAAATTCGCTTCTCTCTTTTGGCGCAAAATAATTCTAACGCTATCGCTAAAGAAGTTTACCTTTCTTGTAATACGCTCATGTTGGGGGGCGATCACACCAAAGTTTCGTTCTACTATGACAGTCAGCTTGAAAATTTGGCGGCTGAAAATAACTCCATTAACCTCATTACACCAATGGAAATGCGTGTTCCACCACGTGCCCTCTTCTCTTGCGCTAAAGCAGAAATTCGCTTTACCGATGACATTACCGAGGATTTTTTGTTAGATGGAGTTATCGGTGCGGAAGATGCTACGCCTAAGAGTTTTCGTATTTTTATTTCCAAAAATGATTTACGTTCCTTTGTGGCGCAGACGTTTAAGAAAAATGCTAATTTAGAAATATTAACCAATGAGTTTTTCTCCTGTTATCTTAAAAGCGAATAATCGGTCTGAGGTTGTTAAATGAAAAGAGTTGAAATTTTTACTGACGGAGCATGTTCCGGAAATCCAGGTGCCGGTGGTTGGGGCGCTATTCTACGCTATAATCAGGTGGAAAAGGAACTTTCCGGCGGAGAGCCTGAAACGACCAACAATCGCATGGAACTAACGGCGGTTATCTCTGCCCTATCCGCGCTTAAAGAACCTTGCAATATCACACTTTATACCGATAGCCGTTATGTTATGGACGGTATTGAAAAATGGATTTGGGCTTGGAAAAAATCCGGTTGGAAAACGTCTAACAAAAAAGCACCGGTTAAAAATGTTGAACTTTGGCAAAAGCTTGATGAACTTGCATCCAAGCACGAAATTCGTTGGGTTTGGGTTAAAGGACACGCCGGACACCCTGAAAACGAAAGATGTGATGAATTAGCTCGCACGGAAGCTGCTAAATTTAAAGCATAACAACTTTTAGACAAAACTCTTGACTTTGTATATTTTCTTTGCTTATACTTAAGATGTTAAATTTTAAGTATATGGAAAGTATTAGGTTAAACGAAATTAGCGGTCAGGAATTTGGCTCTTTTTTCAAGAAATTAAAATGGTCGCAGCGTTCAGTTTTTGTTCGTGAGCACCGCAGTGAAATTGAAGCAACCTCCAATGCTGACGTATTGCAATGTTTGTGTGAATTCGGTTATTTTAACGCGCTTTATCCTTTGGTGACGATTGATAGTAATCGGGCGAACAGCTTTATTATTGATTACTATACTCCACAGGCTAAACGCTGGAAAACTTATCCTTCACGTGATGATGAAAGAAAGATATTGGTGCATGTGGCGAAGGAATTAGAGTTAGTTAGGTTTTTACGTGAAAATACCAACAGACTTTGGGATTTTTCATCAAAAGTACCCTTTATTTCTCTGATTTATGAAAACGCAACTCAAGAAGTCCTTGATTATTTAATATCATGGCATTCTAAAAACTTTGTTCCGCTTTCTTCCAATCAGGCATATGCTATGTTTGCTTTGGCTTCTCCTTGCGTTATTCAGAAATATCTGACAAAAATCGGAAGTTTGAATGGTAATCATGGTTTTGTTACTTATGGACATCTGAAAAATCTGGCTGTTCGCACAGATATTGATGTTGAGGAAAAACATGAACTGTTGCTTTTAACCGTTAACCGATTAAAAGTTAGAACTCAAACTATTCACGATTTACGCGTAGCAGGATTGTTAGACTTTTAATGTTTGCTTTCACTATTAAAGGCGGAAACTTTATGTTCCCGCCTTCTTTTTATGCTATTTTCATCTTTTTATATATCTCGCGATACTCTTTTTTCAAATCGCTTTCTTTGCGGCGATATATATTGATGTAATAACCTATCAGCACCACTGTCGCACCGCCTACCCAAGCTAATGGTCCGGCATAATATATTCCTTCATAGCCGATTTTAGATGCAAGGTATATAGCTGCATAAACGCGAATACCTAACTCTACAAAGCCAGATAATACAGGAAACATTGGTTTTCCCATACTTTGTAATGTGTTCTTAAAAATGAAAATCAGACCTAAGAAAACATAAAACATGATGCTGATACCTAAATATGACACACCGATTTTGATAATAAACGGATCTGCGTTATCCAAGAAACTTCCGATTAGGTGGGTACCGAAGAAAAATATCAGCGCACTCATTACGATGCTTATTGTAAACGAGGTTAAGCAAGTCTTCTTTACGGCATCTCTAATTCTCGATACTTTTCCCGCTCCATAATTTTGTGCAACAAACGTAGCCATTGCCAAACCTATTGCCATAAGCGGTTGGGTTGCTAATTGTTCTATTCTCAGGGCAATCGTGAAACCAACGATAATCTTTTCTCCGAAAGAGTTACATACAGATTGAATAACCATTATGCTTAATGACAAAATTGAGAATTGTATAGACATCGGTATCGCAATATTTAAGTGTTCTTTCATAAATTCACCATTGTATTGCCAATCTTCCTTTTTGAGGCGTAATATCGGATAGTTGCGTTTAATATACAAAACACAGCAAATAACCGATATGCTTATGGCAAGAACAGTTCCGATGGCCGAACCAATAACGCCTAAATGGCAAAACTTAATGAGGATTAAATTGAATATAATGTTCAACACCGATGAAAATATTAAAAAGTACAAAGGCGTTTTGCTATCTCCCAAAGCACGAATAAAACCTGACAACAAGTTAAAAGCGACAACTAAAACCATCGCCAAACCTAAAATCAAAATAAATTTATAAGAATCATCATATATGGTTGTGGGAACATTTAATATATGCAATAAGCGCTTGAGGCTCACAATTAAAACCAATGTTAAAAAGATGCTTAATACAATGCTGGCTCTGAATGAGTGAGTTACGGAACGGCGAACTCCGTCATAATCCCCTGCTCCGAAACGTTGTGCCGTAACAGCGGTTAAGCCTCCGGTAAAGCTAAACGCTATAATTAAAAAGGTTAAATATATCGGTGCAGAAGCTCCTACGGCGGCTAAAGCATTTTCGCCAATCAGTCTGCCTACGATAAAAATATCTGCCAGTTGATATAATTGTTGAAATACGTTTCCAATGAGTATCGGCAATGCAAACCATAATATTAATTTCAGCGCATTGCCTCTTGTCATATCTTGTATCATCTATTGCCTCTTTATTTCCTATATATTCTTTTTTCCGTTTCGCAATTTAGACGTTTCAATTTAAATTTCCATTAAAATTTTTGCTTTTTTAGTATGGTTTGTCTTTTTATGTTCCAAATCCTTGTTATCATAAAAAAACAGCCCTTGTTTTAGGGGCTGTTTTCATTTCTTTACCGAGGAGAATGTTAACTTATTGCTTCCAGATGATGTCTATAGATTTGTGATTGTCGCATTAATGCTTCTTCTTCTCTACCGGTCATACAGTCCGGTGCAAAGTAATCCAATTCATAGAGTTGACGTTCCAGCCATTTTTTTATTGCCTTCTGAGATTTTTTATCCAACTTTTTTACCTCGGCGGCAAATCTGTTCACTCGCGGCGTATCAGTTTCTATCACACCGATAGCTTCTGGTAACGGATGGGTTATCTCTTTCCAAAGCTTTTCTCCTAACAAAAGAGAGTTCACTTCTTGCTTTTGTTTAAGTTTTTTCAGTAAATTTTTCATATCTATATATTTTTTATATGTTTAACGAGGCTTATTTTGTCCTCTTTTCGGCTAAAAGTCAAGTTTATTTTACTTTTTCTATTATCTGAACCAACCACTTATTTATCTTATTATTCAGGGCTTCATCGTATTTTTGAGGTAAATTGTTAAACTCTATTTCTGATATGATATTCGCATTTTTTGTAGCTTTCTTCATATCGGCAAAGAAAGTTCCCGGATTGCTTCCTTGCGTGCTATATATTGCCACAGGTCTTTTATTAAAATCCGCCCTTTTTAAGAAACTTTGCATTGGAGTTGACACCGTATACATCCAAACCGGAGAACCTAAAATCACTAAATCATATTCGTTTATATCCGGCATTGTACCATTGACTTCCGGAAAGCTCTTATCTTTATATTGCTTCCAAATTTGATAATAGGCCATAAGACCTGTCGGCAATGGTTGTTTTAATTCAATCGCATATAAATCAGCATTTGTTTGAGCTTTAATACGTTCGGCGATGTCTTTAGTATGTCCGGTTAGACTGTAATATATCACCAATATCTTCTTATTCTTATCCAGCGATTGAGGTTTTAGCTCTGCAAACGGAGCCATTTCTTGTGCGTTTTTCTTTGCGACTTTCCATAAATGCAAACCGCCACTTATTCCCCCAATAACTATTGCAGCTAAAACTATATATAAAATTATTTTCATCAGATTTCCCCCTTATTTATTTTATCTCTTTCTATATAACCATATTCTCTTTTTTTATCAATCTTTTTATCCAAAGAAGTTATCTTTGTTATCTGTTTTTTCTGTTATACTTAATAAAGTTTGAGATATTGTAACTGATAGAGATAAATTTAATATGTATATAAAATACCTCCTCTAATCTTTATTTATTTCTATTATTTTTTATCTTTTAAATCATATACTTATAAAATTTTTACATTTTTTTTGCACTTTTTTGATTTTTCTTATTGACATTATCAAAATTTATTTGTAAAAACTCTTTCGTACCTGATGGCGGGGTAGCTCAGTTGGTTAGAGCAGAGGAATCATAATCCTTGTGTCGAGAGTTCGAATCTCCCCCTCGCTACCAATATAAAGCTTCGGTTTTACCGAGGCTTTTTTTTATTAATGCCTTGTAGAAAACCACCACTTTAGTGGTGGATGAATAAAAAGTCGGCGATATAATAAAGATAT
>CALXPU010000025.1 GCA_944390455.1 uncultured Alphaproteobacteria bacterium | reverse complement strand
GTTCAGGGGAAGCCAGTGGTAAAGGCTTATAGCCGCATATGAAGAACCCCGCGTTTTACGCGGGGGTATCTTTTTTTAGTTGTTATTGGATAAAATTATCGCAATGTTGCACCTGTTTTCTTGCCTACTTCAAGAATAACCTTATTCATCAAAGCCTCAAGTTCAGCATCTGTATAAGTTTTTTCTTTTGGTTGGAAAGTAACGGATATAGCTACGGATTTTTTATCTTCCGGTAAATTATCTCCAGCATACACGTCAAAAACGCGAACATCAGCGATATTATTTCTATCGGCATTTTTAGCCGCAGCGACAATATTGATAGCAGAAACATTACGAGCTACCACAAAGGCTAAATCTTTATCAACGGCTTGCAACTGAGATAATTCAAGTTTCTTCTTCGCTTTAGATTTAGCATCTCTCGGCAACGGAATGTTATCCAAGAATACTTCAAAAGCAACCACATTAGATTTAATGTCAAGCGCCTTTAAAACAGCTGGATGCAATTCGCCAAAATAAGCTAAAACATTTTTACCTAAGCGGATAGCGCCACTTCTGCCCGGATGATAATAAGCCGGAGCATCGGTTGTAATCTGCGGAGCTTCAATCGGACCTTTTGCCGCAGCAATAGCAGCCAGAGCATCCGCTTTAGCGTCAAACACATCATAAGCACGCATTGAACCAGTCCAATCTTTCTTAGATGTTTTGCCAACGCGAATACCGGAAGCAACAGCTTTTTGTTCGCCAGGATTTCTGCCATAAAATTCTGGAGCAACTTCAAATATTGCTAAATCAGCATAACCTCTGGCAATATTATTTTTTGCGCCAATAAGCAAATTCGGCAATAATGACGGACGCATTTCATCAAGTTCTTTGATGATCGGATTTTGTAATAAAATCGGTTCTTGTCCGCGACGGAAATGCTGTGCAATATCGCTATCGGTAAAGCTGAAGGTAACTGTTTCAAACATGCCGCGAGAAGCAAGTTCATGCTTAACCATAACAATATTGTTTTGAAGAGGTGTCAAAACCGGTTTTGGAAAATCAGCAGTTTTCATAGATGTTGCTGGAATATTATCCAAACCAATCATACGAACAACTTCTTCAATTAAATCTTGTTCACATTCAATGTCCCCACGCCAAGAAGGAGCAACCGCTTTTATTTTGCCATCTTCTTCCGCAAGAGCAAAGCCCAAATTAGACAGGATTTCTTCACATTTCTCTTTAGAAACATCCAACCCGATAAATGTTTTTAATCTTTCAGGACGAAGATATACAGGTTTCGCTTCATTTTTTTCAGTTCCGGCAACTTCCATTTCAGAAGCTTCTCCGCCACAAATATCCAAAATCATCTGAGTAGCGTAGTTGTTGCCTGAAATGTTAGACATAGGATCAACCCAACGTTCATAACGAGCGCGAGAGTCTGAGTCGATTTGTAATTTACGACCGGTGCGAGCAATGCATGTTGGCGTAAATAAAGCGCATTCAAGAAGTACATTGGTTGTATCTTCATAGCTACCTTTGTTTAATCCGCCCATGATACCACCAAGGCATTGAACACCTTCGTCATCACAAATACCCAAACATTTATCATCAAGAGTATAGTTCTTTTCGTTTAAGGCTAAAAATTCTTCACCATTTTGAGCCATACGAACTTTAATATTGCCTTTAAGTTTATCTGCATCAAAAACGTGTAAAGGACGAGCCAAATCATAGTTGATGTAGTTGGTAATATCAACCAGAGCAGAAATCGGACGTAAACCGATAGCTGTTAATCTATCCTTCATCCATTTCGGAGTTTCAGCCTTGTTGTTAACGCCTTTAATATAACGAGCTGTATATGTTGGGCAAGCTTCAGGACAGTCAACAGAAACGGTAATAGGACTTTTAAAAGAACCTTTAATTTCAGGAATGCTAAGCGGTTTAAGTTTACCTAAGCCAGAAGCTGCTAAATCTCTGGCAATACCACGAACACCAAGGCATTCCGCACGGTTTGGAGTAATGGAAACTTCAATAACCGGATCAATATTCAAAACTTCCGCAGCAGGTTTTCCGATAAGAGTAGAAGCTGGTAATTCAATAATACCACTGTGGTCGTCACCAACCATTAACTCTTTTTCGGAACACATCATACCCATACTTTCAACGCCACGGATTTTAGCAATTTTAAGGCGTTCGCCGTAAGCTGGAATAAGCGCGCCTGTCGGGGCATAAATACCGATAAGACCTTCATGAACATTAGGAGCGCCACAAACAACTTGCAAAGTTTCTTTACCGGTATTAACGGCAAGAACATGCAAGTGGTCAGAATCAGGGTGCATTTCAACTTTTTCAATTTTAGCCGTAATGAAGTCGCTAAGATTAGCTGCGGGATTAACAACTTCTTCAACTTCCAAACCAATACGAGTCAGCGTTTCACTAATTTCATCAACACTGGCATCAGTATCTAAATGTTCTTTTAACCAAGAAAGTGTAAATTTCATCGAGCCAACCCTCCATTGTTGCTAAGACCGCTTGTCATTGCCGAAAAGTCAAGTGGTGTAAAACCATAATTTTTAATCCAACGAACATCAGATTCAAAGAATGTTCTCAAGTCTGGAATACCATATTTTAACATCGCCAATCTATCAATACCTGCACCGAAAGCAAATCCTTGATATTCATCTGGATCAATACCACCTGCGCGTAAAACATTTGGATGAACCATTCCGCAACCGAGAACTTCCAACCAATCTGTACCAGCGCCGATAATCAAATCTGTTTTAGTTTTCAAACATCCGATATCAACTTCGGCAGAAGGTTCGGTAAATGGGAAGTAAGAAGGACGAAAACGAATAGGCAATTCATCAACTTCAAAGAATGCTTTCATAAAGTCATATAAACAGCCTTTAAGGTCAGCCATGGTTGTTTTCTTATCAATAACCAATCCCTCAACCTGATGGAACATCGGAGTATGAGTAGCATCATAGTCAGAACGATAAGTTCTACCGGGAGCAATGATACGAATAGGCGGCTGTTTCTTCTCCATAGTACGGATTTGTACACCGGAAGTATGGGTTCTAACTACATAAGCGCTATCCATATCAAAAGCGTTATTAACATCATTGTTGATATAGAATGTATCTTGCATTTGACGAGCAGGGTGGTTAGGCGGCATGTTTAATGCATTAAAGTTATGGAATTGGTCTTCAATATCCGGACCTTCCGCAACTTCAAAACCCATCTGAGCAAAAATAGCAACAATTTCTTCATAAACCTTAGAAACAGGATGTAAACGTCCTTGAACTTCAGGACGGCATGGAAGTGTTACATCAACAACTTCTTTTTTGAGTTTTTCATTAAGAAGTTGAATTTCTAATGCTTGCTTCTTTTCTGCAATTTTTGCTTCTAAATCAGCTTTCACAACATTGATTTGTTTACCAAAAGCAATTCTTTCCTCTAACGGCATAGAGCCAAGAGTTTTCAAAAGTTCGGTAATTTGTCCTTTTTTACCCAATGCAGCCACTCTGACATCGTCCAGAGCTTTAGCATTGTCAGCACTGTTAATCTGCTCAATAATACTATTTTTTATACTCTCAATATCACTCATTTCATCATCCTAACATATGGTTTAGAGCCATAATCCCCTCAATCCTTGTTGTAGCTAAAATGAAAAACATAAGCATCTAATATGTAGTGTGTGTAAAATTTTTCAATTAGCTCAAGTTTCCAATAATATCTCCTAAAGTACTCTTTAGAAATTTCTTCTGCAATCAAGCCGACAAAAGCAAAGCCTAGTTACAAAAGAATTTTAAATACAAAAGAGTCCTCTTGGTTGCCCAAGACGACTCTTTAAAAACTGATATAAACTATACTAAAAAATTATTTAGCCAGAGCCGCTTTGGCAGTTTCTACTAACTTAGCAAAAGCTTGGGGCTCTCTGTAAGCGATATCAGCCAGCACTTTACGGTCAAGCTCAATACCTGCCTTAACGAGCCCGCTAATAAATCGAGAATAAGTCATATCATTCAAACGAGTAGCAGCATTAATACGTTGAATCCACAAAGAACGGAAGTTTCTCTTCTTTGCTTTTCTATCACGATAAGCATACTGCAAACCTTTTTCAACTTTTTCAACAGCAACTCTGAAAACGTTTTTATTACGTCCTCTATAGCCTTTAGCCATATCGATAATTTTCTTATGGCGAGCGTGAGCTGTTACACCTCTTTTAACACGAGACATTTATAAATCCTCCTACAACTACAAATAAGGTAAAAACTTTTTAACAATCTGAACATCAACTTCTGACAACAAAGTTGTGCCGCGAGCTTGTCTTTTCATTTTCTGAGTTTTGCAGAAGAGGCAGTGTCTCTTTTTCGCAAAATTTCTTTTCAACTTACCGGTACCGGTAACGCTAAAACGTTTTTTAGCAGAACTTTTAGTTTTTAATTTAGGCATTTCAATCCCTTTCAAAAATTAAGTTGGATTCAAGATAACAGTAAGGCATGCCATTAGCCCTCTCTGTCATTCGAGATAGTTTATACACTAATATTTTAAAAAGTAAAGCACTTTTTAATTTAAAATTAAGAATTACAAACTTTCGTCAATAAGTTCTTTTTTTATATATATATTCAATCCTTGTTCATAAAAAAGATAGCCTTTATAAACAGCTGCAGCCGGAATTTTATAGATAAGAAACATATTAGTATTTTCATAATAAGAAAGGTCAATTCGGGGCGCCTCAAAGGCGTCAACGACAAGAATATCTCGATGTTCGTCAACAGTTTTTTGAATATCGGTATATCTGCGTTTTAAGTCATCTTGAGTCCATAGCCAATACAAAGGAGTATCTGATGTAAGATAAAGATTTTCTTTTGAAATCAAAGATTGCAAGGGCAAAGTGTGAAACCCGACAACCTGAATTTTGTGTTTCAAAAGATTGTATTTTTGCAAAACTTTTAAGGCAGCGTGCTGTGCGGAATAAGGGAGTTGAATATCAAAAGAAATGCTGGCAAAACTCCAATAAATATGCATAAACAAGCAAGCAACAAAAAGATAATGTTTTTTGTTTAGGATATAATTAGGAAAAAACATATATATCGAACAAAGGAAAAGCCCCCAAATAAGTCCTTGATGATAAAACATTGGGCGAACGGCAAAATAAACAGCAATAAAAGTAATCCAAATTAAAAGCACCGATACAACAGAATTTTTATGATGACATATTGCCGTTACTAAAGTTGGAGATAAAGAGCGTTTAAAAGCTAACCAAGCAAAAACAGCTAAGAATAATAAATTTATACCGAGATGTTTACCGGCAAAGAATGCTTCTGGAAAATGGGCGATAACATTATACGGATAGTTTTTGATGTCGTCGATACGTATGTTATATTGCTCAGTATTAATAGGAAGAATTTGCCAAATCATAAAAAGTCCAAAGCCACCCAGCATAAACATTGGTGCAGTATAAGATGCTAATTTATGGGTATGGTTTTTATAAGCTTCATAAAGCCATAAAGCACCCAAAATAGCAGCAACTGGGGTTAAAAAAGAAGTCGATTCGGCAAGCAATAAAAGAGTAAAAGCATACCGCCAAATATATTTATGCCGTAAAGGATACATATACCCCAAAATGGCCAAAGCGAGATAAGCTAAACAGTAATTGCGAGAGATAATATTGTACTGATAAAGAAAATAATGCCCGAAAGGGATAAGGATTTTGTAAATCAGCGGAACCTGATATCCAAATAAAAAAATACCAACCGCTAAAGACATGATGGTTATGGAAACAAGAGTTATGTTAAGATTTTCGCCAAATAGAACAATAAGTCCTTTAAGCAATAAATGCCAAAGAGAAGGTTGTCCTTCTTGATGTGGAATAATTGAGATAATATCGGTAAAAGAGGCATCTCTTGCAATTAAAAAAGCCTGAACTTCATCGGCCCATATTTCATGATAAGGAGCTATATACAAGGATAAAGCAACAAAAATGCACCATATCAATCCGCATATAGTTTTATTAGAAAAAGAAAGCGAAAAATTCTTAAACATATAATAATCCAATATAAAAGATAAGGCAGCCAACTCTCTGACTGCCTTATTTATGTTCAACTATGCGTCAGCTTTGATTTCAATATGTAAATCTTTAAGCTGCTGCTCAGATACCGTATTCGGTGCTTGCATCAACAAGTCTTGTGCTTTACCGTTAAGTGGGAACAAGATAACATCACGAATAATCGGTTCATCCAAGAGTAACATAACCGTACGGTCAATTCCAGGAGCGCAACCTGCGTGAGGAGGAGCCCCATATTTGAAAGCATTAATCATACCGCCGAATTTGTTATCAACAACGCTATTGTCATAACCGGCAAGTTCAAAAGCCTTATACATGATTTCCGGCTTATGGTTACGAACAGCACCTGATGCAAGTTCTACACCATTGCAAACCATATCGTATTGGTAAGCCAAAATATCAAATGGATTCATGTTTAAAAGAGCATCCATACCGCCTTGTGGCATAGAAAACGGATTGTGAGAAAATTCAACAGCGCCGGTTTCTTCGTTTTCTTCATAGAATGGGAAGTCAACAATCCAACAAATTCTGAAAGCGTCTTTTTCTATCAAATCAAGTTCTTCACCCAATTTAGTGCGAACTTTACCTGCGAATTTGTTGATAAGCTTTTTATTACCGCCCATAAAGACGATAGCATCACCATCTTTAAGACCGAACATATTTTTAAGTTCAGCCATTTTTTCTTCAGAAAAGAATTTAGCAATACCTTTTGCCCCATTAGCAGATAAAGCAACATAAGCCATACCGCCAAAGCCTTCTTCCTTAGCAAAACCATCTAATTTATCAAAGAAAGAGCGAGGCTTTTCTCCGGCACTAGGAATAACAATGGCGCGCAATTCTTCACCATTTGCAGCTTTAGTATCATATACACCAAAGCCGGAATTGCTAAAGAAAGAAGTGGCATCTTGAATAACAAGAGGATTTCTCAAATCCGGTTTATCAGAACCATATTTTAGCATAGCTTCTTTGAAAGCGATTCTCTTAAACGGTGCTTGGTCAACTTTTTTACCATTACCAAATTCATTAAAAATCGTTCCCATTGTTTTTTCCATAACCGAAAAAACATCTTCTTGCGTAGCGAAAGACATTTCCATATCAAGTTGATAGAATTCCCCCGGACTACGGTCAGCACGAGGGTCTTCATCACGAAAACAAGGTGCAATTTGGAAATATTTATCAAAACCGGAAACCATCAACAATTGTTTGAATTGTTGCGGAGATTGTGGAAGAGCGTAAAAGCGTCCTGGATTTAAACGAGATGGAACCAAAAAGTCTCTTGCGCCTTCAGGAGAAGAAGCTGTCAAAATTGGAGTTTGATATTCTAAGAAACCTTGTTCGTTCATTAATTCACGCATTCTTTTGATAACATTGCAGCGTAAAATAATGTTGTTGTGAATTTTCTCTCTGCGCAAATCCAAGAAACGATATTTTAAGCGCATTTCTTCCGGAGAATTATCTTCACCAAAAACTTGAATAGGAAGCACATCAGCCATAGAGTGAAGTTCAACATGAGTAACTTTAACTTCAACATCACCTGTCGGCATATTTTTATTAACACTTTCACGCAAAACAACATCGCCATCAATTGTAATAACACTTTCCACGCGAATATCTTCAAGTTGTTTGAATAAATCGCTGGAACTATCAACCACGCATTGAGTAATGCCATAGTGGTCGCGTAAATCCACAAAGCATAAGTTACCCAAATTACGTTTACGATGTATCCAACCGGAGAGTTTTACTTTTTTCCCTGCATCAGCTGCTCTAAGCTCACCGCAGGTATGCGTTCTGTATTCTAACATTATGTCCCTCTGAATAAGTGTTTCAACGTCAATGCCGCCATTTTTACTCTAAAATAGCATAAATGCAAGCTAAAATTAAAAAAATCTTAAACAATCCCCCGTAAAATCCTAAAAAAAGAAAAGGAACCAGCCTAATGAATTTAATAGATAACACAAAAGAGCTGCAAAACGCCTGCAAGGTATTAAAAAAGCAAAAAATCATCGCAATAGATTGTGAATTTATTCGTGAAAAAACATATTATCCGATACCTTGTCTGATACAAGTAGGATATGAAGAAGGCGCTTATTTGATAGACCCCTTGGCAAAAGAAATGGATTATGAAAGTTTCTTTGCGGTTTTACAAAATAAAAGGATATTAAAAGTTTTCCACTCAGGTCGTCAAGATATAGAGATACTGTACAATTTATCCGGTTTTGTACCAACACCAGTTTTTGATACACAGATAGCCGCACAGGCTTGTGGTTTGGGCGAAGCAGTAAGTTATGAAAATTTGGTTAGAGTTTATTGTGGAATAGAATTGGATAAATCTTGCCGTCTGACAAATTGGCAGTTGCGTCCTTTAAGTGATGAACAGTTGGAATACGCTGCCGGAGATGTAACCCATTTGATAAAATGCTATAAACAAATCGCCGCATATCTAAAAGAAAACAACCGCGAAAGCTGGATAGAAGAGGAAATGGTAGATTTGGTAGATGCCTCTCACTATGAACAAAATTCGGCAGATGCATGGTTGCGTATTCGTCATAACGGACATTCCTTATCATTTTTGAATGCGTTAAAGGTTTTGGCTGAATGGCGAGAAAATATGGCAAAAGAAAAAAACATTTCTCGCCAAACAATAATTAAAGATGAAGCTTTAATAAACATAGCAACCGCTTTTCCGAAAAGTATGGAAGAGATGAAGCAGGTGAGGGGGATTCGTCCCGATGTGGCTAAAAGCAAATTAGCAAAAGAAATGGTGGAGATTTTAGCAGATTTGACAGCGGAAAAATTTGATAAAACATTAGGACGTTTTGACCGTGAGCGAGATGTAACCATTCCGCCCAGCCAGCATTCACTATGTGAAGTGTTGAAATTGTTGCTGAAAATTAAGAGTAACGAGTTTGGCGTCGTTTCTCGTTTAATCACTAGTGAGAAAAATTTACGTGAATACATAAAAAATCCAAAAGCCAAAAACCAAATATTAAAGGGATGGCGCTACGATGTATTCGGTAAAACGGCAGAAGAATTTCGCAAAGGGAAGTTGGGCATAGTCTATGACGCCGATTCCCGAGATATTGTGATAAAAGAATTGGCATAACCAGAAAGAAAAGGAATATTTTCATGAAAAAATTATATTTAGCTCTATTGGCTACAATGATTTCGTTTAATGCGCATGCATTCATAATTTCTCCGCACGTTGGTATAGATTATGTATCATCCACACCAAACGGATATGGCGATTTTGATAGTTTTAACGGAGGCGCTGTCAGTGCCGGTGTAAAAGTTTTAGGTTTCTTATCTGTTGAAGGTTTTTATCAACAATATGCATCCACAGATGCCTTTGGCGGCAGCAAAACAAAACCGGCTGCGTATGGTATTGATTTAGTATCAGACACATTAAATTTAGGCGTTGTTGAATTATTAACAACCGTGGGCTACGGAAAATACACTTTAGATGGTGGCAATTTAGATAAAAAGATGAGTGATTTTGAAGGGGAAGTATACAGAGCAGGTATCGGTGCACAATTTAACCCGACAGATAACATCGGTATTCGTGCTATGTATCGCTATGTATTTCCGGAAGATGACACCTTCAAGAAAAATATTCAAGAATTTACGGTTGGTATCAGATATTATTTCTTTTAAGCCAATCCGTAAAGCAAATAAAAAGAGGGAAGAAACTTCCCTCTTTTATTTTTGCGGTGGTAAAATTTCAATCCAATAGCCATCAGGGTCTTCAATAAAATAGATACCCATAGCGTCATTAACAAAGCATACCCAACCATTTTGTTGATGAAAGTCAAAAGATTTTTGATAATCATCGGTAGTGAGCGCCAGATGAAATTCACATTCGCCCAAATCATATTTTTGCGGATGATCCTTAAGCCAAGTTAATTCTAAGCGAAAATCAGATTTTCCGTCTCCGAGATAAACAATAACATAAGCCCCGTCTTTATCTTCAATCCGCCCGACTTCATGAAAGCCCAATGCTTTTTCATAAAAATCAAGACTGGTTTGCAAGTCTGTAACATTAAAATTAAAATGATTAAAAACAAAAGCCATATTCAAAAATCCTTTCAGAAAACAACGCCACAATGTCTGAAAAATAGAAGAAATGCAATAAAATTCTTGCGTTATTCAAAAAAAGAGTTAATTTAATAACAAGTTTTATTCTCTAGAAAAGTATAAAACTTAGGGCCTAGAAAACCCTGGAAAATGTAACACAGTCGTGAGCACACGACTTTAAAAATTGTGCCGATGTCATACCTCAAATTTTGGGGTGGATGTCGGTGAATAAGGCTCTGCCCCAATAAGCCGAGCCGTCTTAACTTGTATACGGTTTTCTAGCATCCGCCCGCCTTTAGATATTCTAAAGCGGGTTTTTTGTTTGAACTGAATAATGAAATAGCGCTATTATATACTAAATATGAACGATAAAGGAGAAAACCATGATAACAGCCGAAGAAAGAAAGGCCATCTGTGAGGCTCGCGACTTTGATGATAAATTGCTGCAGGGGATAGTTGACTATACGGTCACCCGGATGAAAAACAATCCTTATTGCCGTCGGATTCTGGAGGGTGCGAATTATCAGGAATTTGTAAGTTCGCCGCGACGTCCGGATTATTTTGATGAAAATCATTTTTATTTGGAAAGAGTTTATGTCGGCCATAATAGCGGCGGTCCCGGCGGACATTGCACCAAGGAAATAATGGAGGAAGACCCGGCGGCGCCGACCCGTGATGCCGTCTATTTAAATCGGTATGAGCAGATAAGGTTTCTTTTTAAGGCTCTGGAAATCATGGCCGAACGTGGCGATGAAGCCGCTAAAGATCTTTTAACTCGTGAAATTCCGCCACGCCCTCATCTTTCCGAGCATAAATTTATGGAAATGCAGAAACTTTATGAACTTTACGCAATAAATGATCCTTCGACGGCAAAATTACTGGATACCGTATGGCGTTATGAGCAAATAAAAGACAATATCCGGGATAAGATGTTTGAAGACAGCCAATTTAAAGGTGATTTGATGAGATTATCGTCAGATATAATTTTAAATGAGGTTGCACACGAGTGTTCACATGCGAACCAAATGAATTTCGGTACCAAATGGGAAGCGCAGGAAAGCATGTCATTATACGGAAAAAAAGCAGATGAAAAGGAAGAGAAGAACATAAAAATAGTGAAAAAGGAAGCAGAAAGGGAACATAAAAAATGGTCCAAAGAAAAACAAATTGATGGCTATTGCTTGGATGCTATAGCCGAAGCAGGCGTCATGGCGCATAGCTATATAGCCATGTTATCAGTAAATCCCGATAAGGCCGCAATTGCGATGGTCAATGATTTCCTCTACGCCATGCGTCTTTCCGAAACCGATAAGATGAAAGAAATCAGCGAAGAAGAACGCGCTGCGATGTTTGCGATGGAAAACGGCGCCTACACGCCGGATGCCGTAAAACGGCAACAAAAACTGGCGCGGCAGATTTTTACGAATATCTGTAAAGAATTCGCACCGAGGCAAGTTAAAAAAGCAGATAAAAACGCGCAACCGGATTATAATATGGATGGAAGTTTTCGGTCAATAAAAGGCTCCTATCAGGAATATATTTTCGGCTCAATTGACGAATACATCGCCGCAATTCCGGAACCGGGTCTGAATAAAGAACGCATCAAAGAGCTGAAAGAATTTGTCGCTGCCCGTGATGGGAAAGACAAAGAAAACATCAAAGAGCCGAAAGAATTTGTCGCTGCTCACGATGGGAAAGACAATTCCCCCATAAATCAAATGTTATTAAAGAAATTTAACAGCAACGACCGTTAAGAAGAAAGAAAATAATCTAATAAGAAAAAGCGCCCCGTTAGGAGCGCTTCTCTTCTTACTCTGCTATATCGCCTTTTTAACCTCTTCAAATGCAAGAGTTAATTTACTTGCATCAGGACCACCGGCTTGCGCCATATCTGGTCTGCCGCCACCACCCTGACCGCCGACAACGCCGGAAGCAATGCGAACCAAATCAACAGCGGAATATTTATTGGTTAAGTCTTTAGTAACGCCGACCACAATAGATGCTTTGCCGTCTTTATCGGTAGCCAAAACCATAACGCCGGAACCGATATTCTGGCTCATTTCATCTATAAAAGCTTTTAACTCTTTCGGATGAACATCTGGGATAACTTTACCAACGAATTTAACCCCGTTAACCATCTCAACTTCGCTATTCTTAGAAGCGCCGCCACTGGCCAATGTCTTTTTCAAATTAAAGACTTCTGCTTCAAGTTTCTTTCTTTCTTCAAGCAAATTAGAAATGCGAGCTTCTAAATCGTTAACATTAGTTTTAAGCGTGTTACATACGGAATGAATTTTATCTTCCATCGCATCAACATATTGTTCAGCGCCTTTGCCAGTAACACATTCAATACGGCGAACACCTGCGGAAACAGCGGATTCTGAAAGAATATTGAAGTATCCGATTTCGCCGGTATCAGAAACATGCGTACCGCCACAGAGTTCACGAGAGTAAACTTCGCCGTCTTTTTCCATCATGACCACACGAACTTCGTCACCGTATTTTTCACCGAACAAAGCCATAGCGCCGGTTTTAATAGCTTCGTCTTGATTCATTAAAACCGTATTAACATGATAGTTTTTACGAATAGCGTCATTAACCATATCTTCGGCAAGTTTTAATTCTTCAGCAGTAATTTGCTTTGGATGGGAAATATCAAAACGCATTCTATCCGCAGCCACCAAAGAACCTTTTTGAGTAACATGTTCGCCCAAGATTGTGCGTAATGCCTTATGAACAAGGTGTGTAACCGAGTGGTTAGCGCAAATCTGTTTACGATTTTGCTCATTAACTTCAAAAGACGCAAAATCTTCTAACTTAGCTTCACCTTCAATCAATTTGCAACAGTGAACAAATACGGTATCAAGTTTGCGTTTGGTATCATAAACTTCAGCCTTAAAGTTTTTAGAAACGATAATACCGGTATCTCCAACTTGACCACCACATTCACCATAGAAAGGAGTTTGGTTTGCAACTAAATAAAATTCTCCACCTTTAACGGAATCAACTTGTTTACCGTCTTGAACCAAAGCTTTGATGATGCCATCGCTCTTTGTGGTGTTATAACCTAAAAATTCGGTTCCGCCGATATTTTCTTTAACTTCAAACCAAATTTTTTCTGTACCGGCATCGCCAGAGCCAGCCCAATTTTTACGAGCTTCTTCTTTTTGCTTAGCCATTGCCGCATCAAAGCCTTCAACGTCAACATTAATGCCTTTATTTTTCAAAGCATCTTGTGTTAAGTCAAGTGGGAAACCATAGGTGTCATAAAGTTTGAATGCGGTTTCACCATTAAGAGTGTCGCCCTTGTTAAGATGAGAAGTTTCTTCGTCTAACAAACGCATGCCTTTATCAAGAGTTCTACCAAAACGAGTTTCTTCTGCTTTAATAGTTTCGGTAATGAGTTTTTCAAAACGGTACAATTCAGGATAAGCATCGCCCATTTCTTTTTGTAAAACCGGAAGAAGTTTATACATCATCGGCTCTTTAACTCCGAGCAAATATGCGTGTCTCATCGCGCGACGCATAATACGGCGCAAAACATAACCACGTCCTTCGTTAGATGGCAAAACGCCGTCTGCAATTAAAAAGCTCATTGCACGCAAGTGGTCGGCAACAACATTATGAGAAGCCTGCAACGGACCTTTCGGATCTGTATTGGCAATGTCAGCAATTGCTTTAATGATATGTTGGAAAGTATCTGTATCAAAGTTAGAGTGAACACCCTGCAAAATAGCTGCAATTCTTTCCAATCCCATACCTGTATCAATAGACGGTTTCTTTAAGTTAATGCGAGAACCATCCGGCAAATCTTCATATTGGTCAAATACCAAGTTCCAAATTTCAATGAAACGGTCGCCATCTTCTTCAGGCGTTCCTGGCAATCCGCCCCAAACTTCCGGACCATGGTCATAAAAGATTTCGGAGCAAGGACCGCAAGGACCAGTATCACCCATTTGCCAGAAGTTATCTTTTGTAGCGATTCTAATAATACGCTCATCAGAAAGACCGGAAACTTTTTTCCAAATATTATAAGCCTCATCATCTGTATGGAAAATAGTAACAGCCAATTTTTCCTTAGGAATCATAAATTCTTTTGTGAGCAATTCCCAAGCGTAGTAAATAGCCTCTTCTTTGAAGTAATCTCCAAACGAGAAGTTTCCGAGCATCTCAAAAAAAGTATGGTGACGAACGTCATAGCCAACGCTATCTAAGTCATTGTGCTTTCCGCCGGCTCGAACGCTTTTTTGGGAAGTGGCGGCTCGAGTGTAATCTCTGGTTTCGTTACCGGCTAGAATATTTTTAAATTGTACCATACCCGAATTTGTAAACATCAAAGTCGGATCATTGTCAGGAACAAGAGAAGAAGCAGGAACAATTTTATGTCCATTCTTCTCAAAATAATCTAAGAAAGTTTTTCTTATTTGATTTACACTCGTTGTCATTTTTTTCTTCCCAAAAAAATTAAATTAAACTTTTAACCGCACAAAATTACAGCACATTTTTTCTAATGTCTAGTTTAAATTTAAAAGGAAGAAACGATTCTTTATCTAAGCATTTAGAAAAATAATCGCAATATTGAGATAACTCGCAAAAAGAAGCCACAAAAGATATGGCACAGTCAGTGCAAAAGCCCATTTGTTGATAAAGAAGAACGTGTGCATCATAAGAGCCACCACAATATCAAGCAAGATAATAACCACGGCAGAGGCAATTAACTGTTCCATGTAAAAGAAACTGAAGGTCCATAAAATCTGCATAAAAAGCTGGCAGATAAAAAGAAGTTTCGCATCTAAAAGTTGTTCTTTATCTTTACTCGATTCTAGGACTAAACAAAAGCTGATGAACAGTAAAAAATATAATCCGCGCCACGCATATGAAAAATAATGATTTTCAGGCGTTGTTGCCGGAATATCTAAAGTTTCGTAAAATGCACTCATGCCTTGAGAAGTAAAATACTTAGCCACTAAAGCTGTAATAAGAACAAGAAAAAAACTATAAAGAATATTAGATAGTTTACCGAACATAACAACCTCCTCTGATAATGTTGATATATATTCATACAATAAATAAAAAAAGAGGGAAGAAATAAAATTAAAAAAAAATTGCAATTTTAAATAATGAGATATATAAACAAAAGTAGAACAAAAAGTTAAGGAGTAAAACATTGTCAAAGCAGGAAGAAAGAAAAATTAAAACGGACGAGAATGGAATTAAATTATATAGTCCAGAAGATTTTGAAGGAATGCGTCGCGCCGGAAAACTGGCGGCTGAGTGTTTGGACTATATTACAGATTATGTAGATGTAGGAGTGACAACGGAACATTTGGACGATTTATGTCGTGAATTTATTGTTTCACACAACGCGATTCCATCTTGTTTAGGTTATCACGGATATCCAAAGACAATCTGTACTTCAATCAACCACGTGATTTGTCACGGTATTCCGGATGACAGAAAACTGGCTGACGGTGATATTGTGAATATAGATGTTACCGTAACTTTAGACGGCTGGTTTGGTGATACATCAAGAATGTATTATATCGGCAAACCAAAATTGAAAGCAACACGCTTGTGCGAAGTAACGTACGAATGCTTAATGCGCGGTATAGATGTTGTAAAACCGGGTGCTCACTTTGGCGATATCGGTGCGGTTATTGAAGAATATGCGCATAAATATGGTTACTCTGTTGTAGAAATGTTTTGCGGTCACGGGTTAGGGCGTGTTTTCCACGATGAACCGAATGTTTTACACTTTGGCCGTAAAGGTACCGGTCCGGTTATTAAAGAAGGTATGTTTTTCACAATAGAACCAATGATAAACATTGGAAAGCCGGACGGGACGATTCTATCTAATGGCTGGACAGCTGTAACTAAAGATAGAACTTTATCTGCTCAATTTGAACATTCATTAGGCGTAACTAAAGATGGATGTGAAGTATTTACATATTCGCCAAAGGGATTGGATAAACCTCCGTATAAAAAATAATTAAGGAACGCGACGATGGACGATACCAAGAAGACTAAAAAGAAAATAATAAAACAAGAAGATAATAAAGAGCCTGACTATATCGGCCATCGTCAACGCCTAAAAGCGCGTTTTTTGGCAGACTTGGGAAAGAGTATGCCTGATTATGAGTTGTTGGAATTGATATTGACGTATTCGATTCCCAGACGTGATGTAAAGCCGATAGCAAAAGAACTTATTAGAAAATATTCCAATTTAGTAAACGTATTAGTAGCCCCCGCAAGTGATATTATTGAAGATGGTGGAGTAAGTAACAATACAGCAGTGTTGTTTAGTTTGATACATGCCTGTTGCAATAAAATATGTTGGGAGAATTTAGAGAATAAAGATGCCCCAATGTTGACGAATAAAGAGGCAATAGTGGAATATTGTCGGAGTTGTATCGGTTATTCAAATCATGAAAATTTATTGATAATCTATTTAAACAAAGCCGGCCGCTTTATTGCAAAAAATATAGAGCAAGTTGGCACGGTAGATGCAGTGATGATAAGCCCCAGAGATATAGTGGCAAAGGCTCTAAAAAATAATGCTTTGTCTGTAATTATAGCGCACAATCATCCATCAGGAAATTCAACACCGTCAAATGCAGATGTTGATATGACAAAGCAACTGGCGCAAGCTTTGGATGTTGTGGGAATAAAATTAGAGGATCATCTTGTAATTACAACAAACGGTTATTTTAGTATGCGAGAAAGAGCTCCTTATGTGTTGATGCCAAACAGAAGATAATGGCATAAAATAAAGTTTTTAAACAGGCATATAAAAGACATTTTATCTGAAATTCAACTATTTAAAAAATAATTGAAAAATAGTTTTTCATAAGTCTTTTTTTTGCTTGAGTTAGAAGAAATTTTGTGGTGTCGTAATTAACGAAAAAGTAAGAATTATTTACATACAATTATACCGTATTAAATGGCGTTTTAGCTATCCTCAAGCTAAAATATTGTTATTATACCGGATTAACTCTAAAGGTTAACATCAGGGTATAAAGAGGCGTGTAACAGCGTAAAATTTTATGAATTGTGAGATTATAAGAAGCGCGCAGGGAGGCTTTGTTATAAGCTCAAAACAGGCAGGAAAAAACAAACCGTTTTCCCGCCTGCTTTTTTTTATACAAAAAACAATAAAAATGCTTGACAAATGAAAATAATTCTGTCAAATTAGCTTTCGTGATAAATAACTCTATGTTTAATAATTTTTTTAATTTTTTACAATTATGGACTTAAAAAACATTGTTGCAAACTATGCAAGCAAAAGTGACAAAGGTATTGACGTTGACTTGGAAAACTTGTCAAAAGACAAGAAGTTCCGCAGTGAAGTGGTAAAACAGGTACTCAAGAAAGTGCAGGAAATTCCGCATGTATGCATTGTCTTCCCTTCATTCAAAAAAGGAGAAGATAAAAACCCGCTTGGTGGAATCATTAACGAACTTGCCAGCTCTCTGAAAATCAGTTCGCTTGTCACAGAAAACTTGGAATTGGTTCAGCACTTGCGTGTGCCGGCGGAAAATGTAATCTTAATTAAACACTCATTCCGTAGCGGCAAGAAACTTAAAGAGCAGGTGGAAGAGCTGAAAAAATTTGGTTGCAACGTCAGTGTAATTTGTTTGGTTGCGCATTCCGGTGCAAGGGTAGAAGCCTTTGCTCATGCAAATGAGGTCAAGGTAGACGTTCTTGTCTACACAGACGAAATTAACTACATTTGATGCCCCATGCCCCAACCGATTGACATTGTTAACGAAGAAAAACACTGAAAAAACACATTTAAGACCGGCTAACCACCGGTCTTTTTTTTTATAAAAAAAATAAGTAAATAGATATCCCCGGGTAAACCCGGGGTTCTTGGAAAGGCACCATTAAGGTGCCTTTCTTTACAACTCCAAATGGA
>CALXPU010000024.1 GCA_944390455.1 uncultured Alphaproteobacteria bacterium | reverse complement strand
TGCATATCTTTATTATATCGCCGACTTTTTATTCATCCACCACTAAAGTGGTGGTTTTCTACAAAGCATTAATAAAAAAGCCGATTGTAAAAAATCGGCTTTAAATTAGGGATAGAAAATCCGTAAAAGATTAAGATGTTCTAACTTTTGCGAAGAGGCATCAACGAACCGATAGCCTTCAACAATAAAAAAGATAACTTGGAAGATGTGGTTTGACTTAGATATTCTTCACCGAAATTATCATGAAGAACCCCATCTACAATAAACCATCCGTTTCTAAGCATACACACATGCGAAGAATTGGTAAAAAGTATTTTTTCTTTTTTATTATTGTAAACTCCAGCAAATGCCCCATCTGCGGAATCAAAAACGGACATAAAATAAAAACCGTTGGAAAAAACTTCCGTGTTTCTTAAATTTTGCCCAATACATTCTCCGTTGTTATCAAATAAAGCAAGACCATCATTAAGTTTTTTTCTATACCATCCATTGTCAAAAAGTTCGGTATCTTTAGAAAAAGCAGCAAGACAATAACCTTTTGCGTTCCAAATTGCTTTGTCGCCATTTTCTCTAATCACCATAAATTTCCCATCGGGATTTTTGACAATGTTGCGAACCGCTCCAAAAGACATCATTTGCATGCCGTTTTTGAAGAAAATTGCTAAATTGTTTTTTAAGACAATCGCTAACCATCCGTTTTGAAGGTCAATTTTCTTCTTCATGAGACCATGGTATAGCATTTTAACATCTGCAGGAAGGTCTACACCCAAAAATAATTCCTTAACACCCATAATGATTAAAATTTAAAATAATAAATAACACTAAAATAAATGTAGTGCCGGAAACATATGAAGTCAAATGAAAATTATAAAAAAAATGAGGCTACATAAAGGAATATGGGTTAATATCAACATCAACGCGCACATTACTTTTTATTTTAACCATGGCAAGCCATTTTTTGAGTACGTTCTGAATATTAACATTGCGTGCCGTTTTCAAAAGCAGACGATACCGATAACGTCCTCGAAGTAAATTCATAGGGGCAGGAGCCGGTCCAAGTGTTTCAATAAGTTCGGTGTTAGGGGCGCATTTACCAAGATAATAAGCTGCCGCTTCTGCTGCTTGTTGATTAGTTGAAGATACAATTAAAGCGGCTAATTTGCCATAAGGGGGCATGTGTAACAGGCTTCTGGAACTTTTTTCAATCTCAATAAATTGCTCGCGATCATGCGCAATAACCGCCTGTAAAACCAAATTTTCAGGATATAGAGTTTGTAAATAAACAGAGCCTTTTTTCTCTCCACGTCCGGCACGACCGGAAACTTGTTCTAGAAGTTGATAAGTTTGTTCGCTGGAACGCAAATCCGTTCCGAGTAATCCCAAATCCGCATCAACAACGCCAACGAGCGTCAAATCTGGGAAGTTGTGTCCTTTAGCTAAGATTTGCGTACCAATAAGAATATCAACTTCTTTATTGGCGGTACGATGGATAACCTCAGAAATTTGTTTGTAGTTTGTGGTGATGTCACTGGAAAGAATAGCTGTACGGGCTTGAGGAAAACGGTTGCGAACCTCTTCGGCGATTCTTTCAACCCCCGGTCCACACGCGGTTAAACCATCTTCTGACCCGCATTCGGGGCAACGTTTAGGCGTAAACATTTTAAATCCGCAATGGTGGCAAATAAGTTCGCCGGTAATGCGATGTTCAGCAAGCCAAGCAGTGCAATGAGGACATTGAATTCTATGTCCGCAATCACGGCAAATAAGCAAAGGCGCGTAACCTCTACGGTTTAAGAAAAGCATAGACTGTTCGCCACGTTGCAGATTGTGACTAAGTTCTTCAACCAAGGTCGGAGCCAAAAACGAAACACCCCACGGACCTTTTTGCGGTTTATCTTTTTTTAGATCAATAATTTTAATTTCAGGTAAGACTGCTTTGGCGAAACGTTTGGTTAAACGAACACAATCATATTTTCCTTCTTCAACATTAACCAAAGTTTCTAAGTCTGGTGTGGCAGTAGAAAGGATAACCGGAATTTTTTCCAAATGAGCGCGTAATACGGCCATATCACGCCCTTGATAAGTAACCAAACTTTCTTGTTTAAACGAATGGTCATGGCTTTCATCTACAACAATAATCCCTAAATCGGCAAAAGGGAGAAAGAGAGCTGAACGTGCTCCAACCACAACTTTTGCTTTATTGAGCGCAACAGCTTTCCATGTCTTAGCTTTATCTTTAACACCGACTTCCGAGTGCCAGATAAACGGCGTAACCCCAAAGCGTACCTCAAAACGTCTGAGCCATTGAGAGGTTAAAGAGATTTCCGGCACCAAAACCAAAACTTGTTTACCAAGAGCCAATGCCTCTGCAACGGCTTCAAAATAAACCTCTGTTTTACCAGAACCAGTCACACCATCAAGCAGAGTGGCGGAAAAGCCGTTGTTGACTTTACGAACCAAAATATCGGCAGCGTCTTGTTGTTCGTCCGTAAGCTGAGTATGTTTGCTTAAATTAACAATTTGTTCATCGGCATCTTCGTTAACAAGAACATCTTTTTTATAGAGAAAGCCATGTTTAATCATAGCGGAAATAACCGCTTCACTAACCCCGGTCTCTGTTAAAATTTGTTCTTTTTCGGCTTCAAATCCATTACTTAAAAAATCAAATACGGCTTTTCTTGCTTCGGTAATACGAATACCGTCAAGATTCTCATTTTTGATGTTTAGTCCATAAAGCGTTATTTTTTGTTTAGGTAATTGATTGCTTTTAAGTCCTAAGACCATTTTAAGAACCAACCCGATAGGGGCGAGATTGTATTGAGCTGTTTTTTGAATAAAAGTCATCAAAGGATGAGAAAGTTTAGGAAGATTAATAACCGATTTAATCGGCTTTATTTTAGAAGGGGCTATATCGGCAGTTTTCCCGATTTTCCAAACCACTCCCACCAAATCTTCACGTCCGAACGACACTTCAACCATTTGCCCGATAGTTAATCCGTCATCTGCGGAATAATCAAAGACATCGTCAAAAGGCAAAGGAAGAAGTACGCCGTAAATAGCCATAGACACTAAGCTCCGATAACCAAAGTCTGACCATCAAGTTTAACTTGTACACCGCTACCGTCCAGATAAGCTAAGAGATAAATAAGCGGTGCGTATGAAGAAGGATTCTCTTCAGGCTTTCCTCCATTGAGGATATGCGTGATATTGACTAATTTAGCGTTATTCAGAGCAACCGCGGAAGTTGGTTGAATGAGCAAGGCTTCATCCGTCTGTTCAACTGTGATTTTTCCACCCTTAACAATGGTATCGGCCATCATCATAACAGCCGGCATAACCAACTTATAAATTTTAGGAGTGGTAATCTTAAAGTCAGCCACAATCGGGTAGTTAGGATTGCCTAAAGTAGAAAGATAATCGGCAGAAATTGTAACCAATTCTTCTAAAGATTTGATGGAAGCGTTGGATAAACCAAAACAAAGTCTAAAAAATTTAAGGCGTTTACTCAAAACCTTAGAGCTAAAATTTAAGATATTGGATATATCTTCTTTGTCGTCCTCATCACCTTCATTAAGCAATTCAATCGCATTAGAAATTGCCCCGATATTACCGATAAGATCATGCGATAATCTTGTGGCGATAAGTTCTGATAAATAAACATCACTGCTGCTCATACAAACAAACTTTCATAAAATGAATTGAACAAAAACAAATTACGCCTTATATGCTCCCAAAGCATTTAAAAAAACGTTTAAAAGGTATAATATTGCGTATTGGCAAATCTGGTATCTTCATTAAGCATTCGAGCTGTATCCAAATCTTTAAGCAAAGGATCCGCCAATTCCAAACGACCCGTAGCCGCTTTAAGATAAGGTTTCTTTCCTCCTAATCCCCATTTGACTTCGGTTTCATTATCCGGCTTACCATATTTCAAATCAATCCTGCGCCAAAAGTCAAAAACTTTAATGTTATTCAAATAAACATTTTTAGAGGCCTTGCTGTCATTAAAAGGAACAGAACTTTTATAAAAGATTCTATGGGCTAAATTATCTGTAAAAGTAGAGGTAAAATAAACTTCAATACTTTCACGGGTAATGTAGCGATTGTAAGTTTGGTGCTCAACAAACTGAAACCCATTTTCTTTAGCAACCATAGTCGCACACGCATTAAGTCGTTCAAATCCGATAACCCCATGTTGGCGACATAACTCTTCGCTACGCCATTTAATAAAGTTAGGAATTTCCAATTTTTCTTGTATTTTGCGGTATCCTTGAGCAGTTAAAGTGTCTTCAACTTCTTTTGGCGACATTCTGAGTTTAACTTTAGAAATATCAAAATTAGCGGCGTTGGAACGTCTGTTCTGTAAAACCCTTTCAATACGTTGAGCTTCCGCAGCTTTTGACTGAGGTGTCTCTTCTTTAAAAATTTCACTTGTACCTTTAGAAATAAGACTTTTAAGCCAACTTTCGGATTCTTGAGATTCAGAGCTCTGAGTTTCTTTCTTTTTCTCAGATTTAGATAGATTGTCGGTTAAAGATTCAGAAATATCAACAGCGGATTTATTTTTTTGTTTCTGAGAATTTTGAGCTCCTTCAGCTTTCTTTTCAAACAAGAGTAAGTCCATTTCAGACTGTGCCAAAGCCTGCGGAAGATACCAAGATGCTCCGCAATATAAAACTAAGATAAAAGTTAACAGTCTGTTTTTACTCATTTCCTAAATCCACTTTGCGCCATTATAACAAACTTTTTTTAAAAATCATCTAATTTTTAGTATTTACAAACCGAAGAACAATCTATATAACCGAAAGACAAATATAAAAGACATCAAATAAAGAGGAAAAGAAATGTCCGAACAAGTAAATGTCATAGGTGGCGGCTTAGCCGGAGCGGAAGCAGCATGGCAGTTGGCAATACGAGGAATAAAAGTAAAACTGTATGATATGAAGCCTCATAAACACTCGCCGGCACATAAAAGTGATGGCTTGGCAGAGTTGGTGTGTTCCAATTCGCTTCGTTCGGATGATGCAATGTATAATGCAGTGGGGCTGCTGCACCAAGAAATGCGCCAAGCAAAGTCTCTGATTATGGAAAGTGCGGATAAAAACAAAGTTCCGGCCGGAGGAGCGTTGGCTGTGGATAGAGAAGGGTTTTCCGCCTATATAACCGAAAAACTGCAGTCCCATCCGTTAATAGAAATAATAGCAAAAGAAATAACCGAGTTACCCAAACCGGAAGATGGATTAAGTATTATTGCGACGGGACCTCTGACTTCAGGTGCTTTAGCCTCTAGTATTTCAGACGCAATCGGTGGAGAAAAATTATCTTTTTACGATGCTATTGCGCCGGTTATTTATAAAGAAAGCATAGATTTCAAAAAGGCATGGTACCAATCAAGATATGACAAGGGGGATAAGTTTGATTATATCAACTGCCCAATGGATAAAGAGCAATATTATGCTTTTGTAGAAGCCTTGTTAACGGGGGAGAAGGTCGAATTTCACGACTTTGAAACACCGACATATTTTGATGGCTGTCTACCGGTTGAAGTTATGGCGGAACGTGGCAAAGATACATTAATGTATGGTCCGATGAAACCGGTTGGGCTGACCAATCCACATACGGGAGAACGTCCTTATGCGGTTGTGCAATTAAGACAAGATAATAAAGAAGATACGTTGCGTAATATGGTTGGTTTTCAAACCAAATTAAAGCATGGCGAGCAAATGCGTATTTTTCGCACGATACCGGGGTTGGAAAATGCCGTTTTTGCAAGACTTGGCGGAATTCATAAAAATACTTTTATTAAATCGCCGATTCTCTTGGATGAATTTTTAAGATTAAAAACGATGCCTCATATAATGTTTGCCGGACAAATCACCGGTTGCGAGGGATATGTAGAGAGTGCGTCAATCGGTTGGTTGGCAGGGTACTTTGCCGCAGAAATAATAAAAGGCAACACGCCAAGTTTACCTCCCCGAGAAACGGCGTTTGGATGTCAACTGGCGCATTTGCAAGATGATACGGATATTGAACATTATCAGCCGATGAATATTAATTTCGGACTGTTTCCGGAGTTGCCGAAAGTTGAAACATCCAAAGGAAAGTTGCGTTATTTAAAAGGCACGGAAAAGAAAGCGGCCTTATCCGCCCGAGCCTTAAAAGCCGTAGAGGAGTGGTTGCATGAAATCGGTTGCTAATCATGAACGTAAAAAGGACGAATCCGGCATGCAAACAAATGATTTTCCTAAGCTGGAAAAAGAGGAGAAACAATCGGAAAAACTCCCGCCGTTATCGTTGTTTTTATGCCTGATACCTAAGAGCGAGAGAGGCTTCTTTATACAATATTTACGCTATATTCGGCAACTATCCAAACGCGGCCTGGGCGAGAAGGTAATCCACAAAAAAAGCTTCAACTATCTGTATCGCGCCGTAAGTGACAGACAATGGAGCGAAAAAAATCTGTTGGGATATTTACAAAAAGAATTTATAACAAGAAATCTGTCGCTGTCATTATTGTTAGAACCGTTGGACGGTTTTGAGTGGATGTCAAAAAATCTGTATCCACTTGAGTTAACGGAAGCATCGCCGATAGGGTTACAGATTATTTCACCGATAACCAGAATGGTTGCCGTGTTGAATAATCAGACCCCGCCGTTTTATCAACCATTTTCAAGTTTAGTGTTTTCATATATCAGTCGCTATGTGCAAGAATATTCAGGTTTGCGTATAATGTTAAAAAAAGCCGGCGTTAGCACCGGAGATAAAAAAATAAGTCAACGCTTGGAGAAGGGGCTGAAAGAGGCACGTCAACTGCTGAGTGTGACCAAAGGGCTTGTATTTCGTATCAAAATCGGTTTTTTTATTGGCTTAAATGCGCTTTTAACTAAAAAAACGATAAAAAAAGTAAATTTTTTCATTTATGTTAACGCATTTTTATATGGTTTGGGATATAATCTGACCACAAAAAATCAAACTAAGAATATGAAAATCAGATAAATATTTCAGATGTGAGGAAAGAAAATGAGCTCCATAGGACGAATTGTCAGAAAAAATCATTCCGCGGTATTTTGGTGTACCAGACACTACCCGAAAGCAAAACGAGAAGCGGTATATACATTATACGCGCTCGTTAAGCATTTTGACGATTTAAGCTCAAGTTCTCTTCCAGAAAAGGAAAAGGGCGATATTTTGGCCGCATGGCAACGAGAAGTATCAAATATATATGATAAAAAAGTTCCGGAAACGGATATCGGTCGTCGTATTTATAAAAATTGTATGCGTTTTAAATTTTCACGCGAACATCTGGAAACCATTTTATCTAGTTTTGCCATGGATTGCCCAAAACCACTGTTTCGTCCGTCATTAGATGAGTTTGAAACTTATTGCCGTGGAGTGTCAGAAATTCCAAGTTACTTAATTTTAAAAGTTATTGGTGATTTTGATGAAGAAACCACCATGGAGTTGGGCTGTCAAATCGGTCGCGCGGTGGAAATTACCAATATTCTGAAAAATATAAAAGAAGACGCCTTAGGCGGACACATGTATATTCCTGATGAATATTTAAAAGCAGCAGAAATTGATGAAGGATTAGCTGCTAAAGATATTCTTACTCATAAAAATTTATATGTGGCTCGTCAGAAGTTGGCAAATTTGGCACGTCAGGCGTTTGAGGCGGCATACAGACTTTTGGAAGAAAAACATAATCGCAACTCAAAACCAATCGTTTACATGCTGAATTTATATCATGCTTATTTTGAACTCATGGATAAGCGCGGTTGGGAAATTATATCTCCGAAGCCAGAATTAAAGTTTAAGGACAGAGTGAGACTGATTATGCGCGCTTTATTTAATAAGAATAGCAGCAATTAAACAATAATCCGAAAAATAATAGTCGTTGATAACGTGCGAAAAACTTTTGCGAACAAAGCAAAAGCGTCTAGACTTATACCCTGTAAACAAAGAAAAGGGACAATATGAAAATAAGAAGTTTAGAATTAGCAACAGCAATCTCTGTTATGCTGGGATTAGTGACACCAATGCAAGGTTACGCATCAGAAAGCGTTGATGCGGTGGTTGCTGAGAATGAAATAGAAATGGCAAAATCAACAACAAAACAATCTTTTCCGGAACAAGGATTATGGACAGCCAATATTAAAAGAATTGGTCTGGAATATATGGAACACAGCGTCACCAATAAAGAAGATCCAAATTATCCGGATACTTACAATGCGGAAGAAGAAAGCAATATCGGTGGTGTTTTTGACGGTAATATAACGTTTGAAAAAGAAAGCATGGTCTGGATAAATGGCCTGTACGCCATATACAGTAAATCCAAAACGAGCGAAAATGGTGAAACCAGCGAAAATGAAAAAGATGATGAGATATTGCTTTTTACGGACTATACTCAAAAAGTTTGGCATTTAGATGAAGGTTCAATAGGACCTTTTGCGTATTTCGGATATGAAACAGAATTTACGGATTTTGATTTGGATGGTAGTAGTTACCGTACACAAATTTTACGTGGTAAGACCGGTTTGAAATTTTACGATGGACAATATTTTAAACAGATATACATAGCAGTGGTTGAAGAAGATGACATGACCTATGATCAGGATAATATGAAAACCGGTGGAGAAATAGGCTATGAATTCAATTATCCGATAAATCCGCAAACATCGTTCGTATCAGAAGGATATTATCGCCATTTCTTTAGCTACAGTCAGTATGAAGCGACCGACTTTGAATATAAAATGAGCTTAAATAACCGAATAGACACAAAACTGGTGGGAGATTTATATTTAGCTCCTTTTTACAATTATGAATTAGCTAAAACCAGAGGAGCATCACAATCTCGTGCGCAAAGCACATTCGGATTGTCATTAAATTACAACAAGAGTTTTGAGATATTTAAATAAGGAGATAATCATGAATTTTACATATTATATACCGACAAAAATCTTATTTGGGCGAGGACAGTTAGGTAATTTGCATAAAGAAAAACTGCCTGGAAAGAAAGCGTTAATCGTAACCACAAACGGACGTTCGGTAATTGATAACGGTTATCTGGCAAGAACAGAAGAGGAGCTTACGGCCGCCGGTGTAGAATATGTATTATATAATAAAATTACGGCCAATCCAGACAGAAAAGAAGTAATGGAAGGAGCGGCTCTTGCTCGTAAAGAAGGTTGTGATTTTGTATTGGGATTAGGTGGCGGTTCACCGATTGATGCCTCAAAATCTATTGCAATCATGGCAACTAACGAAGGCGACTATTGGGATTATATGAAAAGAGGAACCGGCAAAGGTAAGCCTATAACCCAAAAGCCATTACCAATAGTGGCCATTACCACAACTGCCGGCACCGGAACAGAAGCTGATCCGTGGACGGTAATCAGTAATGCTGAAACTGAAGAAAAATTCGGCTTTGGGATAGATGAAACATTTCCGGTATTAGCAGTTGTAGATCCGGAATTAATGTTAAGCGTTCCCAAGAATTACACAATTTATCAAGGGTTTGATGCGTTGTTTCACAGTTTAGAGGGGTATTTGGCGAATATTGCCACCCCGATAAGCGATATCTTCGCCTTAAAAGCGATAAGTTTGATTGCTCAAAATTTACCTCAAGCTGTATTCGATGGGCAAGATATGGAAGCGCGTGAAAATATGGCGTTGGCCAATACTTTATCGGGCATGGTTGAGAGTACGTCAGGCTGTATTTCCGAACATGCGTTGGAACACGTATTAAGTGGCGCATATAAAAATTTACCACATGGCGCCGGTTTGATTATGTTAAGCGTGGCTTATTTTAGTAAGATTGCAGAAAAGCATTGTTGCGGTGATAGATTAATTGATATGGCAAAGGCTATGGGCAAAAAAGAGGCTAAAACGCCGGAAGATTTTATTGAAGCGTTAAAAGATTTACAGAAAGCATGCGGTGCGGATAATCTGAAAATGAGCGACTATGGTATAGAAAAGTCACGCTTAAAAGAATTTGCAGAAGCCGCTAAAACGCAAAATGCCGTATCATTTTTATTAGATCCGTGTGATTTAAGCATTAAAGATTGTTTAGATATATACGAAAAATCTTATAAATAAAAGAGGAAAAACAATGGGATATTTAGAATTGGAAAACAGCATAAAGTCCAAAATCAAAGAATTGGACCGCCGATACCTCAAAGCGTTTTTAATAGTTTTTGGCATTATCAACGTTGTATTTTTATTCCATACCGTAAATTTTATGTTTGGTGACCATGATTGGAATTACATTCGCAGTGGTACCTATTGGAATGAAGGATCCTTTGAAGGACGTCCGCTGCATTTCATATTGCAATGTATATTTTTTGACGGGCAAGTTTTGCCGATTCTAAATAATCTCTTGTCATTCGCTTTACTTACCATTGGCGCGATGATGCTGGCAAAATATTGGAAATTACCGCTGAGTACGTTTAATTATGCGGTATTCTCAACTTTTTTTGCTGTTCTTCCATATACGCTGGCTTGGTTATACTATGCCAAAGATACATTAATAAATTTAAGTTTGCCACTTATATGCGTAGGGGCATTGTTGTGCGCCGAAAAACAAGAATTGAAAAAACAATGGCTGTGGCATATCGGTGCAATTTTACTGATGTTGCTTTCTTTTTCATCTTATGCGGCAGTAATCAATCTATATGGTGTCAGCCTTGTTGGTAAAATATTGATTGAATATGCAGAAGGGAAACCATTTGCAGACATTGTAAAGAGTAAATTGGCAACAATGGCCGATATTCTGGTGGCATTGATTGGTTATAAAATTATCATCAGTTTATCCTCTTTAACCTCGGATTATAATACACAAATTGTAAGTTTAGATTATCTTCCAACGAAATTGGCTGAAACTCTTCAAGTAATGTTGACTCAGTTTGTAACTCCTCTGCCATTTATGGAATATAAATTTAAGCTGTTGCTTATGCTGATAACGTTACTGGGTGTGTGCGGACTAATCTATAAAGCCGGAATTAAAAAAGCCCCTCTGCTCATTGTGGGGATAGTGGGGATGTTATTTGCTTCTAAAATTGCTTATCTTATAGCAGAGGAGAGGGGACAGATATTGGCTGAGATGGAAAATTTTGCATTTGTCCCACGGTTGGATTTTTATGGATTGGCTCTGGTATACGCGTTTGGTGTAAGATTATGCTTGGAGTTTTATAATCATAAATATGCTCAAAAGTTGATGAGTGTATTACTAGTGGTCATCACATTTATGTCTTGTGTCCGAGATGTTTATGCGCAAAAAGTTTGGAAACTGGGATTTGATGCTGAGATGAAAGCGCATGAGCGAATTGTGTCAAGATTAGAAGAAACGCCGTCGTTTTTTGCCGATAGAAAATATCGTTTGTTGCAGATAGGTAGTCTTGCGTTGCGTAAAAATTATTACCGCAAAGATAATAATGAAACCACCAGTTTGGATTTGTTGGAAACATCCTATACGCCCGAGTTTATGTCACGAATAGTGTATAATTTTTATTATCCGACCGATATATTTTATGATAATGCCGTTTTAGGTTCATTATCTAAAAAAGGACAAGATTTTATCAGAAATGAAGCTGAAGCGTGGCCGTCACAAAAATCCATTTATATTGATGGCGATATCGTGATAATTGTTTTAACCGAAGAGGCGTTAGAAAAAGCCAAGTCGCTTTTGTATTTCTAAAAATCATTTAAAAACAAAAAGAAAAGATGGAAAATTAAACTTCCATCTTTTTTTTGCGAGTATATCAGAAATCAATTTATTTGAGTAGTTCCACAACCTTGTCGTAAGAAGGATAATCTTTGCCCTGACACCCAAGGAGAGCATACGTCGGTGTTGAAGTAAAAATCTTCTGTGCGACATTTTGCAAATCTTCAGCAGTAATAGCTTCAATTTTCTCAACAATTTCAGAAGTTGGAATAACTCGTTTAAAGAGCAACATTTGTCTAGCAATGATTTCCGCAGTGGTTGACGAGCTTTCCAAAGACATGAGCAAACTCGCTTTGATTTGCGTTTTAGCGCGTTTCAGTTCTATATCGGAAACTTTGTCATTCATCAATTTTTTAATTTCCGTAACAACCACCGGCAACAACTCATCAAGTTCTTTAGGAGTTGTTCCGGCGTAAATGCCAAAAACACCCGCATGCTTAAGTGCTTGATTAAAGCTATTGATGGTATAAACTAGTCCGCGTTTTTCACGAATTTCTTGGAACAATCTGGATGACATTCCTCCACCAAAAATTGTGGATAGAACGGAATAGTTGTAATAATCTTTATCCATATAAGAAGCGCCTTTGAAACCCAAAACCAGATGAGTTTGTTCAATATCCTTATATTCAATTCTTCCACCGCCAACATAAATTTGTTTATCTTCAACAAAGTTTTCATGTTGAGGCAAATTGTTCATACGCTGTTCAATCATTTTAACAAAGTCATCATGACTAACTTTTCCCACGGCTACGGCAACCATATTATCGGCGGTATAGTGAGAATGCATATAAGCGAGCATACGTTCTTTAGTAAAACCTCTAACGTGTTCTGCGCTGCCTAAAATAGTTCTACCGGATGCCTGATTAGGGAAAGCAGCTTCTTGGAAATAATCAAAAACCAAATCATCAGGTGCATCAACGGATTGTTTAATTTCTTGAACCACAACTTCCTTTTCTTTTTTCATTTCTTCGGCATCAAAAGTCGGGTCCGTAATAAAATCGCAAATAACATCAGCTGCCAATTCCAAATCATCTTTAAGCATTTTGGCATAAAAGCAGGTAAAATGTCTGGAAGTATAGGCATTAGTAGCTCCGCCGACATTTTCAATATCTTCTGAAATTTGTAACGAATTTCTCTTTTTCGTTCCTTTAAAAACCATATGTTCAATAAAATGAGAAATACCGTTATCCTGTTCGGTTTCAGCCGCAGCACCGGTATTAACCCAAATTCCCAAAGAAACGGTTTCAATTTGCGGTCTTTCCGCCGTAATAATTCTCAAACCGTTGGCTAAAGTTGTTTGTTTAATTTCCATCACACCAAAACTTTACAAAAAAAATTACAATCAATATTTAAGTTTAGACAGTATAATCACGCTTAAAAATAAATCAATAGAATAGATAAACCAAAACACTTAAATTTTTTTTAATTTTGTATTATGTATAAGGAAGAAGCAAAAATTATTTGAAGGAGAAAAATGATGAAGAAATTTGCCATAATATTATCGGGTTGCGGACGAGCCGACGGTTCAGAAATACACGAAAGTGTAACGGCAATGCTTGCAATTTCGGATTTAGGGGGGACGTATGATTGTTATGCACCAAATATTGAACAAGCGGCTGTAATAAATGGACTAACATCAGAAAAGACGGCAGAGCACCGCAATGTATTGGTGGAATCTGCACGTTTGGCTCGTGGAGATATTAAAGATATTCGTGAATTAAAGTTAAGCGATTATGATGGAATCTTACTCCCCGGAGGTTTAGGAGCGGTAACGAACTGGTGCAATTTTGCTCAAGCCGGAATTGAATGTAATGTAGAAAAATCCATTAGCGATGTATTAGAAGAAGCATATAAGCAAAAATTGGTGATAGGAGCAATGTGTATTGCACCGGTCGTAGTAGCTAAAGTTTTAGGAAAATATGGCGTTACCGTAACCATCGGTAATGATAAGACGGTAGCAAAGTCAATAGAAGCAGCCGGAGCTCATCAACAAGATACAAAAGTGGAAGATGCATGCGTTGATGAAAAAAATCGTATTGTAACTACACCGGCATATATGTTGGCTCATAACATTTCAGAAGTAAACCAAGGAGCCCGTTCTTTGGTAAAAGCAATGATGAGATTAGCGGAATAATCTAAAAGCAAACAAGGACTAGCGCAGAAGAAATTCTGCGCTTTTTTTTATGCGAACATATTGACATAAAACCAAAAAAGTCATAAACCAAAATCCTCAAATTAATCATTTAAATATAGATATGTATGGAAAAGTATGATTTAATGTCGGATAAAGCGCAAAACTTTATCAATCCGCAAGAGGTCAGCTTTACGCTGAATTATGCGAAAAGGTATTGTAATGATCCTTTCATGGTAAACTTTATTTTGGATAAAGCCAAAATGAAACAAGGACTGACGCATCTTGAAGCAGCAGTTTTGCTCTTATGTGACAATGCAAGCATTAATGCTCAAATTTTTCGGTTAGCTGAACAGATCAAAGAAGCCTATTATGGTAATCGTATCGTTTTGTTTGCGCCTTTATATTTGAGTAATTATTGCGTGAACGGTTGCACATATTGTCCATATCATTCGCAAAACCAACACATTTTCCGCAAAAAAATGACACAAGAAGAGATAAAGGCGGAAGTGATTGCTTTGCAAGATATGGGACATAAACGGTTAGCACTGGAAGCAGGAGAGCATCCGACCATGAATCCTCTGGAGTATATTCTTGAGAGTATAGATACGATTTACAGTATAAAGCACAAATCAGGAGCCATCCGGCGCGTGAATGTGAATATTGCCGCGACGACGGAAGAAGACTATCGTCGCTTGCATGAAGCTAAAATTGGTACCTATATTTTGTTTCAAGAAACATACAATAAAGAAGATTATGAGCGCTTGCATCCGAGAGGACCAAAAGCAAATTACGAATGGCATACAGAAGCAATGGATAGAGCCATGCGAGCCGGTATAGAAGATGTCGGTTTGGGTGTTTTGTTTGGATTGCATAATTATGCTTCGGAATTTGTAAGTTTGTTAATGCATGCCGAACACTTGGAAGCCTTGTATGGGGCAGGTCCTCATACCATAAGTGTTCCGAGATTGTGTCCGGCAGATGGTATTAAGACGGCAGATTTTGAAAATGCCCTGCCTGATGACATATTCTTAAAAATAATTGCGTTGTTGCGTATCTCCGTTCCATATACGGGATTGATAATTTCCACCCGTGAAGGACAAAAGATACGAGAGAAAGCGTTAAGATTGGGAATATCGCAAATCAGCGGAGGTTCAAAAACTAGTGTTGGAGGTTATGCTTCGCATGAAGCCGAACCGGATAGTTCGCAGTTTGAAATTTCTGATAACCGAAGTTTAGATGAAGTTGTGCGCTGGTTAATGGAACAAAATCATGTTCCGAGTTTCTGTACCTCATGCTATGGAAATGGTCGTGTCGGAGAAGATTTTATGGCAATATGCAAAAAACAGCAAATCCATAATTTCTGCACACCAAATGCCTTATTGACGCTCAAAGAGTATCTGGATAACTATGCCACACCTGAAACCAAAGAAATTGGAGAAAGGCTGCTGAAAGCAGAAAAGGCAAAGTTGTCAACTAACCAAAAACGAGTGTTGCAAAAGCGTATGAACTTGCTCAAAGATGGAAAAGTCGTCTTTTTCTAAAGTAACAAAATCCCGTTTAGACCATAAGGTTTAAGCGGGATTTTTGTAACAAATTTTTTCTATACAGCGATTTCATGGAGTCTTACGAAAAAAGCTTGACAAATATATAAAAAAAGCTAATATATGACAGAATTTTATATATTTATGTCTAACTACATTTTTCTTATATTATGGAACTGAACAAATTTTTCCAGAAACTCCTTGTTAGATTCATGGGGTTTAAGGTGTTTGTTTGCTATGGCAGAAAGCACCGCTTAGCCGATGAAATTGTGGATTATCTGATTCGCGAAAAAAAGATCTCACTCCTGATGGAGTACACAAAGTACAATCAGTTATCATCATACCAAATCTCTGCTATATTAGAATATTTGGGCGATGAAAAAGAATTGAATACGATGGAGTTCGTTCAAAGACTTTTGAGAAATAATATATTGAATGAGGAACAGCAAAAGAAGATGGTCTCCAAAAATGATGTGTTATTTTTAGAAAGTTATCTTTCTCCGAATGGCTATTATGACAACACACGCCGCTTTAAGCGAGTTCCAGAGTATAGCTATATACAAGGAATGGTGCAGTCAAATAAGAATGTCGGGATAGAGATGTTTAAGGCTTATATTGATAATAATGCCAGAGACATCATGACAGATGATTTGTTGGATTTCTTAGTCAAACAGTCAACAGACAGCTTTGCAGTTCGCTATCTTATTCAAAAAGTAAAGATGAGCAAAGAACAAGAAGAAAAGCTATTGGAAACAGCACCTGAAAAAATGGTAGCTTTACGAATACAGTCAAATGAGTTAATCTCAGATGTATCACAACTGCTGTTGGTAACCAAGTATTATGATCTGGCTGAGAAATACTTTGACAAGTATGGTCTTCGTTCAAAGGCGCAACAAGAGTTTTATGCTCGTCGCCATGTAAAATTAGAAGAAGCCCATGCCGAAGAAGCGTAAGTACAAAAAATCCTCATTTCGTATTAAACGGAACGAGGATTTTTTCTTGTCAAAAAGAAATAAAGTTATAAACTATTATTAAAAACGGAGGACATATGGAAAAGTTTAAATTAAAAGAAACAATCGTGAGTGATCGTTTACTGCTGTTAAAACGCCAACATGAGCATGATGCAGAAATGTGGGAAGCGATTGAAGAGAGTAGAGAGTTTATCCGTGAGTACTTGTTTTGGGTAGATAAGACACAGTCACTAAAAGATGTGATAAAGTCAACGGATATGTTCTTTAAAAAATGGGATGATGATGATGAGTGGTGTTATGATATTTATAGCCGTGATGAAAATAGATTACTCGGCAGTATAGGTGTTCATAGCATTCAATTCATGAATCAATCAGCCGAATTAGGGTATTGGCTTCGTAAATCAGAAACAAAGAAAGGTTATATGACCGAAGCCGTGCATGCGGTGGAAAAAAAACTCTTTGAAGAAGGAATACATCGCGTAACAATTTGCTGTGATGTAAATAATGTTAATTCAGCAAAAGTTGCGGAGCGTGCCGGTTATCTATTGGAAGGGATACAGAAAGAGGCTGTGTATCACTATACAGGGTTACATGACCATGCAACGTATGTAAAATTCAGTCCGTATCCGATACAAGGGTTTTAGCCGTTACCGCTAATTAGCGAAAAAGAAACACCGCAATCCGAAAGGAAAGCGGTGTTTTTTTGCTAATGGAGAGATTAACCAATAACGGCTGTTCCGTAGTGTTTAATCAAAACCTCCTGACTAACTTTTGCTTCAATACGCGGTGCAGAGAAAACAAAATCGCCGTTTTCAAACTTTACTACAGCCGCAAAGAAGTTCTGCTTTGCATTTCGCGCATACGCATTATGCTGAATAATTCCATGCTTCAAGTCGATATACTTACCGGAATTAGCGATAAGAATAACCGGCTCAGCAACAAACCCATCATCATCTTCAGAGGTTTCAGCAATCGCAAAAGACAATAGATTTTTATTCAACCCGTAAATATCCGCTAAACATTGCAAAGCAATGTAAGGCGAGGGACTTTTTACAAAAGAAGTTTGCTTTTGATTTTTTCTACGAGGGGAAACAGCAATGCCTTTCTTTCCTCTAAAATTTTTCTTATTCATAAAAATAAAAAATTAAAAATGAAACATATGTATATAAAATACGAAGAACTATATAACACGAATAAAACATTTTTGCAACATGTTTTTGTCTACAAAGGGCGATAATACATAGAAATAAAAAATGATTGAGTATCAATAATGAGAAAAAGCAGATTAAGCAAAAAAATATTGACATAAATATAAATTAGCCATAGCATTCGTTCTGCATTTTTTTTATAATTATAAAATTATTACACCATGGAAACATTAATGACGGTTATTGTATCTGTGTGTCTGATTTCATTAATGATGATACTGACACAGATGTTAAGGTATTGGGTTCATAAAAAGCGCCACTCATTTAGAAAAAAAATAAGAGAGCAGTATGTGATAAAAGACCCAAAGCAATTCTTGAATTGGTCCGAAAGACTGTCGTTGGTAGAAATTAAATATTTTTCAGATGTTCTTGACGGATATAATCCGGTGACGGTAAAAGGACTTGAAAATGTTTTATTTCCAAGATGAGTAAAGTGCGTTTATTCTTTGATAGTTAAAGAGTAAGCGCACTTTTTTTATTAATGCCTTGTAGAAAACCACCACTTTAGTGGTGGATGAATAAAAAGTCGGCGATATAATAAAGATATGCA
>CALXPU010000023.1 GCA_944390455.1 uncultured Alphaproteobacteria bacterium | reverse complement strand
AACCTTCAATTATTTAAAACAGATAAGAGTTATAAGATGCCGGAAATATCCATAATAATTCCTTGTTATAATGTAGAAAAATACCTCCATCGCTGTTTAGATTCGGTAATAAATCAAACTTTTGAAGATTTTGAAGTGATTTGCGTAAACGACGGCTCTCCGGATAATAGCGGTTCCATCTTAGAAGAATACGCCGCCAAAGATAAACGCATCAAAATTTTAACGCAAAATAATCAAGGCTTGTCCATGGCTCGCAACAATGGCAAAGCATTAGCACAAGGCAAATACATATATTTTCTGGATTCAGATGATTTCATCCATCCGCAATGCTTAGAAATCGCGCATTATATTGCAGAGAAATATGAAGTGGATTTAGTCAGTTTTGATTTTTGTGAAAACATGAATAAAACTTTGTGGCAAAAGTGCTATGAAAAGGAAAAAATAGAGCCCCACATCACAGATAAGCCCTTCTTTTTAGGCACCACCAAAGAGAAAAATAAAATCAACTACAATGTCTGGACCAAACTATTCCGTAAAGAATTATTAGATGGGATAGATTTTATACCCAAGATACATTTTGAAGACTTTCCGCACACATATGCGGTATTATCCAAATCCCCTAAAACAGCGGTCATCCATGTTCCGTTATATTTCTATACGATTAATCAAAGTTCTATTGCGCATCAAAACGGCAATCCGCAACAGCTTTTAGATTACTGGACCGGCATCAAATATATAGACGAGATGTATCACAAAGAGGACCTAAGAGCGGAATGGGAATTTATGCGTGCGAGCTTTATTCCGAACATTTTGAAACATCAATTAGGACGTTGCAAGCGTTCTCCAAGAGTTCAAAAAAAGCCAATGTATCAGACCTTTGCGGAAGAATTACGAGATTTACGTTCCCGCGATTTACTCCACCGCCAAGGCCACAAATACATCCGCTACCTCACCTACCAATACCTCATGTGGAGATATAAATAATGGAAAACAAAATATTTGTTTGCTACCACAAAGAAGCTCCTATCAAACAAAACAATGTTATTATTCCTATACAAGTAGGAAAAAAACTATCACCCCGTAAATTAGATATGATAGGTGATGACACCGGAGATAACATATCTGCAAGAAACCCTTATTTCTGCGAATTAACTGCAACATATTGGATATGGAAAAACGTTAAAGCCGATAACGTCGGATTATTTCACTATCGCCGTTATCTCAACCTTAAAAACGACATAACCAAAGTTTTTGCAAATATAGATAATCTAGAAAATTTTGGTTTAGATGAACACAATATAGAAAGTGAACTTAAAAATTTTGATATAATCCTACCTTCACGCCCACAAAATCGCAAGCACAGTCTAAGTCTATACGATTATTACGCCCAGGAACATGAGGCAGCTGACTTAGATAAAGTTTTGGACATTATCAATCATAAATACCCAGAAATGTACCAAAGTGCAACTCAGACACTAAAACATAATAGTACAGGATACTTCTGTAATATGCTAATAACATCAAAAAGATTTTTTGATGCATATGCCAAATGGCTCTTTGATATTTTGTTTGAGCTTGAGCATCAAATTCAAAATGACGTTTTACAAAGAACACCATATCAACAACGCGTTTACGGATTTTTAGCAGAACGCCTGACCACTGTTTACATAGATTATATGCAACAAACCCAAAATATCAAAATCAAAGAAGTCCCGATGATATTTATTGAAACAGATAAGGCTAAATACAGAAAATACTGTTTCAAACGCATAAAACGAAAAATATTAACCGCAATTGGATTAGGAAAAAAAAGATGGAATGTGTAAATCTCATCGTTGGAGCCGGTGTATCCGGCGCGACATTGGCACGCAAGTTAGCCGAAGAAAAAAATCAAAAAATTATCGTTATTGATAGCAAATCGCATATTGGCGGTAATTGCTATGACTATCGCGATAAAAATGGCATAATGATACACCAATATGGCTCACATATATTTCATACTTCAGACGAAAAAGTTTGGTCGTTTGTACGTCGTTTTACCGACTTCAATCAATATATGCATAAAGTCATTGCCATCATAGACGGAGTAGAAACAACCATTCCGTTTAATTTTAATACGTTGTACGATGTTTTTCCGACAACACTTGCAAAACGATTAGAAGAAAAATTATTGGCAAAATTTGCCTACAACAAAAAAGTACCTATTTTAGAATTTCAAAAACAAGATGATGAAGATTTGAAGTTTTTGGCAAATTATGTATACGAAAAAGTATTTTTACACTACACCACCAAACAATGGGGCGTCAGTCCGAATGAGGTAGCGGGAGCTGTCACAGCCCGCGTACCGGTATATTTAAGCAAAGACAATCGCTATTTTCAAGATAAATACCAAGGCATCCCTTTAGAAGGCTATACCAGAATGGTAGAAAACATGCTTAACCATCCCAATATAGAAGTTCGCCTAAATACAGACTACAAAACGGTAAAGGAGCATTTTGACCGCATATTCTATACTGGTGCGATTGATGAATTTTTTAATTATGAATTCGGCCAATTACCTTACCGAAGCGTATACTTTAAGTTTGAAGAATATGACCGAGAATTTTATCAAAAAAACTCTGTGGTTAATTATCCGTGCAATTACGATTTTACGCGCATACACGAGTATAAGCACTATTTGCAAGACAAATCAGCAAAAACCGTCATTGCTAAAGAATATTCAGAATTTTTTGAATTAGGCAAAAACGAGCGATACTACCCAATCCCAAATGAAGAAACAGAAAAATTATACGCTCGTTATTATGAAAAAGCTCAAACTTTACCAAACGTTTATTTCTTAGGCCGTTTAGGCGATTACAAATACTACGACATGGATAAAGCCATCAAACGTGCATTAGAATTATTTGAGAGTATACAAGGAGAATAAAATGAAAATATTATACTACAATTGGATACAATTTGATAATCCGCAAAATATCGGCGGAGGAGTTAATGTATATCAAAATAATCTAATTGATTATCTAACCAAGCACTCAAATAATGAAATATATTTTTTAAGCTCTGGATATTTTTATAATGCATTAAAAAACACACCTTATATTAGAAAAACAAAAAACTGTTTTTCACCAGCTTGCCAAAGTTTTGAAATCATTAACTCCCCTATAATGGCACCAGCAGCTATCATTCATACAAACATAAATATCTACACTAATGACACAATAAGCTATAACATATTTGATAAATTTATACAAAAATATGGTCCTTTCGATGTTATTCATTTTAACAATTTGGAAGGAATTTCTATTAACGTACTAAAACTCAAAGAAAAATATCCATTAACCAAATTTATCGTATCCATACACAACTACCAGCCTATCTGCTCACTAGTGCAATATTTCCAAAATCATAATAAATGCATCTGTGAAAATTTTAACAATGGGACAGAATGCCCAAAATGTTTTGAAGGAAAAAACAATAAAAAAATATACTGCCATCGTTGCAAAGCATTTTATCAGTACTTATTTCCCAAATGCAAATTCATAAGCTTCATTCTAACTACAATCAGCAAACCATTTAGATTTCGATATAAAAAATATATAAATATCAATCCCTTACAAAAAACAGAATACTACCAGCAATACCGACAACACAATATTGAATATTTAAACAAATATACTGACATTATTTTAGCCGTATCCGAAAGAGTACGACAAATAATGATTAGCCATGGAATAATAGAAAAAAAAATTAAAACCTCATATATTGGAACAAAAATTGCAGAAAAAGCATGTTATCACTCTTCTGCTCCTCAAAATAAAATTTTCACAATTGCTTACCTTGGATATGCAAGAATAGACAAAGGCTTTTTCTTCCTTATAGACGCACTAAAACAATTAGACAAAGACATAGCTAAAAAAGTTAATATTGTATTGGCCGTCAAAGACTTAAACTATGAACAATATTCGAAAGAACTACAAAACTTCAATAATATAACCATATACAATGGCTATACACATACAGAACTTCCTTCTATTTTAAAAAACGTAAATTTAGGAATTGTTCCTGTTCTTTGGGAAGACAATCTCCCTCAAGTAGCTATTGAAATGGTCGCCCTAGGAGTCCCCATACTTTGTAGCTCTTTGGGTGGCGCCAATGAACTATGTAAATGCGATAAATTTATATTTAAGGGTGGGGACACGACTGATTTTCTAAAAAAATTAAAGACTTTAGAACAAAACAAAAATCTATTAGATTTATATTGGAGAAATCACCGCCCTCTAACAACTATGCAAGCCCATACTCAAGAGCTGATGTCTCTATACAACCAAAAATAAATATTTAACGCAACCAAATAAACAAAGGGGAGGTTTCTAAAAAAAGAAACAATCCCCCTTAATTTATCGTCTGCGTAATTCGCGATAACGCTCATTCATTTCAATCGTCTTAGTAATAACAAAGACGACCGTTACTATTGCAATAACTAATGTGGCAAATGCGCCGCCATAAACGACGTACATGCCCGTTTCCTTAAGACCGCAAGCACACATAGCTGCTCCGGCGATAATAATTGCGATGCATGCCGATATCGACAAGACAATCGCGACAATTTTCTCTTTCATATATAAATAATTTGGTTTACTAAAATAACATATCACATTTTGCCCTCTGTTGCAACCATTTTTTTTAATTATGGAAAAGCCTAATCTCCGAGAAACGGCTTCATATCCCCTCTTTTATCCAATAAGCAATTATCTCATCATAACTCCCGCCCGCCTTTCGCTTGTAGTCGAACCAACCGCCGTTGGTTCAAATCCCCTTGGTGCGAACAATGTCGGACATTGACTTTTTTTCTCCATAACACAAAACCCCGCCATTTCTGACGGGGTTTTTAATGTGGTCGGGACTATTGGATTGACGACCAAGGTCGCCGCACGGGCGCTCATAAGCTCCGCTTACTGGCGTTCTCCCGCCCGCCTTTCGCTTGTAGTCGAACCAACCACCGTTGGTTCAAATCCCCTTGTTGCAAACGATATCGGACATTACCTTTTTTTCTCCATAACACAAAACCCCGCCACTTCTGACGGGGTTTTTAAATGTGGTCGGGTTGACCCCCTCTAAATCAGGAAAAAGATACCATCCAAAAAATATACAAAAAATTATAACGAAAAATCAGAAAAATTACAAGCCGATTTGTCAGAAATTTTAGCCCTTAAATATGCAGTATAAAAATTATTTTATTACTTTATTAGAACTCTATCATGAATTTTCTTGGAGTGTTTTCTGGTTGACATTAGAAATAAAATTGTCAAAAGTAACATCACTAAAGAGTATGTTAAGTTCCAGCATACTAATCCAATCATTGTTAAGATAAAAAACAATGCTGTTGAATTTCTGGATAGGGCATATTCTCTAGATAAGACAACTAAGAAGTTGTCCTCTCTTTGAGCTTTCACATATTTTCTGTAATCAGTCCAGTATATCAGCTTAAAAAATTTCAAAAAAGGCTCTAATACAACAGAAGAGAGCCGATTAATAACTAAACCAACTTCATACATCAATGCAATAAAAACGATTATTATCAAGTAATCAGTTTTAATTAATGATAAATAATTTGAAAAAATTGTTATCTTGGAGAGGTCTGCAAAACATAGTAACGTAGAGAAAACTATGCCTATAAGTAACATATTTAAAATATTATAAAAAGGTATTTTATTTTCCATCTGGTGTTACACTCCATGTCCCTGTGTCTTTTAATTCAAATTTTATATGTCCTTTATTTTCCGTTGTAAAAACTTTATTCCCCCTATTGCTACCTTTTGAGTATTTTTCATACAATTCTACAGCAGAATCATCAGGTAAATCCCATTGATTTTCACCAACAGAGATAAATGTCATATCTGGGGATATCGCTCTTAGATGTGCCGTATAGAAATTTTTCTCATCTGCAGGGTCGTCAAAAAATGTCTTTGAACCATGGTGGGATGCTACTAATAAGGAACTTTTAACGTTTGAAGAATAAAAAGGAATAATTTTCTCTTTCCAAGGTTTGAAAGACGTATCCCCAGCAAACAAGATTGATGAATCTTTGTATTCAATTTTTATAACAATACTTGTATCATTAATATCGTAATCCTTATCGTTATAAACACCATTCATATACCTAATTGTAACATCAGGACAAAAATTGCTATTGTATGTTCGAGGCTTAATTATACTGGATTTCTTCTCTCTACGTAACTTCATATACTCCTGGTAATCATCCGCATCAGTTTCCCCTGAAAAACCGTTATCATCAATTTCCAATATGGGAATTCTAGCGTTTACAAACTCAATTCCACGTAAGTGATCTAAATCTCTATGCGTATTGATAAATACATCAAATTTATCAAAACCATTACCTTTTAAGAAAGATAAAATCTTGCCTTGATTTTCCTCAGTTAAATTGCAATCAATTAATATTTTCTTACCGTTTGGAAATTTGATTGCCGCCATATTACCACAACCTACATCTAAAATATAACCTTCTACCATATACAATATGTCCTTTCTATTATTATTAAACTTTAGTATATATGGTATCAGCAGTCCTAAAAGTCAATACATGGGTATGTTTTTAAGGAGAACTTCATGAAACACCTGAGTCTAGAAACAAAATTTAAAATCATAGATGAATACAATAATTGCAAGTCTCCCGCCATTATTAAGGAAAAATATGGTGTAAGCAAATCTACACTTTATAATTGGATTGAAGTGCTTACCGTAAAGAAGGTGGGGATGTATAGTTCCAAACAGTACTCTGCTTGGGATATTCATCTTATGGAAAGGGAACTGCGTAGTTTGCGCGAAGAAAATCAAATCTTTCGCGAAAGTGAATGTTCCGTTATTTCTCCGGTGAAAGATAAAATCGCCGCCATTGAAAAACTAAAAGGTAAATTTTCTATCTATGCCATTTGTCGCACACTTAATTTATCTAAGGGAACCTATTATCACAGGAACAAGTACCGACCAGAAAAAACAATATATCAAGAAAAAGATGAACAATTAAGGCCACTTATAAAGAAATTTTTTGAGGAAAGTAAAGAACGTTTTGGCGCAAGTAAAATTAAAATTGCTCTAGATAATATTGGCATTTCTGTTTCCAAAAAACATATAGAGCGGCTGATGAAAGAAATGGAACTTGTTTGTAAACAAACCCGCATTAGATGCACATGGGCAACTAGAGTATCTAAATTTAGAAGAAATAGATTAAAACAAAACTTTACACAAGATACTCCAAATACTTATTGGGTAAGTGATATAACCTATGTGCCGATTGAAAATCATGACAATTTATATGGAATATGTGTAGTAATTGACTTGTTTTCTAGAAAAGTTTTAAGCTTTCAGGTATCGGAATTCAGTAACACTGACATGGTTTGGAAAACTTTTGACAAAGCCTTTAATCTGAGGGGATGCCCTGACAACTTAACTTTTCATAGTGATCAGGGGGTTCAATATACAGCCTACAAGTTTAGAAAGCATCTACGCGATTTGGGGGTAAAACAGTCTTTTTCAAATCCAGGCTCGCCTTTGGACAATGCTGTAGCAGAAGCTTTCTTCAGTGTTATGAAAAGAGAAGAACTTTCTCATAATTTTTATAAGTCAAAAGAACATTTAGAGGCCGTTGTTGCTGAATATATTGACTTTTTTAATAATGCTCGTCCACACCGTAAATTAAAAAATATGACGCCAAATCAATATGAACTAAATTACTACCAAAACTTACAAATGCGTGAGGACGAAAATGAAAAAATGGCTTTTATCAAAGATATACTAAGTAATGATGCGGCATAAAAAAAGAACAACTTTCAGACGGTCCAAAAAAAGTGGTCTAAAAAGTTGTTCCTTTTACATCCAACTTTTTATTTCCTGAGTTAATTATAGCCCCAAAAAGCCGAAAATACAAGGCGTTTTTATAAAAAAATATAAATATTTTTTAGTCGTGGGCTCGTTCTCTCATCCAAAGTGAACACCCACAAGAAAGTTGCAAACCTATATGTTAAATCATTGAGTTATAATGGTTTTATTTTCCGTGTATATACCTGTATACACATTGATTTTTTGCATTAAATGTTCTACTCTTGTTCTTATGCAACGGATTATAGCTTTGATAGATTGTGATTGTTTTTTCGTGTCCTGTGAACGGATTAAGGATCCAAAATTACAGGGCAGGCCCGTCTGTGTCATGACCGGCGGTGGTGATAAAGGCATCATTGTTTCCCGGTCAAAGGAGGCAAAAGCACTCGGCGTTAAGATGGGCGAACCGTATTTCAAGGCCAAAGTAGAACATCCTGATGCAATTTGTATTCCTGCGCATCACTCCCTTTACCACGAAATATCGCAACAAGTTATGGACACCATTCGGGATTTTACACCTGATGTTGAGGTTGTTTCGGTTGATGAAGCCTACGCTGATGTGACCGGTTTTAATAAATTGCATAAGATAACCTACACGCAATTCATCACTAATATCCGAGATGAGGTCTTAAAGCGCACAGGAATTCCGGTATCAATCGGCCTGTGTTCATCTAAGACCCTGGCAAAGTTGGCCAGTGATAAAGCAAAAAAATGCGGTGGTATTTATGTGATCCGACCGGAAGTCGATAAGATCCTTGAAAAAGTCGGCGATGATCCGATCGATTCTGTATGTGGCGTTGGCCGGCAGAACTCTAAACACTTATTATATAATGACATCAATACCATTCGAGAATATGTTTCAAAGTCGGACAGCTGGCTGAGAAAAGGATTTGGCGTAAACGGAGTGACCCTGAAACACGAACTTCTTGGCGAAACTGTCTCGGTCGTTAATCCCAAACCGGAGCCACCACAGTCTATTCAGGACACCAGCGCATTTGATGACCTCTCTACAGATCCGGACTTCCTGCATTCCACTTTGGCCGCGCATATTCATAATGCATCAAAGAAACTCCGGATGTGGGATGGTTACTGTTCCCGGATAGCAGTAATGGTCCGAACCAAAGCTTTTGCGGTTACACAGGCTGAGATGAAACTTGAAAAGCCAACGAACTCTGAAAAGACACTCAGAGATGCGGCTCATATGCTCTTGGATCAGCTATACCACCGCGACGTTGTTTATCGGGCAACAGGTATTACCCTAATGGACCTGACCATTGGCAAGAAACAGCAGTTTTCATTATTTGAAAGTTTAGAGCCGGAAGATGATAAACTCTCCCGGGTAATTGACCAGCTTGAGAACAAATACGGATCTGCGATAATTAAAGCAGGTTGTTAATAACATGGACTAGATGCTTCTAACTGTTGCAAAGGAAATTTTTACTATGAGCATTTTATCTTTATAAAATCTATTTTAAGATATATTTACCATCATAATTTGTGTATATGGATCCACCAAAACTAGTCTTAAATTCAGCTAATCCTTTTAACTTTCCTGACCTTAAATATATTCGAGAACCACCGATGCAAGAAGACTTGGCATTTTCTTTTAAGGCCATTGTCAACTGTTTGTATACAAGGAATTTGTTTACGCCATTCGATTTTTCATCTTCTGAGGCATTGGCAAGATAAAATTCTAATCCTTTATATTTTACAAATATATTACTTGCAATTACCTTATTTTTATATTCTAAAAATAAAATACGGCAATAATCCTTTTTTAATAAATTGAAAAATAATTCCTGAAAATATGATAAAGGAAATACTTCAGCATTAGTTCTTTTATATGTTTTTTTATGTAAATTATAATAAATACACAAATCCTCTTCACTAGGATTTGCAACTCTTATATTATAATTTTCGTCATTACTTATTTTTTTAATTTCTTGACGTGTTGTTTCTGAACAGTTCTTATAGATATCATCTTCGTTGGTATTTTCAAGATCTACCAATGAATAAGGGACATCTATATTTTCTTGCCCCCAAAATATCAAAGGATTTACTAACCAATTAGTTTTTTTAGGCAACAGTGCTGGAGCATATAACATCATCGTATTAAAACTTTTAATCCCATATTTAGAAACCATATTATCAATAGTTTCCTTAAATAACGATGTGACTTTCTTGAATTGTTTTTTTGATAAATCATCTTTTATACAGAAGCCTCCAATAGAAAAAAGTGACCCACGTCTTTTTTCTACAAGCCCGAACAGTTTCTTTTTACAGCGAAAATTGCCATAAAGGACATATATTGCCAAAATTTCATTTCCGTTCATTATTGCAAAAGACTTATTTTCACCTAGATGTTGGTTCATTTTCATAAAATCAGAGGTGTGATGAAGCCAACCATAACTACTATCGGATATAAATTTATCCCAAAGGAATTTATCAATGCTGTTATAATCGAGTACTTGATACATTTTTACCTCTACTTATTTTTATATTTTAAGTATTTCTCACGAAATTTTTCTTTATGAAGCAAATTAAATAACATTAGATAAATATTTTTTTTAATAAAATAGGAAAGTTTGAACTTTTTCTTATAATATTTTTTTAATAAAATTTTATCTGTTTTTTCATTTTCTTGATTTTTTACTTTTTCAATATTTACTATTTTATTAAGCTCATTTAGACCTATATCTCTCGCCTTCGCTATCAAATCATTAATTTCATTATAATTAAGCATGATATTTATATTTTGTTTTATATCATATGTGTCGCTATCGTAAAAAAATACTTCTTGAGGAATATGTAATATTTTTTGTAAAGATTTAAAGCGATCAGCTCCTCTGTTAGTATTTATTAAACAATTAACTTTTTTATTAAAAATTATAGAAAAACACAATCCATGAAAAGAATCAGTTACAACCAAATTTGCATTTTTTATAAGGTATAACCAGTCTTGAATTGAATGTGTATTTGAGTTTATTTCTATGATATCAAGATTTTTGTCTTTTGCATAATCTTTAATTTTTCGATTAAGATTCTCATCCGCATCAAGAACATAAGATAGTATATATTCGCTACTTTTTAATGCACTTTCTTTTACTAAGTCATCCCATACATTTTCTTCTACTAGAAATACAGGATCAACAATCTGTTTTGCTTTTATATTAAAAGTATTCTTACAAATATCAATTCCAGAAAGTTCTCTGACTGAAACGTAATCAAATCTTGAGAGTAAAAACTTATATTTATCTATCAATTTTGGAGAAACATTAAAAGTGTCAGTTCCAAAACTTGCGGAAAATGCAATTTTGAGTTTATCATAATTAACAAAATTCAGAAAACAGCTATCCTTAAAATAATCATCCCTAAAAACTTGATCAGAGCCAACTATAAATTTATTTGTAATATTATTTAACTCTGCAAGTTCTTTTTCCGAATTGTATATCTTTGTGCATGTTAAGTGTTCTCTAGCAAACTTTTCAGAGATTTTATTGTAAAATACTTCATTTGGATCTCTATCGTATAAATAACTTATCAGAGTTGAAGTTCTTCCATAAAGTGTTAATAATTTTTGTAACGCATATGCTGTTAATGTTGCACCATAATTAATTGTCCACCAAAAATTATATATAGCAAAATCGAATTTGTACTCTTTCAATTGAGCCAAATTGTTATTTAATGTTTCTTTAGCGTAGTTGTTCTTAAATTGCGTGATTAGATGATTCTTAATAGTAGGATGAGTTAATGTACCATTGCCATTTTTTGCAACTTCAATTGAAATGTTTTCATTTAGTTTGAGTTCACAAATAATGTTTTTGTATAAATCTTCCCCTTTTTTGTTATTGAGTAATACCATGGATGTACCCAAATTATCATCAAACATTTTATTATATGATTTTATTTCCCAAAAATCACCAAGTGTAATGTCTCCTATTCTCGGTAAAGAGGCATATTTACAATTATAACATGATTCTCTTAATGAAATTGCATTGAGAAATAAATAATAATAAGAGCTTTCTTGATATGGAATGCAATATTCTTTCTTATTAGTGGATACCTTTAAGCTATGTTCATAATTCCAGCCATTATCCTTATTTCTAAAAGAAATATGTTTTATTTTTTCATCCTTAAAGTTCTCTGATAAGTATTTATTTAATATTTCTTGTGATGACACTCCGTGACACATAATATCAATAGTGTATAGATTACTATAGCTTTTGCCTAAAAAAGAATACAACCCCGCGATTTGGCAAGGAGTGCCAGAAAAAAGGACTGTTTTTTTTGCATCTAATATATCTTTCGTTTTTTGATATATATCAGTTAAAGCACTTTGGACATACTTAGAACCTCTTAATTTTTTCAGATCTTCTATTTTATCAATAATGATATGCTTTACAATCGCCTTATTTTCAAATGCTGCTCCTATCACAACACCATTATTGCCTAATATATATTCAGCAAGAAGAGAAAAAATACCACCTGAAGAACTCTCTTTTCTGATATCATCATTTGCCATCGCAGCTTTGCATACATAATTTTGATTATTAATTTTATGTGTATTTTTAGCAGGGCAAGATTTAACGCATTTACCACAATTTATACACTTATTTAAATCCACATCAGGATACATAAAGCCGCACGTATCAGGAGTCATTGTTATCGCACTCTTTGGGCAAATACTTCTACACGCTCCACAGCCTGTACATTGCGCTTTTTTTATGCAATTTATATTTCTCATTTCTTATCCTTTTTAGCGATTGATATTTTGCCTGTAAAAGAGTGCGTCTAAGAAATATTTAACAGCCCAAGATATCTCATATTCAGGGAAATAGTTTGGTTTATCTCTTCCTACCATATATGAGCCAAACCATCCGCCAGATAAATTTTGCAGTGAGGAGGCATATGCAAATGCTTTATCTCCTTTGTCTTTTTCACCAAGTTTGTACCAGCAAATTGCATACTGGAATAAACCAGTGGAACATACAAAATCTACATTGGAGTACGCTGATACAGAGCCATCATGTCTTTGATGCAGAGCTATCAAATCAATAGCTCGTTTAGCTCTTTCAGTTTCTCCAATATCAATCAGACCTTCTATAATGTAAGCGTTAAAGTGAGATAACGTATTGAAATCAGTTAGTTCAACAAGCGATAAATAATAATCTAGAGCCTTTTTTATACATTGTTCATATTTGGCGTTACCTGTGATTTTTCCCACATATCTGATCGGCTCAAGGCAATATATATGAATTGCCTCTGGGACTTTTTTACCATACGGCAAATCCCACCAAGAATAATCTTGAGTTGCGATGGACCCATCTTCTCTTTGCATGGATAGGATATAATCTGCTCCTTTTATAAGTGATTTTTTATAATTACCAGTCTCATCCAATTTTGCTTCAACTAAAGCTGCAAGGCCTTTCAAAATCATTCCTGTATCAAATGTATAGGGAATTTTACCAGATGGTTCATTCCATGAACCATCCTCATTTTGTATCGAAATCAGGTAGTTTGCATAATTTTTGGCTCTTTCAATATCATTATATTTTAACAGAGTAGGAATGTAATAACCTGTAACCTCAGGATAAATTAATTTTTTATCTTGCGTACTAACAACAATTCCGTTGTTGTCGACGGTATTATTAACTATCCATTTTTTTGCATCTTTCAGCACATCATCCGTACTTTTTTCTTTTTGCTTCTTAAAGAATATTTTCATTTCCAAAACTCCTTTATTGCGGTTGTAATTTTCTCTGTTGCATGTCCATCCCCGTATGGATTTTTAGAACCATCTAGACGAGTTTCCGACTTGTTTTTTGATAAAATAGCATCAGATTCTGATATAATTTTATCAATATCTGCTCCCACAAGTTTTGAGAAACCGGCATCAACCCCTTCAGTACGCTCAGTTTCATAACGCATGACAAGGACAGGATTTCCAAAAGTTGGAGCTTCTTCTTGAACACCTCCTGAATCAGTCAAAATTAATTTGGTGCTTTTCATTAGGCAAACCAGCTCAGGGTAATCCAGTGGTTCCGTCAATATTACATTTTGTATATTTCCCAAAGCTGTATGAACCTTGGTATACACATTTGGGTTTGGATGCACTGGCAATACGAATTGGTGATCGCTATATTTTTTCGTTAATAAAGTTATTGCTTCCAATATCCTATCTAATCTATCACCATGATTTTCTCTTCGATGTACTGTCACCAAAACTAATTTGTCATTTAAGCTTACGCTACGCGACAACAACTTATTTTGCGCTTCTTTCATAATTTTTTCTGATAAACAGGATAATGCATCTATTACAGTATTTCCCGTACGAATTATTTTTTTAGGTGAAATATTCTCTTTTAATAATGCCTCATATGCCAATTGCGTTGGTGCAAAGTGCAAATCTGTAATGCGTGCCGTCATCTGACGCATTGCCTCCTCAGGAAACGGCTCAAACAAATCATACGATCTTAGTCCGGCTTCAACATGGAATACTGGTACACGGTTATAAAAAGATACCAAAGCTCCACAAAATACGGTCATTGTGTCACCTTGAACAATTGTAGCATCAATTTTGTTATTTTTATAAATATCAGAAACTGTCGATAAAATACGTGATTGAACACCAGCTAATGTTTGATTAGGTTGCATGGTATCTAATTTAAAATCAGCGGTAATTCCAAAGAAATTTAATGTCTGATTTGATAATTCTTTTTGCTGTTCAGTATTACAAACCAAAACCCTAACGTCAGGATCTTTACGAAGATTCAATATTACAGGAGCTAATTTTATTGCCTCGGGACGTGTACCAAGTATGACAAGTATGTTTTTCATTTTGTATACTCCTTATTGGGAGTTGAAAATGAATATTTATCCATTCTTAATAACCGTGATCTAAGGTTCTTTCGTAGTTTTTTGGGATAAAAAATTAAACAGCAAACTGCTTTCACGGCAAATTGGTACAAACCAATCAGGTAGCATAATTTAGAGTTAGTCTCGTGCAATACGTTTTTGTAAAAACGAAGCTTATCTAAGGCTGTATAATTAAACTTATTAAAAAACGCTTCTGCGTACTTTCTTTGAATGTATTTTGTTTTTTCTTGTATTTGCGCTTGTTTAGTAGCAGTCAGAGAATTAGGCTGCATTCGATAAACATATATATTATCAGGAGTATAATCTATTTTGCCATTTAATGCTATTCGACACCAGTAATCATAATCTTCTGCGCAGAATGTATAAGTATCATATTCTCCAACTCTGTCTGCGATTGTTTTTCTGTACATAAATGCGGCACCAACATTGCATTGTAGAAGCAATCCTGGTTGGCAGCGCTTGTATTTAAAACAGCTTTCGAATGAATACATAAATTTATCATTCTCGTCAACGAAATCAAACGCCATCGATACTAAATCCGTTTTGGGATGTTCGTCGAGATAATCAGATAGTTTTTTTAATGCATCAGGCTTGTAGTAATTATCATCACTTGTCCACGTTAAGTATTCTCCTTTTGCGTTTCTAAAGCCCTCATTCAAGCTTGCAGGTAACTTTGAATTTTTCTTATTGGAAATAACTTTAATTCTTTTGTCTTTTTTTGCAAATTCACTAGCTATTTCTAATGTGCTATCAGTTGAACAGTCATTGACAATTATTAATTCCCAGTCTTTCTCGGTTTGGTCTATTACAGACTGAATTGATTGGGCGATATAACGCTCACCATTATAGGAAGGTAAAATAACAGATATTTTAGGCTTTTTCATAACTACATCCTCTTATTAAGTTCTTTACATACCTGTTCTACCTTCATTATTTCATCAATCTTACATTGCTGAACTCTTCTATTACACACAGGAATAAGGTCAAACAAACTGTAGTAAATTTTATTGTTTTTCTTTTGTTTAGCTGAAAATATTGGAAGCTTAAACAATCTAATTACTGTTTTATGTTTTTTTGGTTTATGACGTATTTGGAATATAAATGACATTAATTTATATAATTTTTTATACGTAACCATTTCAGGATATTTTTTACGCAAAAAATTTAGCAGTTCTTTATTGTGTAAACTCGCATGTAGCATATTTCTGCTTTCATCTTTTGGTTTTATACGATAATAAAATAGAAACTCTGGTATTCTATAAAAAACAGCATTATGACGATAAATCATATTCAGCCAGAAGTCATAATCTTCCAGCCCCATGTGAAAAGCCATATCAAAGCCGCCTGATTTATCGAAAAGACTTTTTCTGAGTAATGCCGCATTTACCAAACAGTTACCGCGAGCCATGTTGAATTTTGTTGGTTTTGGTAAATACATTTCACCATTCTCACGGCCAAAAGTCATTACTCTGCAGGTTATTATATCGCCTTTACCTTCGATGATTGCATTATATGACTTTTCTAGAAGTCTTTCATCAATTACATCATCACTGTCTAAGAAGTAAATAAATTCACCCTTTGCAAGTTTAACTGCATTATTTCGGGCAACGATAACACCTTTATTTTCTTGCTTAACGACCTTAATTCGCTTATCTTTTTTTTCATACATTGATAGAATATCAGCACTTTTATCTGTGCTTCCATCATCTATACATATAACTTCAAAGTTAGTGAAAGTTTGAGATAAAATAGACCTTAATGTATCAGCTAAATATTTTTCGGCATTATAGACCGGAATTATTACAGTAACCTTAGGAGACTTGTCACATTGGGTGTTCTTTTTTTGGGGGGTGTGTTTCTTTACTAGCATTATTTGTCCCGCTGATTTTATTATTTACTTACAAAAATAACCTTATCAATTGTTTCATTGATATCTATCGGTGTAGAAGGATCTAAAGGGTAGAAAGTAAATTCATCTTGAGATAAAAAATCTTGCAATTTGTATAAACTTTCAGGTGTATCAATACAAATGACACGATTTTTTATTTCGTTTGTTGCTAGATTATTTTCCGCCAGAAGCTTCTTTATTACTTCAATTCCTTTAGGTGTTGCACCATTATGAATCAGTGTTGTCTTCATTCTATATTACCTCATAAATATCATTCACTTGAGGTCTCATATGCCTATGCCTAAGGGGGGTTTGTCGTATGCAAAAGCAAATAATTTTGCTTCTAGATCTTATATAATAGCGTAATCTTTGGTATTGTTAGCTTTTTTCGGCAAAAAAATAAAAAATTGTTTGCAATTTTTTTTATTATTGAGTATCCTTATTCTGAGGCCCCTTTGAATTATTCAATTTTCTCTGTAAGATTTTACAAACTTGTTTATAGTATTTCTGTGAACATGTAATATCTGTGCTATTTTAGCTTGAGAAACTCCTTTTTCTAATAACGAAAAGATTTGATTTCTTTTACTATCAAGCTTGTGGGTCAAGTTCTTACTGCCTTGCAATCTCCCTAATTTTCTTCCTTCAGCTTTCATCCTTGCAAGAGCTTCCTTGGTCCGCTGACTAATTAAATTTCGCTCAATTTCAGCTGATAAACCAAAAGCAAAAGCTAAAACCTTGCTCTGAATGTCTGTCCCTAAACGGTAGTTGTCTTTTATTGTCCAAACCTGTACATTATTTTTCATACAATGGTGCAATATGCTCATAATTTGGAGCAAATTACGGCCTAGACGAGAAATTTCGGAAGCAACGAGAATATCTTCTTTTTTAAGCCGTTTTAAGAGATTTCCAAGTTTTCTCTTTTCAACAGATACAGTCCCTGACACTGTTTCTTCAATCCATCTATCTATTTTTATATTTTCTTTTTGCACAAAATTTTCTATTTCAAACCGTTGATTTTCAACTGTTTGCTTGTCTGTGCTGACACGTATATACCCATATATCATTTTAATACCTTTCATAAAAAAAATCCTATAGTCAGACTATAGGATTTATCAAAAAAAAGACCTATAAGAGCGATCTTATAGGGCTGTTATTATTAAATTATTTATTACTTTACAGCTTTTTTCAAAACTGCACCGGCTTTGAACTTAGGAGCTTTTGATGCCGGGATTTTGATTTCTTTACCGGTAGCAGGATTGCGACCTTTACGAGCGGCACGTTTTGCTACTTCGAATGTACCGAAACCAGTGATTTGAACTGATTCACCTTTTTTCAAGGCTTTTGTTACAACTGCTACAACAGCGTTTACCAATTCATTTGCGGCGGCTTTAGAGGCTTTGGCTTCCTTAGCAACTGCTTCAACAAATTCAGTTTTATTCATGTTTAATTTTCCTTTCTTAACGTTAAGTTTATAGAGGTTCATGACACCTACGCTTATGATTCGAGCCATTTTC
>CALXPU010000022.1:0-20000 GCA_944390455.1 uncultured Alphaproteobacteria bacterium | reverse complement strand
GTACCGTCATCATCTTCCCGTACAAAAGAGCTTTACAACCCGAAGGCCTTCTTCACTCACGCGGCATGGCTGGATCAGGGTTCCCCCCATTGTCCAATATTCCTAACTGCTGCCTCCCGTAGGAGTCTGGGCCGTGTCTCAGTCCCAGTGTGGCTGGTCGTCCTCTCAAACCAGCTATGGATCGTCGCCTTGGTCAGCCGTTACCTAACCAACTAGCTAATCCAATATGGGCCAACCTTTCGGCAATCAATCTTTCCCCCTTAGGGCTTATGCGGTATTATCTCCCGTTTCCAGAAGCTATCCCCCACCAAAAGACATGTTCCCATACATTACTCACCCGTGCGCTGCTGATGTATTGCTACACCCGCTCAACTTGCATGTTTTAGGCCTGCCGCCAGCGTTCGTTCTGAGCCAGGATCAAACTCTCATATTTATTACTAATACAAAAGCTGTCACCCGTGCATCTCAAATTACTTAAACTTTATTCAAGCTAATTAACAGAAACCCTACAAAACTTACCATATACTCCATTGCTTTCGCAATCTTCTATACACTTCCGTCTCATAGTTCCTTATGCACTGACAGCCCTCATAACTAAAGCTACAACAACTGCCCGCGCATCCGTTTCCTATCCCTTATTTACTAACTATCTACTAAGAACCTGCCCGTTGGGGCGTGAAAAGAAATATACACTATTTATTTTCCCTTGTCAACACCTTTTTTAAACTTTTTTACTTATTACGTCATATTTTTTACTATCGTTTGTTTTTATTATTCTTTTTGGGCAAAAAAGAACAAAAATACCCCCAAAATCGGTTTAATTTTATTTTTTTATCGTATCACCAATACGCCATTTACCCCCACCGCCCCTCATCACAACAACAAGATGACACAAAACATTTCATTCGATCGCGCCACCCGATCAAACATATTTTTATAAAACAAACAATATTGAAAAAAATGGCGATCCCGAGAGGATTCGAACCTCTGGCCTACTGCTTAGAAGGCAGTTGCTCTATCCAGCTGAGCTACGGGACCGCAACGGGAAATAGTATACATCCGAATCGCACCGGGTGTCAAGATGTTTTTAACAGTTCGTCTATCCCCTGCCCTTGCCGCATAAGACATTCCGCTATTTCCGTTCGTGTATCATCCATCCGATGCATAATCAAACCGGCATGCAGGGTCAACGGCTTTTTACTTCCCATTACACCACGAACAATAATGCGTTTAGCCGACTTACCGGGTTTGGGTTCTATCGGAAAAACCTCCAAACCACCCAAGCGGCCATGCAAACAAGTCAAAATCTCGGGCAAAGATTCGGTTCGATGAATCAGAGTCAGCGTTCCTTTGGCGCGCAAATGGCGCAAGCAAAAACCAAGCCACACCGACAATGGAACCTGTTGTTTATAGGCCGTGGCGGTTTGAGGATGGTTCCGCGTACCCGATTCGGTATAAAAAGGCGGATTTGTCACCACATGGTGAAATTGGCGTCCGTGAATCGGAGACGGTTTATGTGTAATATCGGCCTCAACAACCGTTAAATCGCACCGGTTAAAGGCAGCATTTTCACGCGCCAAGGCAGCCAATTCCGATTGACATTCTATACCGGTATAAATCACATTCGGCAAACGGGCGTGCAGACACAACGGAATAACACCGGTTCCGGTTCCGACATCTAAAATTGTTTCGTTGGGCTTAGCCTGAACGGCGGCCGCCAACAAAACCGCATCCGAGGTTGCGCGATAACCGTTTTCAGGTTGTTTTAATAAAACACGTCCGCCCAAAAATTCATCCGTTGTATAATGTATCATGGGAACAGATTATCATTATCACGAATAAAAAGCAAGAAAAGAAAAATCGGTCTGACGGACTTCATGCATATATCAAAATCCCCCCGATAAAAACGACAGGGGGATCTTGGTGGCCAGACAAATAGATTAGAAAGCCACTTTTAAAGAAGCCTTCGCCCCATAAGTATCTTGATCCGTTTCCGGATGTGTTAAGAAACCGCCAAGGCTGACCATTACATTATTTGCCGCATAAACATCAAATCTGGCGTTATATTCAGCGTCACCATGTGTGATACTTGTATAATTTAAATCCAACCCCAAACGGCGGGTTAATTCAACATAAATACCGGGGTTAATATATGTATTCGTCCCTTCGGAGCAGCCTCTTTGTGACCAGAGATCGGATTTAAATCCCACCTCAAAGTAAGGGGTCACCGCTTGAATTTTTTTACCGACTTGCAAAGCGACCGTTGTACCGGTTGAACGCGCTGTTTCTTTATCCCTTGCTTTGGTCTTCTTATCTCTTAATTTTTCATAGAACAAGCCGACCTTAACATTGAAATCGAATCCATCAACAGAGGCCAATAAATAACGCAATCCGATTTCGGCGTCGTACATATTTACCGTTTCCCCCTTGAAATATCCGGATTTCATCTCGGCCTGTCCGTATGAACCTTTCACAAAAACAGAAAGCGAGTCGGTTAATCCTATTTCAGCACTCGGTTCAAGAAACCAGGCAGATTCTTTATCCTGATCTATCATTTCTTCACGGGGAACATAGCCATAGGTGCCTCCAAGCGTTAACAGAACCTGATTAACTTCCGGATGATATAAGGGATTACCGATACGGTATGTCGACGAGTTTTTCTTTTTAACTCTTTTCCGAGTTTGCGTTGTCGGTCTTTGTGTCGTTTTGATCTTTTGTTGATTTGTTCTTTGGGTATAACCTTGATTCTGATAATAACCACAATCAAGTCTAGTACATCCTTGGTTAGATGGATGACGGTAATATTGTGCCTCTGCGGATAGGGCAAAAAAAGATACCGCCACGACAGTCGCTAAAAATTTTTTCATTAAGAAAACTCCTTCTTTCATAAATTAACATTAATCAAGAAGCAGGTGGCCGGAGAGTTCGTAAATCAAATATGCTGTTATGATTCCCAAGGTCTTTAAGGTCGCGCCGCGCACGACGCGACCCCTGAACATTCACCTTAGGCTCCCCGACCGATAAGCGGCCCAGGAATTAAATAATACCGACTTTCAACATTAGAAAGGGCATTATTTCGGACAGGTGTTCATCCTATCCGCAGCATATTGAGCTTACGACAGCTCTCTTGCACCTCTTCAGGCACTCAGAAATCGACAAAAGTCGGTTTCGTTGTGTATTATATTATGCTTTTTTGAAAAATCAATATATTTTTAGTACATCTTGCCAAAACGGAAAATTAAAAATTTTATTACACATTGTAAAATAAGGCAAAAAAAGTAATAGAGCAATTATTTTTATAAAAAAAATATTTTTTGCTTGCATTCTGTCTTTTTTTATGTATAATGCAGTCATTGACCTTTTGGGGGTATAGCTCAGCTGGGAGAGCGCTTGAATGGCATTCAAGAGGTCAGCGGTTCGATCCCGCTTACCTCCACCAATTTAAGATTCAGCCCGTTTAAAACGGGCTTTTTTCGTGCCTGAAATGAAGCGATGAAAGCTAAGTTATAAAGGCTCTTGTGATGAATTTTAGGTTAAATGTGAAAATACCCGTTTACCACAATTCATCTGTGTTTTTTGTGAGATGAAAGCAAAAGTGCTATTTAAGCAGATGAACCAACCAAAACTTCCTTTGCTAGGCAATCCATAAAAAGGGATAAGTTTGCGCCTTTTCCGTTTCGTATCTTTATCCGCTAGGCAATTTTAATTATCGCTTGGAATGTCAAAATGTCCATAGTCAAAGACAGGGGCGCGGTATTTACTGATTTTCTTACTGAGTGACGGGTCTGTCAAAAGACACTCTTTCACCAAGACCGTTGCTAACTCATCTTCGGCCAGTTTTGGTTTTTCTATCACAAAAAATTCATCCGCCGGCACAATGGGCTTTTTGGTATGCCCTTCGTACAATTTCTTCAGTTCTTCCCCTTGTTGATAGGCGACCAAATTCAGGTGGTCCAGTGCCAACGCCAAAAAGGCTTCAAAAGGGATAGGATTCCCTGTCCATTCCAGATACTGCATTTTCATGATTTGAAGGGCCTCTATCAGATGAGCCACACCCCGATATTGACGCCAGATATCTTTATAGCGAGGGGCATTGTTCTTTTGGGAATCTTTAGCTTTTCCCTCTTTGATGTCTTTATCCAAAACAAATGCCGCTTTATTGAGGCTGATTTTACCTGCCAATTTGGGATCCTGTTGCATGGACTGCATTGTCTTTAACATCTTCGTTACATAAGCCCAATCGGTTGTTTGAATATGCTCTTGTAATTTTTTCATCTCTTTGGCCGATCGGTACAGGCGTAAAAGTGAAACCCCACCCAATTTTTCAAAAAATTCGGGCATTTCCTTTTCAAGGCCTGAGACCTTTATCAGTAAAAATTCGCGTTGCAGAGCAGAATCTTTCGGAAATAAAGCCCGGGCCATAAACAAATATACTTGAAATAAATTCCTGTAAAATTCCTTCATCAGATACTCCTATATCCAAAGATATAGTCAAAAGGCGATAAAAAGGCAATATTTTTCAGGGGGAACAGGAACAAGTTTTTTGTACTCAACACTTTTTTTCGCAGACTGGGATTTTTTAAAAAATGCTAGTTTTCTTCAAAAAAATCTCAATGTTTATTCTTCTTTTTAAGCTTTATTTTTCCCTTGTTCGCATAAGGCGAGCAATGTCAACAATAAATTAAGGAGAAATAAAAGATGGAAAAAAGAAAAGTAACGCAACGCTTTTATACAACAAAAGATGCCGCCACCTATCTGGGGTTAGCCCCGCGTACCTTGCAAAAATACCGAGTGGATGGTTCCGGCCCCAAGTTCAGAAAAGTCCGCGGTCATAGTTTTTATGATGTGGCGGATTTAGATGCTTGGGTGGAATCGGCCGAAAAAACAGCAATCACTTTTGATAAGAGGTAGCCCATGAACAATCCGTTACACGAATTGGCGCTGGTCATACTCCCCACTTTGCTGAAAGTTTTCAATCAAGGGGAAGAAAGTGCCGAAAATCATCAGAATTAACTGGATATAAATTGTAAAAAGAGCGTTATTGTATTCACAAGGAGTCGCTATGGTTGATACAAATCTTGACTTAAACATTGATATTAGCACTGTGCCGGATTTGCCTTTTCATGTCCTGAAACAGTATTATATGCAACTGTATAATCAAGAAGCCCGCATTGGCAATAAAGAGTTTTACATCTTGCGCGTTTCTTACCGTTTGCAAGAATTACGCCATGGGGGATTATCCTTAAAGACAAAAAGCCTGATTAAAAAACTCTTTGAAAAACAACAACGCAAGAAAAGCTTATATCCGGTGGGAACAGTGATAGTCCGCACCTATAAAGGGACGGACTATCGTGTCACTATTTTGGAAAGGGGCGTAGATATGGACGGCACCTATTACACCAGTTTATCATCAGCTGCCCATCATATCACAGGCATACGCACCTCGGGAAAACGCTTTTTTGGAGTTGGACAATGAGATGTGCAATCTATACACGTAAATCAACAGACGAAGGATTAGAAAAACAATTTAATACCCTGGAAGCTCAACGGGAAGCCGGGGAAAATTATATCAAGGCGCAACGTCATCAAGGATGGGAATTGATAGATAAACATTATGATGACGGTGGTTATTCCGGCGGTAATATGAACCGACCGGCTTTTCAAGAATTACTGGCCGATATTCAAGCGAATAAAGTGGATATGGTGGTTATTTATAAAATTGACCGGTTGACCAGATCTCTTTTGGATTTTTCCAAGATGATTGAAATTTTTGATAAACACCACTGCTCTTTTGTATCGGTGACACAAAATATCAATACGGCGGATAGCATGGGGCGATTGATGTTGAATGTACTGTTATCCTTTGCGCAGTTTGAACGGGAAATCAGTGGAGAACGCATCCGCGATAAGATTCTGGCATCCAAGAAAAAGGGTATGTGGGTCGGCGGTGTTCCCCCGTTTGGTTATAAAGGTGAAAATAAAAAACTGGTGGTTGTGCCGGAAGATGCCGAAAAGGTCAAGCACGTTTATGAACTGTTTTTATCATCCGGTAATTTATCCATGGTGGGCCACACCCTTTTACGGGAAAATTGCACTTTCCGGGGAAAAGTTCCCAGCTGGACCTTTTTAAGGAGTATGCTCAACAATCGTGTTTATATCGGCGAGATTACGCATAAAGGGACTTCTTTCCCGGGCAAACATCAACCGATTATTGATAAGAAAACCTTTGAGGCCGCCCAGGAGTTATTCAATTCGCATTCACAAAAAATACGGCGGCGGCGGTTAAAACCGGTCAGCAAAAACGAGGAAAACGGATTACTCCGAGGGATTCTGTCTTGCGGATGTTGTGAGCAAAAACTTTATCCCAGGTATTCTTTGAAAAAGGACAAACGATACTATTATTATACCGATAGCACCCACAAAAAATACGGACCTCATTCATGTCGGCTGAATGCCATCCCCATGCACTTGTTGGATAATTTGGTGATGGACTTGCTTAATCCGCTGATTAAATCCCCGTATGTGTTACAGGCGCTGGCTCAGGAAGCCTGCCAAGTGCAAGCGAACTTGAAAGAAAGCGAGGTCTTTTATGCCATGCGTGAAACGGATTCTGTTTTTCAACAACTGACCGGCACGCAAAAGGAAAAAATAGTAAGCCTGCTGGTTCACGGGGTAACGATTTTTGCCGATAAAATTATTGTGGTCTGGAAACCGTTGGCCCTTCACCTGATGGATAAACGCTTAAAAGCCAGTTTGAAACCCAATGAATCAAAGCCGGAACTGATGGAATCTACCGTCCCCTTTAATCTGATTACACATCGTGGGAGCAAGGAGATTCATTTGCCCGAAACGGTGTCGGATATGCTGTATTTGACCTCAGGTGAAAAGCCATCCAAGAAAGAAGACCGTTATCTCATTAAGATTTTAGCCAACGGTTTTACCTATCGTGAAACCCAGGAAGCCAAGAACTTAAACCTGCATGAACTGGCCGAAGTATATCATCAGGATCCAGCCTATATCGGAGCGCAAATTCGGCTCACCTTTTTGGCACCGGATATTATTGATGCCATTTTACGGGGAGCTCAACCCAAAACAATGACCGCCCGAGAATTGCTCAGAGCCTCTATCCCGGCCAGTTGGCCCGAACAAAGAAAACTGTTCGGTTTTCCACCAGTCAAAGATTAACCCTTTTCCCTCTCATTAGAAAGGACACACCTGATGTCTCAAAACAAACAAAAAACGGATGATCCGCATTTTCCTCTTGGCTTTGTCAAATTAGACAGACGTTATTTAAACTGGCGTTGGCTTCCGGATGAAAATGTCTGCCAAGTGTACCTTTATCTCTTACTGCGGGCAAATTTCCAAGATAAAGAACTTTATGAATATGTTATCCATAAAGGCGAATTGCTGACCAGTTATGCTGTGATCTCAGAGGCCTTAAAAAAATCCCCGCAACAAATCAAGCGGGTTATAGCAAAACTCAAAAAAACCGGTGAAGTTGATACAAAACGCTTAGCAAACGGACTACTTATAAAGATGTTAAAATATAATAATTTCAATGTGTTAGACGGTGATGAATTGTCCCAATGCGACTCAGGCGCGAACTACCTGCGAACTACGAGCGAACTACCTGCGGCCATAAATAAGAAAGGAAAGAATGCCCAGAATGTATATAATGAAAAAGAAACTCACTCAGGCTTGGCAATGAATTGGAGTGTGCCAAGACAAGGCTCAAATTCTAGAGGTCCGGTTCCAATCGGACAGTTGTTGGGATCAAGTGATAACAGCCCATCCATAGAACAGGTGGAAGAGTATTGTCAAATAATGAACTATCATAAAATCAACCCTTACCAGTTCCATGCTTATTATTCTCGCAAAAAGTGGTGTGATAAGTATGGCAATCCAATTAAAGATTGGAAGCGCTCGGTTGACCAATGGGAAATGTACGGGGAAGAATATGCCAAAACCAATGAAGAAGGCTAAAAGTTTTGAGCTTACTAATTTACTTTCTTTTTTTGAAAAACAGTGCTATATAATAATCACAAATAGAAAGGATATACAATGACATTTGAAGAACTGAGTACAGTGCGTTATACGCAAAGAAGTTATGATACTAAACCGGTTGAAGATGACAAAATCCAAAAGATCTTACAGGCAGGTCGAGTGGCCCCTACCGCCAAGAACAACCAACCCCAAAAGATTTATGTTGTTCAATCACCGGCGGCCATGGAAAAGTTGCGGGCTGTGACACCTTGTCACTACAATGCCCCGCTTGCCATGATTATTTGCTATGATAAAAATCAAGAATGGCACAACCCAACTGATGAGACTATTACTTCGGGCGTTGAGGATGCATCCATTGTGGCAACACACATGATGTTGCAGGCCGCAGACTTGGGCGTTCATTCCACTTGGGTGAATATGTTTAACCCGGATGAAACGCGCAAGGCTTTTGATTTACCCGAAAACGAAGTGCCCGTTTTGCTCATGATGTTCGGTTATCCGACAGCCTCGGCGGCACCAGCGCCAACGCATACGAACAAGAAGCCCTTGTCCGATACCGTTCAATTTTTATAATTTCTCCGTTGTTTTGGTCGCTAGCCACCTGATCAAAAGGGTGGCTTTTTTATGTCTGCGGGGGCGCAAGCGGCAGTGTTTTTTCAGTAAAACCAAAAAATTTTGGGTGGTCAGTGGTCAGATAAAAATACATAAATATCAAAGAGTTACAAGATTTTATTTTAAGTTTGGGTGGTCACTTGGTACTTTTGGGTGGTCACCTGGGTAGTTGGGTGTCCGGCCATGGGTCCTTCCTGGCGAGATTTCATATGCGGGGACGCAAGCCGCGCCATATTTCTAGCGAAACAGAAAAATTCTGGCTGGTCGGGTATATCTCAAACCCTAATAAATACAAGGGTTATAATAGGGTCCGATTTTTCCTGGCTGGTCACTGGTCACTTCTGGCTGGTCACCCCCCTCAAAATAATGCATATTTCTTGCAAATTAATGCCGAAATAACTGGATAATTTTTCGAAAAAGAGCGTTCATTGAGATGTCAAGATACAACAGCGAAAGGAAATTAAAATGAAAACAGTTAAAACTTACATGGTCAGAAAGCCTTCAGACCTCGACGAAGTAAAGAGCATAACCAGAGCCAACAGCGACAGACTTGAAACTGTAGCGGTAGTTGAAACCATTAACCTGACACCGGCCGAACATAAAAGAGTATGCAAGAGCCCACTTAACGACTACGGCTTCTTAAAAGGAAAAGGCGGCTACAGCGATGAGCATGAATACCGCCAGGTGGTAGAGATTACAGCAGACGGTCAGCCAACACTTTATGCTGACCCGTCAGGCTCAAGCTACTGCCGCTACTTAGGCATCGAGGTTAAATAAGGAGGTCGTCATGCCAAAATATCCTGATATTACTGTCCAGTTGACCGGTAAAGACGGGAATGCCTTTAATATCCTAGGTATCTGTTTAAGAGCCATGCGTCAAGCCAGTCTGAGCCAAGAAGAACGCGATGCTTTTTACGCCGAAGCCACCTCCGGCAACTACGACCACTTGCTTGCCACCTGCATGGAATGGTTTGAGGTAAAATGAGAATAATACAAAAAAGGGCGGAATGATCCGCCCAATTTTTATGACCGATTTAACCAATCTACTTCTGCTTTTGTCAAATTAAAAGATGCCCAACCGTTTAATTCAGAAACAAATAGTTTGTCATTTCCATCAATATTTGTTCTAAGATGATCTCTTATAGAAACTTCCGAATTAAAACTTTTTATAATCCAACAGGATTCCATTGGATGAATGTTATCGTAAGAATTTAAAGCTTTATATAAACCTTCGTAATCCTTACCTGGTTTTCTCAAATCATAATTCACAATATATTTTGCCATAATTTCTCCTTTCTTAGCTTTATTGTTAAATTTTATTTGACAAACCAAGAAAAATGAGTATTATTAGGATTGTGAATGCTGATAAAGTCATTCTCTTGGCTTATCGGTTTATGAGCTTGAAATTTTTTCAGGCTCATTTTTTATATACACCATTTTAAAATAAAAATCAACACAAAAATTATTACTGTAAAAAAAATAACAAAAAACAGCACAAAATTAGTTACTGTGTATTGACATTTCTGAATTTTTATGTAATACTTATACCCAAACAAGAGGATAACAAAATGACAAAACTAGTAGAAATAGCAGATCTTCGCATGGGGTACAGTTTTCGAGAGGGGCTCTCTAAAATGCTTCATGGAGAATTACCTGTTATACAGTTTAAAGACATTTCTAATCTGTTTATAGAGGATATTTCCACATGTTCCACTATTTCTAGTGCAAAAATCAAATCTTCACATTTTTTATGTCCTGGTGATATTTTGGTTTCAAATAGAGGTAACTATAAAGCCTCTGTATTAAAGTGCAAGGAAAAGTGCATAGCTTCTGGAGTATTTTTTGTTATCAGTGTAAACGACCAAAACTTTCTACCAGAGTATATAGCCGTATTCTTGAACTCAAATGAGGGACAAAAAGCCCTATCAGCAAAACAAAACTTTGCGGGAGTTCAGTCAATAATCCGTTCAGAACTTGAGCAAATTGACATCCCCCTTATTACAATGGAAAAACAAAGAAAATTAGTAGAGCTTTTTTTGCTTTATGAAAAAGAATCCAGTATAATGGAAAAAATAGCGCAAAATCGCAAAAAACTTATAAATTTAATCCTAAGTCAAACAATAAAGGAGTAAAAAATGGCTAAAATTACACAAGATGAATTAAATAAATTGTTATGGAGTGCGGCAGATTCCGCCAGAGGCACTGTAGATGCCAGTGTGTTTAAGGATTACATTTTGGCCTTTTTATTCTTTAAATATATCAGCGATCTTAAACAAGCAGAGGTACAAAAATTAAAAGAACGTTATGGTGATGATCAAGAACGTATTGATCTCCGTCTTAAGAACGCACGTTTTATTTTGCCAAAAGGATCAAGCTTTTATGATATCTATGCCCATCAAAATGCTGATAATATCGGTGAATTAATAAATATTGCGTTACATAAAATTGAAGACGTAAATTCCACCCAACTTCATGACATTTTTACAGTTGATTTTAACTCTCAAGCCATTTTAGGTCAGACCGCTCAACGCAACAAGATGATTCGTGATCTGATTACGGACTTTAATAAAGTGAATTTGGCTGAAGTTGAAGGAGACTTATTAGGTAATGCATATATGTACCTGATTGAGCGATTTGGTTCTGATGCAGGGAAGAAAGCTGGGGAGTTCTATACACCAAAAGTTCTGTCTTCGTTGCTTGCTAAATTGGCAATGCCCAAACCTGGTAACAGAATTTGTGACCCTGCCTGTGGTTCCGGCGGCCTTTTGTTGTTAGCTGGTGAAGAAGTACAAAAACAAGGCTCTAACGACTACGCACTTTATGGTCAAGAAAAAACGGGAGCAACCTATAACTTAGCCCGTATGAATATGTTTTTGCATGGTCAAGATTCTGCTCGTATTGAATGGGGTGACACTTTAAACAATCCAATGTTGGTCGAAAATGACCATTTAATGCAATTTGATATTATTGTTGCTAATCCTCCATTTTCTCTCGATAAATGGGGTGAAAAACATTTGGAAAATGACATTTATCATCGTTTTGATCGTGGTATGCCACCAGCTAGTAAAGGTGATTATGCTTTTATTTCTCACATGGTCGCAACAGCAAAACCAAAATCAGGACGTGTGGCAGTTATTGTCCCACATGGTGTTTTATTCCGCGGGAGTTCAGAAGGGAAAATCCGTCAAGCCTTTATTGAAGAAAACATCCTTGATGCCGTTATCGGATTACCCGCGAACTTATTTTTAAATGTGGGTATTCCTGTCGCCTTTTTGATTTTTGATAAAAGCCGAGAAAAAGGCGGGGCTAATGAAAATCGCAAAGATGTACTGTTTATAGATGCTAGTAAAGAATTTGTCCCGGGTAAAAAGCAAAATAGCCTTTCAGAGGATCACATTAAAAAGATTGTGGATACTTATAAGAATCGTCGCGAGATTGAAAAATATTCGCATATTGCCACCTTTGATGAGATTAAAGAAAACGATTTCAACCTCAACATTCCACGTTATGTGGATACCTTTGAAGAGGAAGAAGAAGTTGATTTAGCCAAAGTGAAAGCGGAGATTATTGATTTAGAAAATGAACTTCAGAAAGTTCAATCTCAAATGACGGAATACTTGAAAGAATTTGGGGTATAAATGGAACATTTTGAAGAATATAAAAAACAAACCGAGCCAGAAAAATATCAAAAGGCGGAAAACTGGGGCATAGCCATCGGTTTGCAAAGGGTTGATAATCTCACACCTTCAAAATACTTGATAGAAGTCGCAAAGGACAATATTGAGGGTAAAATCTCTATTGATGAAGCTGGCGAACAGATAACCCAGTATTACAAGAAAAATCCCGCCAAAACGCTTAAAGAACATGGTGAAAAAGAGGCTGATGAAGTCTCGGCGCGAATTACCAAACTTTTAAGCACACATAGTTTTTCATTTAGTCCGGCAGAGCTGATTTCTATTCATAAGGCTTTGTTTACTGGTGTTTTGGATCATAAAATTGCTGGCCAGATACGTGACTATGATATCACCAAAGAAGAGCCGATATTAAACGGTGATACTGTTGTTTATGGTCGTGCAGACAGTATTCGTGAAACTTTGGACTATGACTTTTCGCAAGAGAAAAAGTTTAATTACAAAGGTCTTTCCAAACGTGAAAAAGTGGAACAACTGGCAAAATTTACTTCTGGTATATGGCAAATTCATCCGTTTGGCGAGGGTAATACCAGAGCAACGACAGTATTTATTATTAAATACCTTTATACTTTGGGCTTTGAAAGTAATAACGATATGTTTAAAGAGCATGCTAAGTATTTTCGTAATGCGTTGGTTAGGGCAAATTATCAGAATTTAGCTCATGATATTCCTTATACCATGGAATTTTTAAACAAATTCTTCGGTAATTTGCTTTTGGGCGAAAAAAATCTGCTTGATAATCGCGAAATGCAGATAAAAAGTAAGGTGGAAAGTAAGGAGAAAACAGAACAAAGTAAGGAGAAAAGTAAGGAGAAAATTATGCGCTTTATCTCCGAAAATCCGCAAATCACCACAAATCAATTGGCTGAATTTGCTAATTTAAGCGTAGCCGGTGTAGAGAAAAACCTGCGACAACTTAAGGAGAAGAATTTAATTCGCCGTATCGGTCCCGACAAAGGCGGTCATTGGGAAGTTGTGGAAAAATTGAAGAAGAAAGGACAATAAATTATGAAATTAGATTGGTATAAATTAGAACCTTATCGTAAAAATGTTGATAAAGCACCTGACGCTGATGGCGTGTATGCTCTTTGCACACTACAGGACAATAATAAATACAAAGTTAGATATGTTGGACAAGGAAATCTTGCTGGTCGTCTAAAGTGCCATCTATCTAATCAAGAAGAAAATGAACCACTCAAAGAACATATAGCCAAAGGGTATAAAATGAAGGCTGTTTATGCTAGAGTTTCAAAGAAATCTGATCGCGATGGTATAGAATTGTTTTTATACAATCATTTTAAACCAAAATTTAACAAATATAGTCCTCCAGCTGAACAAGAAATCGAAGTAAATTTATTCAGTTTAGATTATGAAATGAAAGGATAGTTGAATGTCAAACAAATTTAACGGAAGTTTTCAAGATTTAAAGGACAAAATTCTTTTAACCGGAATTAATGGTACTTGGAAAGAATTACCAAATGGACAAAAACAGTATAAAACAGAAACGGGAATAGTTTTTAATTGGTGGGAAACGAGCAAAACTGTTTCTATACAGGGGCCAAGTGGAACTAATAAAGATAAATTTGAAGAAGCTTTCTACAAAGTTCTTAATGGAGAAACAGTTCTGGTAACAGCATTGCCCCAGGCTACCTTTACTCCTTCTGTTGCAAATAAAAAGATATTTATAGTCCATGGACATGACGATGAATCTTTAAAAGAGCTAGAGCTTTTTATTATGCGTTTAGGATTAGAGCCTTACATCTTAAAAAACAACGTAGAGGGAGGAAAAACAATTATCGAAGCTTTAGAACAAAGAATTATTTTTGATTCAGCATTTGGAATTGTTTTGATGTCTCCTGATGATGTAGGATGTACGAAAAAAGACTTCGATATAAATCCATCAAATATAAAGCCTCGTGCAAGACAAAATGTTATATTGGAAATGGGAATTTTAATTGGTGCTATTGGGCGAAATAAAGTAGCTATTTTAAGAAAAGACGACACCGAAACGCCTTCTGATGTCAGTGGTATTTTATATTATCCATTTTCACATTCTCTGATTAAAGAAGCAGGTAATTCTATTATTAAACATATGCAATCTGTAGGAATTCCTATTGATCCAAACAAAATTAACAATGCATTATCGTAGAGGTAATTTGAATGCAGAATAATCAAAAAATACCTGAGGGGTGGAGTGTTAAAAAGATTGGAAATGCAGTTTATACATTTTCTGGGGGAACTCCTTCAGCAGGGAATTTTGCTTATTATAAAAACGGAACAATCCCTTTTATTCGTTCAGGGGAAATTTATCAAGATTTTACTGAGTTATTTATAACAGAAAAAGGATTACAAGAATCATCTGCTAAAATGGTTAATAAAGGAGACCTATTGTTTGCTTTGTATGGTGCAAACAGCGGAGAGATTGCAATATCGCAGATAGAAGGAGCTATTAATCAAGCAATTTTATGTATTCGTCCAAAAGAAGATAATGTGTATTATTTGAAAAATTCATTAATGCTTTTGAAAGATAGAATTCTTCAGAAATATCTCCAAGGAGGACAAGGAAATTTGTCTGCAGAGATAGTAAAATCATTAAAGTTATTATTTCCTCCTTTACCTGAGCAGGAGAAGATTGCGGGGATATTGGGGACGTGGGATGAGGCGATTGAAAAGTTATCATCTTTGATAGAGCAAAAGAAACTCCTTAAAAAAGGTCTGATGCAAAGACTCTTAACCGGCAAAACCCGCCTCAACGGCTTCACCCAACATTGGCAAAAAATAAGATTAGGAAAAATTGGAACAACATATACTGGTTTAAGTGGAAAAAATAAGGATGATTTTGGTAAAGGTGCCTATTTTATCCCCTATATGAATATTTATCAAAACAACAAAATTGATCCAAAACAGTTGGAACTTGTTGATATTTCCGATAACGAAAATCAAAATACTGTTCAGTATGGTGATATATTTTTTACAACATCGTCTGAAACACCTGAAGAAGTTGGATTCGCTTCTGTTTTACTTTTCAAACCTGAACAAAAAATATACCTTAACAGTTTTTGCTTTGGCTACAGGTTAAATGATTTTGATACATTATTACCTAATTACGCATCTTTTCTATTTCGTTCAAATCAAATACGTAAAACGATGTATAAATTGGCACAGGGAGCCACTCGCTTCAATTTATCCAAAAATGAATTAATGAAGGAGGAACTTTACATTCCTTCTGATATTTCTGAGCAACAAGCCATTGCTGATGTCTTATTGACTGCAGATGATGAAATCAACCTCTTAAACCAAAAATTAGAAGCTTTGAAGGAACAAAAGAAAGGCCTAATGCAACAGCTCCTCACCGGCCAAATCAGAGTGAAAGTGAACTAAGGAGAAAAAAGATGTCCATTATTAATGATATCAATGATATTTTGAATGCAGTGCTTGATCAAGATATAAAACAATCCAGAGAACAAATAAATCAATGTTTTTACAATCAAAAAGTGAGCATTCAAAATAACCCTTATTTAACAGATTACCAAAAAACAGCACACCTTGATGCTTTAGAATTTGAAAAACAAAGGTTGTTAAATATTCAAGATAAACGTGAGTTAACAAAAAATTTAGCTAAGTTTTTTAATGAAGCTTCTAAATACTGTGAAAAAGAGGAGAAAAAACAATGACCACACAACACATTCTTCCTGATTTTGATGAAGCTAGCAGTTCACAAATCCCTGCAATTTTGCAGTTGATTAACTTGGGATATACCTATATTTCACGTCATGAAGTTGAAACTCATCGTGATGGCAAAAATCAATATATCTTGCGTGATATTGCACACCAAGCCCTACGTAAAATTAATCCATCAGAAATATCTGATAAAAGTATTGATGAAGCCTTGTTTGCGTTGGAAAAAATTAAACTGGATGATGGCGTAGTTAAAGCCTCGGAAGACGTGTTTTCTGATTTGTTGGGGGGACGTGCTGTTTCTGAGATTATTGATGGGAAACGTACTTCTCCACAGCTTAAATTTATTGATTGGAAAGAGCTAAGTAATAATGTCTTTCATGTAGTAGCAGAGTTTGAACTGGAAGAAGATCAAAATCGCAGACCAGATATTGTTTTGTTTGTTAATGGTATTCCCTTTGCGGTTATTGAAAACAAAAAGGCCTCTGTTTCTGTGGATGAAGCTATTACACAGATGATACGTAACCAGAAATACTCCCAAACACCAAAGTTCTTTTTGTTTCCACAAATCTTGATTGCAACCAATGTTAACCAAATTAAATATGGAACTATGCTAACTCCATTTGAGTTCTACTCTGTTTGGAAAGAAAAGGAAGCTCCAAAGGATTATGAAAAAAATGTGTTGGAAAGTGTCAATAAGCCTGTTGATGTAAAAACTGTGGCTCAAATTGGGGAAGATTTATTGCGGAGCTCCTACAAGCAAGCGAAAAAACAAACTTTAACAGCACAAGATTATGGAATTTATAGCTTATTAAAGCCAGAAAGATTATTGGATTTAGTCCGTAATTTCATCATCTATGACAATGGCATAAAGAAAATCACCCGCTATCAACAATATTTTGCCATTAAAAAGACAATTGCCAAAATTCAAACAATGAATGAAAATGGTAAAAGACGCGGTGGCTTAATTTGGCATACCCAAGGAAGTGGTAAATCTCTGACGATGGTTATGCTTGTTAAAAATTTGATTGAAACGATTACCAATCCGCGCGTTATTGTTGTAACAGACAGAATAGATTTAGATATTCAAATTCGCGATACTTTTGCTGCTTGTAATATTAAAACAGGTGTTCAACAAGCAACATCGTGCTCCGATTTAGTTAAAAAGATTAAATCTAAAACTTTGGATGTTATTACAACTTTGGTTCACAAATTTGATAAGCCGACCAATTTTGTAGACGAGGATAACAATATATTTGTTTTAATTGACGAAGCACATCGAACTCAAGGCGGTGATGCCAATGCAATGATGAATAAAATGTTGCCAAGGGCTTGCCAAATTGCTTTTACAGGAACTCCGTTAATGAAAAAGGTTCCGGCCAGATTGGAAGGGAAAGTTATCTCTAAATCGCAATCGATTCAAAAGTTTGGTGGATTGATTGATGAATACACGATTTCGGAAGCCGAAAAAGATGGAGCGGTATTACCTCTTATCTATCAAGGACGTTTTGTTGATCAAAAAATTGATAAAATTGCAGATAAATTTTATGAACGGTTAGCCTCAAGATTCTCGGAAAGTGAACGTAAGGATTTTGCCAAGAAGTGTATTTCTTCTTCGGTTTTAGAGGAAACATCACAACGTATTGAAATGATTGCTTTGGATGTAAATGATCATTTCTTGAAAAACTTTAAGAACACAGGTCTAAAAGGACAGTTGGTTGCTCCGAGTAAATATGCGGCTGTTATGTTTAAAAAAGCGCTGGAAATGTTGGGGAATATCAACGCAGAAGTCGTTATATCTGATACATTAGCCGAGGAAGGTAAAGATGATGTTAACTCAACCCATAAGAAGCTGGTAACTGAATATATGGCCGAACAAAAACACAAATATGGTTCCTTAGAAAGCAGAGAAAAACAAATCATTCAGGATTACAAGAAAAATCCAGAAGGATGTGAATTACTCATTGTTGTGGACAAACTTTTGACTGGTTTTGATGCGCCAAGGGATACTGTTTTGTATTTAGCCAAACAACTGAAAGATCATAATTTGTTACAGGCAATTGCTCGTGTTAACCGAGTTTTTGATGGTGATGCAAATAAACAAAGTAAAACAGCAGGCTTAATTGTAGATTATTCTAAAAACGCAAAAAACCTAAAAAATGCATTGGAACTGTTTTCAAACTATGCTCCTGAAGATATTGAAAATGCTTTATTGGATACAGAAAGCCAAATTGCACTTTTGAAGAACATATACACACGTCTACACGATGTGTTAAAAAATGTTACTGACATTAATAATAGTAATGCCTACGTAGAATTTTTAGCAGATAAAGCTCATGAAAAGGAAAAAGAGGCATTCTACGATGATGTTAATAAATTCATTAAACAATTTTCTGTTTGTTACTCTTTGTATGATTTTCATGATAAAATGGATCAAGATACTTTAGAGATTTACAAAAAAGATCTGAAACGTTTTGTTGAAATCAAAAAAACAACCCAACTTGTGCTGGCGGAAAAGGTCGATTTTTCAAAATATAAAGACCAAATTATGAAATTACTGGATAAATATGTCAGCGCAGGCGATGTTGAGGTGTTGTCTAAAGAAATTAGTTTGTCTGATATGCATGAATTTAATCAGTATATTGAAGATGAAAACAATGGATTATCGGATAAATCTAAAGCTGATGCTATTTTAGCACAAACAAGAAAAGTTTTAAGAGAACGCTATGAGCTTCAAGATGAAGTCTTTTATGGGAAATTCAGTGAATTTATTGAAAAGCTTCTAAATGACTTGAAAATTGCAAAAAAAGAAGATTTGGCCTCTCTACTAAGTCAGGCAAAAGAAATACAAAAAAAAGTGAGTGATTATGAAGATAATGATATTCCTCAAAATATGAGAAATGCCAAGGTATACCATCCTTTTTATCGAAATATTCAAAAGTTTTTTACAACAACCGGAGACGCTTATACACAAATTATTGAACATATCGTTGGCTTAATAAAATCTTCAAAAGTGGTAGATTTCCAAAATAATTTGAATGTAAAAAGAAAGATCTTTAATGAGCTGGAAGATTATTTGTTTGATGAAGTAGACGAAAAATTGTCTGCAGATACAATTGAACAAATTACAGAAACTGCTTGGAATATTGCGGTTCAAAATAAGGATATGCTCTAGATGATTGATATGGATAACATTAAGGTTGTTAAAGAAAAGCGCAAATCTCTAGCTGTGGAAGTTTATCCTAATTTTACTGTTCTAGTAAAATCACCAGAACAAGCAAAAGATTTTGAAATCAAAGATTTTATTAAGAGAAAAACAACCTGGATTGAAAAACAATTAAATTATTTTAAACAGTTCAATATGCCCGAAGATAAAGTCTATGAATCTGGTAGTTCGGCGCTATATTTAGGACGTCAATATCAGGTCATTATTGAGAAATCACCATTGCGCAATATTATAAAGGTTCTAAACAATAAAATTTATATTTTAACTCCCTCACCGCAAAAATTGGATGAAATTAATCATGCTTTGCAAAATTGGTTTATGAGGCGTGGTGAAACTATTTTTAATGAACGTCTGAATTTTTGCATGAAAGCATTTCCTGATTTAAAGATGCCAAAATTAAAGATAAGAAAACTTAATAAGCGCTGGGGCAGTTATTTAAAAAAACATGAAATTGTTCTTAATCCAGCTTTAATTAAAGCTAGTAAACAATCTATTGATTATGTTATTTATCATGAGCTTTGTCATGCATATTACCCAAATCATACAGATGAATTTTATAATCTTCTTTCTCTTAAGATGCCTAACTGGGAAAAGATAAAAGAGAAAATGGAGTTAAAATTATTAAGTTATTAGGGATGTCAAATGATTAAAGTTTTATTCGTATGTCTTGGAAATATTTGTCGGTCGCCGATGGCAGAGTTTGTGATGAAACAAATGGTGAATGAGCGAGGCCTATCCGATCAGTTTGAAATAGATTCTGCCGCCACCGAGGGATATAATGAAATGTG
>CALXPU010000021.1 GCA_944390455.1 uncultured Alphaproteobacteria bacterium | reverse complement strand
TCCATTTGGAGTTGTAAAGAAAGGCACCTTAATGGTGCCTTTCCAAGAACCCCGGGTTTACCCGGGGATATCTATTAACTGAAAAGAAATTACTTTAATTTCTTTTCAACGAATTCTTCGTGCTTCTTAGATTTCTTATCATACTTTTTCATAACCAATTTCTCAGGATGAGTTCTTGGATTCTTTTCAGCAAGATAAAAAGTACCTGTACCAGCACTGCTCTCTAATTTTACTTTAACTTTTACTGCTTTTGCCATTATTTTACTCTTATAATTAAGGTTAAACACAAAAAACTTTACGAGCAATATACAATTATAATTGCTAATGTCAACAAGAATTTTAACTGAAATACCTTTTTATTAATTTTGTGGCGATTTTAATATCTTTCAAATTATCCCGAGTATCAGGTAAAAGACAGCTATTATCAATACCTGTACAAATTTGAGGCATTAAACCAACTTGATGGATAGATTTTCCAGAAGGGGTGTAGAAATAACCACTTGTTAAAAATAAAATCTGGTCATCAAACTGATAAATATCTTGAATACTATTTTTGCCATAAGTTTTAGTGCCAATAATAGTAGCGCGACTTTGTTCACTGAGTGCTGCGGCAATTAACTCAGCGGCGGAGGCCGTGAAAGAGTCGGTTAAAATAGCGATAGGCTTCCCGTCGAGAATATCACCGGGAGTGGCATTATAGTATTTTTGCTGTTTCTTGTTGTTTGAACTATAAGCGATAATTGCTCCATCTAAAAATAAATCAGCAGTTTTTAATGCCTCATTAAAGTTCCCACCTTTACAACCTCTTAAGTCTAAAATAATCCCATCAAGATTAGCGTGGCTAGAAATAATCTCCTGAATATTATCAGAAATACCAGAAAAGAACAAAGTTGGTTTTAAGTACATAATATTATTTTGCTTATCATATTGGGAAGCAATATGCGCAGAAGGAATATTGTCAACGCGTGAAAAAGCATCTAAATGACGAACCATTGCTTCTAAAATATTAGTTTCAAGAGATTGCGAATTTTTCTCTAAATCAGGAGAGTAATGCAAACAAGTATTCAAAATTTCATGCGTCAAATCTTTCCATAAGGTAGAATTATTTTTTTCTTGAGGCATGAGGTAGGTCGCAACAAGATTATTTTGGTAATATAAAAAAACTTTAGTATCGCTGTGATAGAGCTTAAAAGAATTATCAAATTGTTGCAGAGCTTTGAGCCCATTTAAGGAAACATCCTCTAAATCTAATTCTGAAGCATACTTATTTTGGAGCATATTAAAAAGTTCAGAAATCTTAGTAAACTCATAAGCATAAGCTTGATGAGCGGATAAGCACAAACAAAATAAAACACACCAAAATTTTTTAAGCATCTCTAAAACTCAAAATTTGCTACCAATGCAGTATGGTCAGAAGGTTTGTTCATTGTTCTTAAAGATTTATCAACAAAACAATCCTTTAGCCGTTCAGCAAAGAAAGCCGTTACAAAAATATAGTCTATTCTTAAACCAGAATTAGTTACAAAAGAGTTAGCGGAGTAATCCCAAAACGTATATCCTTCCACATTGGGGTGTAAAAGTCTGAATGCATCATGAAATCCTAGAAAAGATAAAGCTTTAATTTTGTTTTTCACTTCGGTCCGATACAAAGGACTACCTTTGAAGCGTTCTTCGTCAAAAACATCAATAGCTTCCATCATAACATTAAAATCACCGGCAAATATAACAGGACGACCTGATTGTATGAGTTCAGAAGCATGCTGATAAAATTTCTCAAACCAAGTTAATTTTCCGGCGAACTTAATTTGTTCAGCTTCTTTAGTTGGTGCGCAACCGTTTGGGGCATATATAGATGCGACATAAAAAGGAATTTGCGGATGCTTTACTAAGATTTCAATATATCTTGCAGATAAGTCTTCTTGAAAATTAGGTAAATTTTTGGCAGAAATTGTAAAATCAAATTTAGATAAGATAGCAACTCCATTATAACCTTTTTGTCCCAAAACTGCGACATGGTATCCCATGCTCTCGCATTCAAAATATAAAAAATTTTCAGTTTCACATTTGATTTCTTGCAAAAATACAATATCCGGATTCTCTTTACTCAACCATTGACATAGATTACCACATCTTGCTTTGATGGAATTAATATTATAGGTGGCGATTTTCATTTTTTTTACCTCAAAATAAATTTTTCATTACGAAACTTTAACCGATACAGTATTAAATGATTGTAAACATATTTGAGATATAGTCATACCAGATGTGATAAAATAGAGGAAAAACATATGTTACAAGGTTTCACAAATCAAAATACCGAAAATGACTTCCACCAAAGAGTGGCAGACCAAAACATTCAAAGTATAGAAGATAGACAAGAAGAACTGAGACATGCCAAAAATGGTTTTATTGGTATGCTTGCCGGAATAGTTGTGGGCGGAGTCGTTGGTTGGTTGTTTTTGGGGCCTGCAGACAATATGAATAAAGAGAAAGAAATTCCTGTAATCAGACGGCCTATTACTGTAGCTAAAGTCTTGCCAAATGATCCAGGTGGAATGGAAATTGATAATCAAGACAGAGAGATATATCATATTGTAGACAATACTCCGAAAGTTTCGGAAGAAGTTAAAATTCGTCCGGCTCCTGATATGCCTAAAATAGATTTAGATAAAACGATGTCATCCTCTGATGAAATGCAAAATTTAGTAGAAAGCATCAATAATGATAATAGCTTAGATAATCAGGAACTAGATTTTGACAATGACGGTAATGATGCAAAAGTTGCATCAACAGAGTTAGCCGCTATTAAAACAAATAGCAAAGATAAAATAGTTATACCAGAAAAAATAGATGATATAAAAGTAACATTACAAAAAACAATAAATGCTCAGGCTCAAAAAGCTCAACCGACCGAAGAAGTAAAAAAAGAGCCAGTTGTAGAAACTGTAAAGAATGATAATTTTGCCAAAGGGACATGGTACACACAAATTATTGCCTCCTCAAGTCGCAAAGCGGTACAATCACTATGGAATAATTTGACCGCGCGTCATAGTTTTATTAAAAAGTATCCGTACGAAATTGAAGAAATAAAAACAGCACAGGGCTCTGTACTTTATAGATTAAAAGTAGGTTCTTTCAAAAGCCGTGAAGAAGCTGTGGAATTGAGTAATTTGCTTAAGAAAAAGCAGATTAGTAGTATAATTAAGCAGAATTAGAACAATGACAAAACCTATACTTGCCGCCATCTTATCTTGTAGTGGAACAACGCTAACAGCTGAAGAAAAAAGGCTGTTTGCATCATATAATCCATTAGGTGTAAGTTTATTCACCAGAAATATACAGTCTCAAAAACAAGTAAAAAAATTAATTCAAGAGATAAAAGAAACAATCAACCGAGACAATGTATTAATTGCAATTGATGAAGAAGGTGGAAGAGTATGCCGCTTGGAAAATATAAAAAAGAGAAAATATGCCTCCGCGGAAGCCTTAGGAAAAGTAGATGCAATATATAGTTGTTATCACGCATATTTAATTGCTGCAGAGCTCAGGGATTTAGGAATAAATATCAATTATGCGCCGGTAATAGATAAAAAGGTCGTACCGCAAAATAAAGTATTAGAGAGTCGTTGCTTTAGTGAAGAAGATAATAAAATTGTGGAATGCGGGAAGAGTATGGCATCTGCTTATATGGAAATGGGAATATGCCCTTGTGTAAAGCATATCCCTGGACATTTTTCTTCTCTATCTGACCCTCATCTGGCCCTGCCGGAAAGCTCTTTGACACAGCAAGAACTAAATGCGGAGATAAACTACATAAAGAATTTTAATCAATATCCGCTAGGTATGACTTCGCATATTTTATTAAAAAATATTGATTCGCAAAATCCGGCAACTCAGTCGTCCAAAGTAATTACAGACATCATTCGCGGATATTTGCAATTTGACGGCTTTTTACTAAGTGATGCAATAGATATGCATGCTTTAAGCGGAAGTGTTGCTGAAAAAACGCAAAAAAGCTTAGATGCAGGCATTGATGCGGTCTGTTGTTGTTCAGGAAAAATTGAAGATTTAACAGAAGTATGCCAAACAAATCGATTCTTAACTGAAAAGTCGTTAATAAGATTTGCATTCATTGAAAAAGTTATTCATAATGAACCTAAGAAGATTGATTTAAGCGAGATTCAGGTGCGTTATGACAGCGCATTAAAAGAAAGTTTTAGTGAGAAATATTCTTATGATGCGACGGAAGTGTTACATCAAATGCTCAAGAAAGGAGAAAGTTTATGATATGGGTTTTGGTTATAATTGTTGTAATTGTAATATATAATGCAGAAAAAATGCCACAGATTATGGATAAAATAAAAACAGAAGTGCCACATATTGTAGAAGCTGGTAAAAAGGCTTCAAAAGAAATTAAAGAAAAGGCTCAAACCGCTCATCAAGAAAAGAAGCAAGAAAAAGAAAAGAAAAATACGGCTGAAACTACAGACAAGAAAACTGGCGAAAAATAGTTAAAGTGAATTTCGTATTAAAATAAAACCTCGCTATTTAGCGAGGTTTTATTGTTTTTATATATCATTACTTTAATGCTGGAATATTTAGCTGAGCAAAATCACCAGGTTTAATTTTTACGGTAGCATATCTCAAATTTTCCGTTTCAATCATATATTCCTCACGACCGGTAAAATATGCCGCCAATTTATAGAAGTCTCTTCCGTTAAGTTCCTGCCTTTCCCAATTCATGAGGTAAAAAACACAAGCTTGGCTTTTGTCAGTTAAGCCGCAACGAGGGCGTCCCGCAGGTACATCTGGATTAGCTACAATTCCTTCCAAACCATGATTTTCAATAGTCTGTGATGAGAAAAGAGCTTTTCCAATAAACAGTCCGACAAAAAGGCAGATACCGGCAGCAATATACATAACATTTTTTTTGATATAAGATGTATCTTCTTGCAATATCTCTTCATCGCCATCTTCATCATATTCAAAATCATTATTGAGATCATCTAAAGAAAAAGCTAATTCAGAGTTATCTGTGCTTGACGTCATATACTGAGCATCTTTGGCGCGAACCAGACTATTACCTTGAGCGTTCTCGGACTGATTATCTCCAATATTTTGAGTAGAGATGTTATCATCAGAAACTTGAACAGAATCATTTTGTGCACTTACAGAAGTTTCTTCAGGCGCATCAAAATTTTGTTCGTCGTGATTAACGGGAGTAGCAAAATTATTTTCCTCAGCTGCAACAGCTTGTATTGCTGCGGTGGCCTCTTGGAAAGAAGGCATAACTTTTTCTGGCGCTTGAGGAATATCCACCGTCGGCCGAATTTTAGGACGCTTGATTTTCTTTAGCTTCGGACGATTCGGTAAAGTGCCATTCGGAAACTGTTGAGTATTTGAAACAGTATTTTGAGAAGAATTATCTCCTGAATTCTGCAATAGAAAATTATCTAAATTATCTTCACTCATTTACAAACTCTCTAAATTCTGTTCTTTATTTTCTCATCTGTTTTAAGCATTCTGACTAATCTCGGAACAATGAACACAATAGTCTCTGTTCCCTGAAAAGCCGGACCAAAAATCTCACTAGGCAAACCAATAATCAAGAAATTTTCACCTAATTGATTTCTAACCTTAAATTTAGTAATTTCACCCTCTGTTGTGTCAAGAGTAACTTCAGAATAAATGCGATTATTTTTCTCTAAAGAAGCTCTAGCCAAAATAGATAAAGGATATTCCATATTATCTAATTTTCCGCAACGACCAACATCAAAGCGTGAAAACCATCTGGTTGGAACCACAAAACGCCCTTCTGAAATATCCTCAATAGTAGCATATTTGCTAACAAATTTTCTCAACTGCTCAATGGATAAATCGTTTGTAACCGTCAGCATTCTGCCGATAACTCCTGTCTGAGCGGTAGCAATGGTGCCGAATTTAAAATCTTTTAATAAATCATTCCAAACAACTCCGCACGGTTCCTTTGGAATAACTCTAAAGATACTGACATCATACATAATCATCGCAGGATTATCTTCAAAATCTGTAATCAATTCATTTATTTTATTCATTGTTTCTAGATTTGTCTCAAAAGAAACTGTATAGTCACGCCAGTTAGTGATAACATCTGTAATTCCGGCGCCTCTCAAAATATCCAAAAAACCAAGTAATAAGGTTCTAGAACTTGGAGCGTACAAAGTAAAGCTGGCTCGACGACTTAAAATAAGTGAATTAGTCTTAGCATCATATCTATAGAATAAATCCGCAGAACGAGCAATCATTTCCACAACTTCTTTGAAGCTACCGTTAATATTTTGCCCATAGAGATTAGGGTAGGGGGCGTCTTTAGCTACAAGAATAATATTTGCTTCCTGTGTTAGTTTTAAGAGAGCTTGTTCTGCTGGAATATTGTCAAAAGTAAAATCTCTGACTTCAAAATCAGGAAGAGGATCATTAACATCATTACGTTCGATTCTGAAAGACACATTATTATGAGGTAAAATTTGTACCATTTCTTGTGTCTTCCAATTTACATTACAACGCAATGGAGTTTCTAAGTCCAAATCATTAGCTCTAAAAGTTGTTCTAAGCATATAAGGATTTTCTTGAGGTAAGATAACAAAATTATCTGTTGCACTACCATTTACAGCGGTATTAGTGATAATCGTTTCTTCGTCACTTTGGTAAGCGTTACAAGCTACAAAAGATAATAAAGAAAACAAAACTAAAAGACTTTTTTTACCTAAACCAAATTTCACTTTACTCATCCTTACCTTCATTATTTTCTTCATTCTCTATGATCTTTTCTTGTTCAGCCATCAGCTTAGCCACAACATCATCAATACTCTGTCCAGCGCCTTTAGTTGGATCATCTGCTTGATTGGTGAAACCTCCAAAAGCATCTTTTGCAGCGCTTAAATCTTCATCTTTTTTAGCGGCCATATCTACGGAAGCATTTCTTTCCAGTTCTTGTTTATAAAGATCCAGATTCTTTTTCAAAGCAGCAACACCACCTTTAATTTTCTTTTCTACAAAGGGGTGCAATTCTTTATGCTCTATAATATAATCGCCTGTTTCACATAACTCTGTTAACACATCGATGATGTAGGGATAAAATGGATAATCTTCAACAGCAATATTACCTTGTCGAATACATCTTGCGGCAATTCGAGAAACAGTACGATCGTAATAATCTCGGATAAGTACATAATTATCTATATACCAGAGAGATTCTTTTGTAACAGTCAACTCGTCATTATCAGCCATAATACCCCCTTACAAGTCATAAAATAGAGAAAACATAACGTAATGTAAAATATTTTTTATTTTTTATTATCATCTACATTAGAATTGTCTTCGTCATCTTCAACATATTCCCATTCCCAATCTTCATCATCGGAATTTTCTGGAACTTCGTTGCCATTTTCATCAACATATTCCCATTCCCAATCTTCATCGTCAGAATTTTCAGAAGCATTTTGTTGTTCGGCAACCTCGTTAGATTGATTTGGCGCAGACACAACATTAGCTGATGGCGTGGATGCCGACGTATTAGATAGAATATCATCATAATCATCTTTACCGACATTTTCATCATCGCTGTAATCATCAAGTTCAATAGGCTGGTCTAAAGATGAAATATCAATATTATCAGAAGTCAATGCTTCCCGAATTTTATCAAGTTCAGCGCTATAACGACTTTGGCTAGGTTCATGCTTTTCAGAAATCTCTACGTTAGTGTTCTTGTTATGAGCAATATTCACATCAAGAGGTGCTTCCGGTGCAGATACAGAAGGCTCTGTTGAAGCTGTTGTGTTATTTCTGTCCGCCATAAATGCATCAAGCGGAGAAATATCCGACTCAGTTGTTGAAGATGAAGCTGTCGGTGCTTCAAATTTCGGAGTTACATCATCATGTGTAGCTGCAATAGAGGCAAATGATGATGCTTCATCAAAAGTATCCTGCTGAATAACATCTTGAGGTTGAGCAGACTCAATATGGTCCTCTTCATTATTTCTATCAGCTATAAAAGCATCAAGCGGAGAAATCTGTTCTATATCTTCTTGAGAGTTACTTGCCGTTTGCTGAACAGAGGGAGATGTATTATCAACATCAGTAGCAATAAAATCATTATCTAAAGCATCGGAATGATCTGAGAAGTTATCCATCAAAGCATCAAGGGAAGATGAATTATCATGAACTTCTTGAGCTGCTGTATTGGATGTAGTTATCTCACCTTGCTCAGAAACATTACCATTTGCCAATGTGTTTTCAATAGCATCAGCGTCATCATCTACAGCATCAAACATAGGATGATTTGAGATATAAGGATTATTTTTCTGAGAGATTTCATCACTCATGTTTTGAGTTGTTTCTCTTTCATCTATGAACTTGCCACCTTCTGGTAGGGTAAAGTCAATATCTTCTGAAAGATTATCAGAAGGAGAAAACTCTGTTTCTGAAGCTTCATCTTTAACAGAAGATGAAACATGCGGGAGAGCAAAATCCAAATCATCATCAAACTCTGGTGCCACATTCTCTTCCTCAAGATGATAATCTTTTGGCTGACTAATATTTTCAAATCCCATAGCATGCGTATCAGCACCTAAATCCTCAGATTCATCTGTATCTGAAAAAGATGTATCAGGAAGAGCAAAGTCCAAATCATCATCGGCATTTGGAGTACTTTCTATATTGCTGATATGTCCAATATCAGAAAAATCAGATGCATCATCAATTGAGGTGTTTTCATCTTTGATATCTGGTAAAACAAAATCTAAATCATCATGAGATTGTGGTACTGGTTCAACATAATCATCATGTCCAAAATCAGGACGGGATTCTGTAACACGTAAATGATCTTGTCTCTCTGGTTTGTATGAAACTGGCGCTACATTTGTTTTGACAGGTTGAGCAATATCGTCATCAAAATCATCCGTATCGAGAGGCGGCAAATCTAAACGAACATTGTCAAAATTGTCTTCATGTTTAAAAGCCTTATTTCTGATAACTCCATCAAAAGAGGAAAGTTGTTCATTATTTGTTTGAGCTCTTTCATCATGAGTTTTAGGTTGAGAAAGGGAAGTAGCTGTAACCGCTGCGGCCGGTGCTATACCAGATGCTGAAGCTGTTGTAGCTACAGCTGCAGGATTAGTGCTAGGAGCTTGCTTTAAATAATCCTCAGAAGCTAAAATATCTCTGTTTTTCTTTTTCTTCTTTTTCTTCTTTTTATGTTCCTGAAATTCTCCCGAATTGTTATCGGTCGTGTTTTCTGAAATGTTTTCATTTCTGGACAGATGAGTATTTTCTCCTAAAGCTACCTTAGCGTCTGGTGCAATGTTGGCAACAGAAGGAGCTGCAACTTGCGGAGACAAACCTTCTTGTCTGAAACTTTTTTCCGAGGTAGAAGATGCGGCAGATACCTGAGTATCAACTTTTTCAACACTAACAGTCGGTTGAGAAGTAGCAACCTGAGCTTCTCCGGAAAAGGGTCTTGTTTCAACAATAACTTTTCTATCTTGAACTGTTTGGGCACATAATCTAAAAAGTTCCTGCATCTTTTGCAAAGATATATCTAAGTCGCTGGTAATTTCCTCTCTAAAACGACGCAAACGATTTTCAACATTCAAATATTCAGAAATTTCTGCATTTTTTTTGCTGCTGGCGGTATAAAGTCCCTCCAGCAATTTGGTGATAGAAGCTTGTGATGCAATGATTCTATTATTAAGGTCTGCAATATCCGTATCGTCACGATCACGTGTTGCCAAAATACCTTCCAAAATACGAGAAATAGATACTTGAGATGCAATTACAGAGTCTGTAATACTGCGGGTTTCTTTTAATACATCCAATAATGATGCGCGAGATGTACGGATTTCTTCAGCAATAATATCAAAAGCATTACCAAAATCAGCAGTGATTGTGGAAGGACCTGCTGACGATGGAATAGGTGACTGAGGTAACTGTTTAAAAGCATTAGCAAGAGCCTGAGCTAAAGCATCAGCAAAAGATGCATCAATAGTGATATTGCCAGATACGGCCTGAACAACACCTGCACCCGAAGCTACAGTTGGAGTATCAACTTTGCCGGCGCCCTCATCAAAATCTTCCCGATTAGCTTTGACAAAAGCGATGCCTCGTTCTGTTTTAACTTTTTCAATATGTTCAACAAGCAAACGTCCACCTGGCATTCTTTTGAAGAAGTCAGTAATGTTCGTTGGCAAAGCTAAGAGTTCATCATCAAATTCATCTCTTTTAGCTTTATTAAAAATATGAACTTGTCTAAAGATATTCAGGTAGCGTTGAGCGACAAGAATAGGAGCTTCTTCGCCACTTTTATCGCTACCGAATTCTACATCATTTAAATTTTCCACAATCCCAACCTTTATACAAAATGATTAACTAAAAGAATTTCTATAAATGAAACCAAAGATATTATAAAGCGATATCTACCACCTTATGTATCTTTTTGAAGTCATCATTATTAAAATAGATTCTTTCTTCAGGATTCCACATTAATCCATAAAGCTGACCCATTTCATCTTCACGCATGCTAACCACAAAGGCTTCTTGTTCTGTTTTGTAATAAAGAGCAATGTCGCCAACGCTTGCGACCTCGCTAGGAGCAACAAACATAACAGCACGATTAGATAGGATAGAGCCTAATCTACGGGTACATAAACTAACGCCATAAACATCTCTTTTGTCAGATAAGTTAGCGGGCTTAATAGCCTCTTTGGATACCATAGATTTATCAACAACAATAGAACCATCAACACCGGAAGTTCCAAAAACCGGAACTTTCAATGTTTCTAAATCAATATAAGAATTGCTATGATCGTTAGCTGCGCGAACAATATTTTGCACTTTATACTTAGTGTCGTTGTGTGCAATAATTTCTTCTAACGCACCAGCTGCATCAAGTCTCTTGATTTCTTCTTTTAAGGCATCAACTTCCATTCCCAAAGCTTTAGCGATGCTTTTATATTCTTTATCAGAAACCTCGCGTTGTCCCATTTCAATGCGATGGTAAACAGATAAAGTCATATCTGCATTTTCAGCTACTTCAATTAATGTCAAAGATTTTTCATTTCTGATGTATCTAAGAGCAGCACCTAAAACTTTTAATCCGCTGCTTTTATTAATTTCTTGACGGCGTTCTTGCTCTTTTTTCCACGCCATAACAACTTCATGTTGCGAATTTTGTTCATTTACATACAAATCTTGCAAAGAGCAATCTAAAACTTCAGCAACCAAGATAAGTTGTTCTTGATTAAGTCTTCTATAACCTTTTTCAATTTTAGAAATAGCAGAAAGACTAATGCCTAATCTATCAGCTAAATCCTGCATAGACACGCCACGCATTTTACGGTTAATTCTAATTTGGTTCGGGAATACAATTTCTTCCATAGCAATACACCTCACATGAAAATAATTTTACTTCATAATAATATTGCCAAAAAAATATGCAAGTCAAAAAAACTAAAATTCCTCAAATATGTATAACTTTTGTCAAAGAAGTGAAAGTGGTAAGATATTTAAAAAAAAATAAGAGAATGAATCTAAAATGTTAAATTTAAACAAAATATGTAATAAAAAGTTAGAAAAAGACAAAACCGATAGCAACAAAAGAAGAGCTATCGGTTTTGTGTAAATTAAATAATATGCCCTGTTTCATGCGAATAAGCATCATATATAACATTATCCTGAAAAGTCCCCATATAGCCGTGTCTGCCGAAAATATCATTGTTTGCGTGAACACGACCAAGAATATTACCTTGATTATCCAAAATATTACCATCAGACATCATCCGTCCTATGATATTTCCTTTTCTATCAGCTATATACGAACTATCCATTGTCCAATCAATATCAGAATTTAGTTTATTTGTTTTTTTGATTCGTCCTTTTTTCAAAATATTATCACGCACATAATCTCTGGTACTTTGACCATTAATAGTTTGAACACCAGCTAAATCGTCGAGACCAAAGAGAAGGTCACCTTTATAGCCATCAAGTCCTGCAAAAGCCGGATCCATATCGCGAGCAATAGTGCCGTCATTTTCAATAATTTGATTCCCGTCAATCTTATCAGCAAAGTGATCGTGCCCTTTTTGAGCATACTCAGAAAATTTATAAATTGTCTTTTCACCAACCGTTTTTGCCGCGCCTTTACGCAAATCTCCTTCGGTTTTATAACCGGAAGTGGAAATATTTACTAAACCATTATCAAAGATGGTTTCGTACTCTGCGTTATATTTCTCGTTGATAACAGTTGATGAACTGCCATGAGAAATAGTTTGAGTTCCGGTAACGTCTTTACGAATTTTTTGGTTAATATCAATAGATTCTCGTCTAGAAAGAGGAGCTCCACTACCATCTCTTAGTACATTTCCGTTTTTATCTTGATATTCAACAACAACTTCGTTTTTATAATATTTTGTTACCTTTAAATTATTTCCACTAACGACTTCAGCCTTAGTATAAGAAATATCTCCTGTAGCCGCATCAACATGACTTGCGTAAATTTTATTTCCGATTCTGACAGTTTCTCCACCAGTAGAGTTAGGCACAGCACCCGTGGAAGCAGAAATTTTCTTCTGAATATCCAACATTTGTTGTACATGTTTCGTATATTTGCGGGTTGTATCTTGCTCAATTTCAACACCATTTTTATCATAAATTTTCTTGGTCTTTGGCCCAAAGAAAAGATATTTTCGAGCTTCACGTTCATAAAATCGTTGTCCAGATCCGTCAACTTTAGCCGTATAAGAAACAAGCCCGCCCGGAAGTTTAGCCATATAACCAACACCAGGAACAGCGACACCTGTAGCCTGTATAACAGCACTGACTGCAGCAATATTAATGGATCTTCCAGTACGTTTTCTTGCTTGGTTAACATTATGACCAAATTTTTCAAATCTATTTCTATCGCGTTCACGGTGAAATTGAACAGCAACTTGTCCGGTGGTTGGATCAATTTTCATACCGAAACTCGTAGTTTTTCCTGTATTATCTTTTTGCTCAACATGTAAATTATACGGATCATTTGGATCAAATTGCACATGACGATCGTAATAATAAGCTCCTATATCTTTACCGGTTTTTTTCTTAATAATTTCGACAGCAAGTTGGGACATAAGAGCTTTTTTATATTCAGGGGTCTGAGCTAAAGGAGAGTTTAATAGAGTTTGCACTGCGCCTACATTGATTTTTCCGGTAGATTCGTCAATCAAATGATTAATCATAAAACCATGTTTAAATTTAACTTCGCTTTTAATCTCTCTACCAGAACCACGAGCATATTCTTTTTTGATAGTAGAATATTTATCCGAAATCATGACATGGCGACGACCGGTAATAGAAGTAAATTCGCGGCGTAATACTTGAGAACCATCAGCACTACGCTGTGTTTGAAATTTCATTCCGGCAAAACTAATGGATTTTCCTCCGGATGTATTTGTTTTACCAAATGTGTTAACACCCGCCATAATGCCTCTACGAACGCCTGCTTGAACGCGTCTTTGCGTAACACGTCCGGCAGTTTTAGCGGCATTACCTGCTACTCCAACCCCCCAATCTGCAGCTTTGCGTGTTTTTTCATCAATGGTATTTCTAACAGCAGCGCCAATTTTTCCGGCTGCACTTAAACCAGAGCCCCCTGCAAATTGCTCAGCTAAATCGGCAATTGCCGGCATATAAGCCCATCCGATAACAAGAATGAAAATAATTTTGAGCATATTAGGACCATAAAAGGCAATTCCTTGGTTTGGATCAGAAAAGACTTTTTCAGGATCAGCTAAGCCATTAGTAAGAGCAGCTCCTAGGAGTTCTCCAATATAACCAAGAATGCACAAAATTAAAATGGCCATAAACATAAATACAAATAAAGAGTTCAAAAGCCAAGAGAAGACTTTTGACAGGTAGCTTTTTGTACCACTAAAGGCATATCCGCAAACAGCAAAAGGTAAAATAGCTGTAGAAATACCAAATTGTAAAACAGCATCACCCATAATCCAAGGATAAGTAACCATAAAGAAGATGCCTGCAATATAAAGAATAATGGCATCAATGATAAAAATAGGATTAGGAAGAAGATGGAAAACACGATTAGGTCCGTTTCCTAGACAGAAAGCCCACTCTCCGAATTCAAACAAGGTATTAATTTTACGTTCAATATCTTCAACAGCACAAACAATAGATGTACCGACGGCCATAGGCAGTCCTCCAGACCCACCAGATCCAGCGGTTGAAGTATAACCAATAATATTATTGGCATTAGCACAGCTGGTACTACCGCTTTTAACAAAAGCAAATCCTGTTTCAAAAATAGGGGTCAACGTCAAATTCAAGATATTATAATAATCTTGAGTGATGATGATATAAATTGCAATACAAACAAAAGTCTTTTTAAAAATATCATTCAACAAGGCACTCGGATCTTTTGAACCCATAGCAGCAATGTTGCGCAAAATAATTAACGCCAATGATACGCTTAAGAAAACTAAAATAAGTTGTCCAAGTTCTGAAGAAAATGCCTGATAAGACTTGGCTGCAACAAGACTACTTGCGTTAAATATGATTTTAAACATTGGACAAAAAAGACAAGTAGTTGAATCCATAGTTGGAGGTGTACAATTATCTTCAGTATCAATACCTAAAATAGCCGCAGCAGCACGTCCGGCTGCATCAAGAGCAGCATCTTTAAAAGCAGACCACCAGCTGGCATGAGCAGGAACAGCTGCCAAACAAATAATTAAGAATATAAAAAGAGGAACTCCTCGATAAATATATTTCAATATTTTATTCATAGCAGTTACTCCTTACTTTTTCGTTTTTGCCAATTGCTTACCATAACGAGCCATGACATCGCCCATAAATCCGCCTTTGCTATTACCTTTACTCTCAATAGCTTTACCTATTTTATGTTTGGCAACATCTTTACCAAATTTAGTGGCTTTTCCGATAGTTTTCTGATTAATCAACGCTACAACTTGTGTCATTTTTTCACTCATAGGGCTACCAACCAATGCTCCGGAAAAAAAGTGTGAGCAAAATTCATTAGCCATGAGTGGGATGACGCGCATTGCAACAAGATAAGAAACTAAAACTTTTAGGAAAGTTAAGGTAAATACCCCCAAATTATCTCGGATAATATCAGATTTATCTTCATCAAAAACTTGTTGGATAGAAATAGGAGCACCGGCGGAGTCAACAAAAGCATTTTGAATAATAGTAACTACGAGTTCAGTACCAATTAAAATACCGAGAGGTAAGAAAATAAACAAGCCTGTATAATAAGCAATGGATTCTACAACAATCTTCAGCTTTCCTCTAGTCCAAGCAAAAGGCCATAAAGCCAAAACAATCGGCAACAGGACAATAGCAAGAGATAGATTAAAAGCTATATCAAACATATAAAATGAGGCGATGATAGAAATAAAAAATCCCAAGACATATAAAACACAGCCACTGACAAAAATATCAAGAGCAACCAAATAGAGAGTAACGTTAAAACCCTCTATACCAATTTTAACAGTAGCGGCTTCTCCATGTAAAGAGTTGCAAATTAACATGTCGCCAATTTTCATCATCTCTTTAGAGGCATCACTAATAGTTTTAGTCATTTCCGTAATACCATCAATAAGGTTATCCATAGCCGTAATTTGTTGGCCGCCCAAGGATATATCTGGAGCTCCGGTAAAGCCCATCTGTGCAGAAGCCCCGGATATGGTTGCACATGTAAGGAATAAAATAAGGAAAATATGAAGAACACGTTTTAGCATATTACCCTCCTTAAAATCCCGTAGCGGCAGAAAAAGTACTGCCAATATCAAAACCAATACTCAAGAGAGGATTGACGATATAATGAACAATAGAATCAATTCCAGAATCAATTAAAGCATATACCAGAGCAACCTTAAAACAAAAAGTAAGTAGTCCATCAATAATTTTAGCCGGATCTTGAGTAGTAAACGAACCGAGAGCCTTTAAGAAATATAAAGCAATCCAAATACACGCACCTCCTCCAAGTATAATTTTTGAAAGAGCAATTGTTCCGTCATAAATAGTACCAGCAACATTAGTCATAGACATCATTAATGTAAAAATAACATCACACGACCAACAACCAGCTTCAACATATTTTTTATCAATGACATCAGATTTACAATAACACAAATATTTTTCGTCGTCGCTTAATTCACTACAATCTGTTTCAGCTTGTGCATAGTTAGCACAGAATAAAACGGCCAAATAAGTGCATGCCATAATAAGCATTTTATGGCGATACAAGAAGTAAAGCAATTTATTCATAATCCTAGTCATCGTTGTACCCCGCCATAGAATTAATTTTTGAATTTATCTTACTCTTGATAGTTTTAACACTATCCAAAGCTTCTCTTGTACCCTGATATTTTTCCAATGTATTAGTAATCGTTCTAGTCGCACCGGCAGTAACAGATCCAAGAATTGCAGCTCCGGCACGTTTTGCCGTATTTATCGCAAATTGAGAAACTTGTTTTTGAAATTCCAATCCGCGACCACCACCTATAAATTTATCAGCAAGTGTGCATGCTAAACCTGGGATATTAATAATCAACACGGCAATTAACCATAAAGATAGTAAAACAGGACCTTGTCCGGCCAAGCTTGTTTCTGTAAAGAATTCTTTATCAGCGAAAGTTTGCAAGATAAATTCCAAAGAAGAAACAGATATTGCAATCAAAGTTCCTAAAAAGAGCATAATACCAGAAGAATTTAAGAACATCTCAAATCCATGTTTACTCCACTTTCTGGTATAACCAAATGGAACACCTAATATTAAGAGCGGAAACAGAAAAGCTGCAAAATTGAGTCTAAATAAAGAATCAACAAGGAAGAAAATAAAAGCAAATTTTGCAAAAGTATAAAGAGCAATCATAGACAGACCGACAAACATTGCCCCCAAATCTAAAGAAGACAATAAGACGATTCCAACACGAATACCACCATTTAGACGATCGCTAATCATGCACGCCATACAATAAGACATAGGCTTTATTGAACCACTAAGATCACTAGCTTGTAATCCAGACGTTGAACAATTATTGTAGTTACCCGAAAATGTAATTGTTCCCATTTCTTCGCCTAAATTAATTGTCTTATTAGGTTCTACCTGTCCTAAAATATTAGCACCAAGCTCAATAATAGTGTTATAAATAGGAATAGCAAAAGTGCTAAGTGTCCAAGAAATTAATCCAGCGCTGGAAGCGGCCCAAGCACAGAAAGAACATAAAAACAATTTTTGAATAATTTCAGTCCAAATTTCGCCTAAATTTTCCTCTTTGAAAGATGGCAAAATTTTCATCAATCTAAAAGCTAACCAAATAGAAAAGCCAATCATAACAACAAGAGGACCGCCACTTGTAACTTTTCCGGCAGCATCGCTAAACATATTGTTGACCTGACTAAGCACAATATCAATAATTTTAGTTTGCCAACATGCGGCTTGTCCTGCGTAATTTCCTTCTACACTGGCAGATTTGTCTTCGTCTTTGTCACAAGCACACAAGAGTAGGGTAAACATTAAGCTAAACATTAAGCGAAATGTTCTTGAGGCAAAACATCTATATATCCAATTACGTATCATCATTTTTTACCTCTTATGCCAAAAGGCTCTATAGCCTTGTTTACCACTACCGGTTAAGAAGCCGCGAGCAGCTTCAACTTTATTACCGGCCCATCTATAAAGTTTATCCGCACGAGTAACTCTTGCCCCGACATGTCCAGCATATTTAGCACCGGCACCAGCCCAACCCCCAACAGTTTTACCGAATTGCTTAGATTTTTTAACTAAAGGCTGTGTTACCGCTGCACCAACCTGACTACCGACACTGGTTAAACCACTTGTACCGGATATCTTGTCAGCTAATTTACCAATTTGTGCAGCCATCTGTACAATAACACAGAAGCAAATAATAGTAAGAAGCAAACTTCCGTTAGTCCATAAATCCTCAGAAATTTCTTTAATTTGATTTTCATCAATACGCATATCTAGATTAGTCATAAAGGAACTGAGTGCTCCGCCGCCACCTTCTTTAGTTGCATTTTCGCTGCTGCCACTTTCTGCTCCAATACCAAGATTAACAAGCTGAATTGTGAGTCCCAGAACAATACCTAACATTACAAAACAGAAAAATACATTTAAGAATATTTCCCAAATTTTTTTCGTATAAGGCATGGTAATGTTTGAGATAGCCGAAGCAACCCCAAATGGAAGCATTATAGCTCCGAAAGCCAAACGTATAAGAATATCAACAATATAAAAGGAAATACCGACAACAAGAACCCATCCGAAAACAAATAGAATGAAGCCATAAACCAGCATTAGCCAATACCAACTAAAAATACTATCACGAGTGGCATTGCAAATCATGGCTTCCCCAATGGCAACAGTTCTATAAACTTCGTCATTAAATTGTCTGACAGAAACATTTACCATTTCAAATAAAGCATCATATCCTGTTCCGGAAGCATAAGTTACAGGAGCATCTGTAACAGATAGTGTTGAACCGATTCCAAGTCCAGCCTGCAAGAGAGGAGAAATAATTTTATCAATAAACCAACTATCTGTTAATAAGAAAGCAATAACAGCCATCTTAAACATAAGTAAAAGTACACCACGCTTATCACCGGTTAAGAAATCGGCAGCGTTTTGTTTTGTAAATGAACCAACATTTTTAAGCACATAAATGGCAATATATATACCAGCAGCAAGTATTACAACCGGAATTAAATCTGCGGCAAACGTATTCCAAGAAGTATTGGCCGCAGCAGCAGATGCTTTTGTGATAATAGTAAACATGCGGCATAGCAAACAATTCCCGTCACCACCGGCTCCATCGCTTTTCCCTTCATTCAAATAATCTTGAACTGTAGGACAAGGTTCTTCGTCACTACAACCGGAAATAAGCAAGACTAAACCTAGCGGAAGAATGTATTTCATTCCTCTTAAGAGCTTTTCCCATATATTATGTCTGCTAAATATTTTCATCGTTCAAAGCCCTCATTTTAACCGCACAAATCTTTTAACACCATTTTTAATGTTACGCCCTATTTTACGTGCACCTGTTCCAACCTTGCTTTCGGATATTTTTCTACCAGCTTCTAGTCGAGCTGTATCAGCAAATTTAACACCTTCTTTAGCTAATTTTCCAGCAGGTTTTTGAACCATCTGAGCTGCAATAGCTCCCGTTTTCTGCCCAAGTTTACCCACAGATGTAGAGGAAGATACTTTATCTGTAATTGTTTCAATTTCCATGAATAATTTGAATGAGACCATACAACAAATTGATGTAAGAATAAAAGCACCTATCTCAATCTTTTCAGCAATATCTTTAGCATCAGAGTCTGTGAGCTTGTCAGATTTACTTAAGAGTTTTTGTAGCTCTCCAGAGCCATCCAAAGATGTTGTAATCATTTCCAGAATAAATTCCAGTATCATTCCGAGCATTACAAAATTAAAAAAGACATTAACAAATAAATTCCAAGATTTTTTAGTATAAACAGAGGTAAATTTAGATACGCCACAAGCAATAGCCATCGGTAATAACATGCATCCGACTGCAAGTCTGAACAAAACGTCTAATAAATAAAAACCGGCACCGATTAATAGAAACCATCCAAAGATATATAAAATAGCACCAAAAGGAATAAGATGAAAATGCCAATCTAAAATACTATCCGGCAAAAAGGCCAAACACATAAGCAAACGGCCAAGAGCAATTACTTTATAAAGTTCATCATTAAAAGTTCTCACGTTGTCTATAACCGCAGCAAATAATGCAGATACATCACTGGCTCCACTAAAGCTACCGCTTAATCCTCCACCAGTAACCATTTGTCCGATAGCCATACCTGTAGCAATAACCGGACAAATAATATTTCCGTAAACAAAACTTTGATTGCCCAATAACCATATAACGATAGCCACCTTTACACACAATGGTATAATACCTGTTTTTTCGTTAGAAAGATAAGCAGAAGGATCCTGCTGAGAAAAGTTGCCAATATTTTTCAACGTATATACCGCAATATAAATAGAAGCAGCAACAGCAACAACACCTTGCAAAGGAACTGCAAAACTATTCCAAGAAATGTTAACTACACTAGCACAAGCCTGCATAACAATTTCATAGATATTACATAAAAGACAATTTTCGCCTTGCCCGTCTTTAACATATTGTGTAAGACTAGGGCACATACGCTCATCGTCTGCAAATCCAAGAGAACAGGATAACAGATAAAAAAGAAGTGTGAAGCAAAAACATTTAAGAGATGTCGGTACTTTTATCATGATCGTCACCTCGTCTCTTAATTTTAATAAAAGGCTTAGAAAAAGGAGTCCCAATCAGCGCAACTGCAAGTAATAGAACGGTAATAACGCTTCCAACAGCGATATAAAGTAACCATTTTTGCACAAGCAAATCCATGATACCACTGCTAACAATGATATAAAGCCCAATAAATATCACAATTGTACTAATCACCGATTTCATGTGAACCTCGGAAACTCCCTTAAACTAACTTATTATAACATAAAAAAATCTAAAAAAATATTACAATATCGTTAAATTTTTCCGTTATTAATGAATTTGACAGTAAAATTGAGAATTTTCTCATTATTAAGAGTCTTAAATGTATCTCCTGAAACGGTGAGCATATTCTTCTTTTTATAATTAAATTCCGGAATTGGAAATTTAATAAGCTTTAGGAGTCTAAGGAGTGTTATATAAGTTTTGGAATTTGAGAATATCTTAAGCACATTAAATTGACTAGGCAAGTCAGGTGTATTTTTAATGCTATTTTCCGTCATATCTTCAATCATAGGTCCGCATAGCAATCGAGATAACTTGAATTTTGCCGCTAAATCACACAATAAACTCCCCGATACAACAGGATTAATTTCAACGATATTGCGGATTCTCATACGAGACTGAAAAGTTTGCAATTCAATAGGCAGATTAAAAAGTTGCTGTAAAACCAGATTCCCTGCACCTTTAGTAACAAAGGATACCTCAGTAATATCTTCCATGTGATTAAGAAAGAACAACAGCTGATAAGCTGAAGCTAAAGAATTGCGAAAAAGGGAAGGGTAATTAATTGCCGCAACAGTAGAGTTAGTAAGAACTAATTTACGCCATAATGGCTTGAAAATATTTTTACCATCCATATAGCCGTGCAAGAGTACGACCAGATTCCCTTGCTGCTTTGTAATCTCGTAGCTTTCTATATAGCGAATAAAGGCCTTTTGACATTCTTCAAAAGAACCGCTGGCACGGCGAATATCCCACGAGTCCAACAAACGATATCTTTTTGTGCCACAGTGACGTTGGATTCGCCATTTCTGATAAAAGAACACGTCTTCCCAAAAAAGAGAGCCACCAAAAGTAAAGAAATTAAAAGTCATCGGAGTCCTTTATATAGATAATGCTTTAACACTAGCCTGATTCGGTATAGCAGTTACAGTAACAAAAGCGGAGTCGTCTCCTTCCATTTGAATTAGAATTTGAACAGCTCGCCCGTTCTTAACATAAGTCATTTGGCTGATTCCCGCTCTTACAACGGCGATTTCAACCCAACCTTTTTTAGGCATTTCAGCAACATAGAAGTCAAAAACACGTCCAGCATTAAAGTTTACCGTAAAACAAATGCTACCAATCCAGTTTTCTCCACTTCCCATTGTCTTGGAGTCTTCTAATACCAAGAAAGCATCATCAGGAAATGGAATATCCGGAAAGTTTTGAAAAACCATAGGAATTTCACGCCCATCAGAACCAAGCATAGGCGTTGGTTCTTTTGCACATCCACATAATAAAGCTAAAACAAACAACAGATAGATTCTTTTCATTATTATATCTCCTTTGTTTCAACATAAAACAGATAAAGTTAATAAAAAGAAAACGTAATTCTGATTCTAAGCAGAAAATATCTCATATAACGACTGTATATATTATATATAGAAAGCGCATATAATATATATAAGAATAAGTGCTAGATACTGGTTTAGGTTTAAGTGCTGAGCGAGTGTATAAATAAGTAACAAGTGTAAACAAGGTAAAACAAGGGGTTAGGGAAGAGTGCGAAAAAAATTTTAAAAAAAGTGAAAAATTTTAAAAAAAGTTATTGACATTTGCAAAAGAGTGCCATATAAACCCACTCACCGGCAG
>CALXPU010000020.1 GCA_944390455.1 uncultured Alphaproteobacteria bacterium | reverse complement strand
CATATCTTTATTATATCGCCGACTTTTTATTCATCCACCACTAAAGTGGTGGTTTTCTACAAGGCATTAATAAAAGCAAAAGGCTCTGTTCCTTATAGAAACAAAGCCTTTTGCCGCATAAATGGATAAAATAAAAATCCGTTTTACTAGTTCCAAAGTAAATGATAAATCAGGATATCATCAGGTGTTCCAGAAACTTTCAATAAATTATAAGCTTTTTTCTCCAGAGGACGCTGACTGATGTAACGCCGGATAGCGCAATGATGCCCAGAATTAACAAGATGATATTCCGCTTTTCCCCATTCTTCAGAAGATGCGTAGACGGAATGCTCTGATTTTCTTTCACGAAGCAGAAAACCGACAAATTCATCAGCAACACCGCTACCTAAATCCAGAACTTTTTTCTCGTAGCCTTGATAAATTCCATGACGAGCGATATAAAAACGAATTTCATTAAGCTTTCCACGTTTCAAAAAAACATCAAAAGCTTCAATTTCAAACCAATGTTTAGCAATGTAGTTCATGATTTCTTCATGATTTCCACGTTTGATTAGAGCGATTTCTTCATCAACAGATAAACACTTGCACGTTCTAACATAATTAACAATGGCCGTGTGCATACCATTTTGGATTAAATCTAAAAATTCCATAGTAATAAAAATTAAATTAGGACATAATGTTTACAAATACGCCACTATTGTAGAAAAAATATTTCTTTTGTCAAGATACATAACTAAAAAGGTCGCTCAGTCATTTATTCTTTAATTGGTTGATGATATCAATAAATTGAATTGCAGCTTTTTCCGCTGTAAAATTGCGGAGAGTGATTTCTTGGGCTTTTTGTGCTTTTTCAATACGTTCCTTATCATGAGTTAAGTAATACTTCACTAAATGATAAAGTTCATCTTCTGAGCGATACATCGGAACGCTGTCGCCATAAATTTGTTCAATTTCCGGCATATAGTCAGAAATTACGAGAGTACCGCACGCAGAGGCGTCAAAAATTCGGTTGCTGATAAAACCAAATTGTTTCATGCCTTCACGCGTATCATTTAAAACAATTTTTGCCGAGCTGTAGTATTTACGCAAGATTTGATTATCGGCATAATCCGCTTTTGCTACACCTTGAGGCCAGTTCGGACCATATACGTCAACTTTAATGCCTCGTTTAAGTAGAGCAGGGACGGCAGTACGATAAAAATTATTCATCCCAACAAACAATACTTCGCTTTTCAACTTTTCATCAAAATCATAATAAAAACGAGAAGTATTTGTAAACTGAGGAATATAATAAGTCTTGATGCCACGCGCGTTGAGGGCATCACTGATTTTTTGAGAGGCAACAATCAATGCTTGTACTTTTTGCGAGGATTGTTGTAAGGTTTTCAGATAATCTTCAAAAGGAGGAAGCATCTCTTGCGTTTCATTTTGTGCAAATTGCGCATAAGCCAGATAAAGAATATTGTAATTAGCTTTTAAGTTGTAGTCTTCAGGAGGAAGAAAACCTCGGAACAGGATATTGATTTCAGAAGGATACCTATAGAGCGAGTTATAAAAAACAAAATCAACGGAAGTCATATCTTGTTTCAGATAATGAGCTAAGTCTTGGGCGAGAGCATAATCACCGGCGGTATAGTGCCCGACAGCTGTTGGAATACTGATTGTTACAGTATCTTGAGCCGGTGAAAAAAATTGCGCTAAAGCATCACTATTCGTATTTTGAGCAAGAATTCTCTCCAAATTACGTTGCAAAGTAAATTCACGTTCCACCAATTTCGCCGCATTTCTAGACCGCTCGCTAAATTTATTGTCATTTTGCAAAAAATTACGAAGCATTGTTTCAAAATCAAGTTCGTCTTGGTAAAAAGACACGCAATCATTAAATAAGTTGATAGTGTCCTCTTGGGGCCAAATCCATGGCGCAAAGATAGGAATTCTATTTAGGGCAATTTCTAAAAAAATCGGATGAATATCAACAGAAGAAGAGTTAATCTTTGTGGATTGCACAAAAGCAGCACGCCAATAAGGTAAATCTTGACGAATGCTGGGCATATCCGATATGACGTCGTATTGCTTGAAGGGCAAGTTGTGACGCTCTAAGATATTTTTAATTTTTGGGAGCTCTCCGATAATTGCAAAATATTTTTGAGAGGTAGCAGGGGAATTCTTTTTATCAAGAGAAAAAGTGGGAACATAGAGGGCGGAAATATGAAGAGAGTTTAAAAAAGATTGCAACATCGGGGTAGATGCCCACACAGCATAATATTCAGATAAATTAGCATCTAGTAAATTTTGCTGAGAACCGTACCAAAGTATAGCACATTTCTTTTCTTGCGCAGATAAATCAGGTAATTGATTTATCTGAGCCCAATTAACGGGATAAATAGTTATATTAGCACAATCTTTATGTTTTAATTTCTCTAAAAACGGAGAGTGATTTAATCCATCTGCAAGAGCTTGTGCATATGGCGCCATTTCAACAGAACTCTGTCCGACAAGAAAATAAGTAGAAGATTTATGATAAAACCAAACAAAAGCCGTTCCGCAAAAAATAACAAAAAGAACTAAAATCTTGCGGTATGGGTGCATGGCAAACTCCTCTGTTATTTATTTTGAGAGGCTGCTTTAATTGTATCTGCAATTTGTTTTTGAATATCTTCCGGAGAAATTGTCTTACCGCTAAGCCCTTTAAGTACATTAATCATTTGTGACTGAGCTTTTTGTAACTGTTCAGGAGATAAATTTGCACTTTGTCCCTGAGTGAGAACCTGATTCATAATATTATCAATCGTAGCGCGTTGTTGTACTTGTTGTGACCAATCTTCTAATTTAGCTCCGGTAACGGCAATCCAAACCAATAAAATCAAAATAGATAAAAATCTGAACTTATGGATAATTCTATCATTATCATCGCCATAAACCTCATCACTTTCATTAGGTTCTCCATAAAATCCAGTTCGTTCATCGGTTTCGGCAGATAAAATTTTAATTAAAAAGACACTCCAAGCCACAACTAAGGCGATAGCTAAATATAAACCGATAAAAAATCCAGAAGCAGCAAAAATAGCAAGCGGTAATAAGAACCAAACAGCATTTTTATTTGTATCATGAAGACGACGAGCCGTCACTGCTAATGAAGGTAAAAAAGTTGCCATGGCAAAATAATAAGGCAATAAAGGCATTTCCGCGTATTCACAGATAAAATAAAAAGGTACCCAAATAAACGCGGCCGCTACCATAAATCCCCAGAATTCAAGTCTGGTTGCTCTTCCACGAAAACGAAGATATTTTTCAGTTATGCCTCTAAGATAATAATCAAAAGCATCGCCCCAAGCAGCCGTCATATGTGCTTTATCAATTTTAGGACGTTGAACTTTATCTTTTTTGATATTCTCATCCGTTGTATTTTTTTCTTCCCCTTCAATAAGAATATCTTTATCTTTAACGAGCATATAAACCCTCCGCTAGCATCTCAGAGTCATTAAGACTTATTGTTTTTCAAAGATTTTTTCTTTGCTGTATCTTTTTTCGCCTTACTTCCAGCCTGATGAGTAACCGCTTCTTCTACAATGTTATCAGATAAAGCAACCTCAGGTTTGGCAGAATTTTCTTCATCAATAAAATCTTGACTCTCCAGCATAATTTCATCTTTTGCTTCAGTTGAGATAGATTTTTCATGATCCTCATGCTTTTGTTTCTTAAGCTGTTCATCATGCGCTTTGTCTTTTCTATTTTGCGGGAAGTTATAGAAGAAATCATACATTTTGAAATAAAGAATGCTGACAAACGCAAGTAAAGCCGCACGAGCAACAGCTGCAACATAAATATTTACAAAAGTCAGTAAAAACATGATGATGATGAGTGCAGCCAAAGCCGTAAAAGCCGTAACCGCAATACTCCCCAAACTACCTCTGGTTTTAGAAAAGGCAAGCAATAAAGAGTGACTTTTCCCTGTAATTTCAGATACAAAAGTAAAAGAAGGAACAATAAAGAACGTTACAAACAATAAGAAAATACAAATATATTTGCCTACTAACCACCAAGGGCCATTAAGAAGCGCCTTAGTTATGGCAAATCCAACCTCTCCAAAAATATCTTTTACAAAAGCAATACAAAAGTTAATTGCAAGAGTGGCAACAAATATGGAGAAAAGAAAGATAAAAATAGCCGTCAAAAAGCGAATACTTGCCGAGATAAAGAGTTGCTTATCCCAAAGTAATTGCTGCCTAAAATAGCAACCTGTGGCAAAGTAAAAGAAGACATACATATATATGAGCGAAATAAGTTTAAAAGAAGAAGCGCCCAATAACATGGGCAACAAACTTCCTGTAAAATAAAAAATTGTCAGAAAGGCAAAAGCGAACAAATGGCTTAAAACGTAGCGATAAGCATTTCTGTAAACTTTCCTAACTGACAATTTTTCTTGCATAATTTACAACCTATTTCTGATTTTGACGTTTATTCATATATTCGGTTAACCAATGGATGTTATATTGACCATCAATAAATTCATTTTGAGAAATAATTTCTTGATGAAGCGGGATAGTCGTTTTAACACCCATGATAATGAATTCTTCCAAAGCACGACGCAAGCGCATCAAAGCGGCATTACGTGTTTTCGCATGCACAATAAGTTTTGCAATCATGCTATCGTAATAAGGAGGAATTGTATAACCGGAATAGATTTCAGAATCGACACGGATTCCCAAACCACCAGGAGCATGCCATTCAGTAATTTTACCAGGGCAAGGAGCAAAAGTTTCCGGATCTTCAGCATTAATACGACATTCAATCGCATGACCTCTGAATTGAATATCATCTTGAGTATAGCCAAGAGCAGCACCGGAAGCAATACGAATTTGCTCTTTAACAATATCAATACCAGAAACAGCTTCTGTAATTGGGTGTTCCACTTGAAGACGAGTATTCATTTCCAAGAAATAGAATTTGCCATCTTCAAACATAAATTCAAGAGTACCGGCATTCTGATAACCGATTTTTTTGATAGCATTGCGAACAATATCCCCAATTTCTTTTCTTTGTGATTGGTTCAATGCCGGAGAAGGGCATTCCTCAATAACTTTTTGGTGATTACGTTGAATAGAGCAATCACGTTCGCCCAAATGAACAACATTTCCGTATTTATCAGCTAAAATTTGCATTTCAATATGTCTTGGATGTTGTAAATATTTTTCCATATAAACAACATCAGACGGGAACGCAGCTTTAGCCTCAGCACGAGCCATAGTATAAGCTTCACCGATTTCAGCATCAGAAAAGGCAGTCTTCATACCTTTACCGCCACCACCATCTTTCGCTTTAATAATCACCGGATAACCGATTTTATTAGCCCATTCTTTAGCATGTTCAATACTTTCCAAAGCAGGAGACCCCGGTGTAACCGGAAGGCCTGCTTCAATAGCGGCTTTACGAGCAGTAATTTTATCCCCGAGCAAGCGCATTTGTTCAGCGGTTGGGCCGATAAACGTAATACCGTGTTTTTCAACCATTTCGGCAAAATCCGCATTTTCTGACAAGAAACCATATCCAGGGTGAATAGCATCAGCACCGGTAATAAGGGCCGCGGAAATAATCGCCGGTTTATTAAGATAAGATTCGGAAGAGCGAGCAGGGCCGATACAAACAGCTTCATCAGCCAAGCGTACGTGCATAGCATTCGCATCAGCTTCAGAGTGAACCGCAACGGTTCTGATACCCATTTCTCTGCATGCTCTATGGATTCTCAAAGCGACTTCACCACGGTTAGCAATTAAAACTTTCTCAAACATTGTGTAAATCCTATATTTATAAGTATTATAGTTTCTTTATAGATTATTCAATTACAACCAAAGGTTCGCCATATTCAACCGGATCACCGGATTCAACCAAAACTTTAACAACTTTACCGCCTTTATGAGCTTTAACCGGATTAAAGGTTTTCATAGCTTCAACCAAGCAAACTGTATCACCTTCGGCAACAGTGTCACCCGGTTTAACATAGTTTGGAGATTTCGGATCAGCAGACAAATAAACAACGCCGACCATAGGAGATTTAACAGCATTCGGACTGTTTGTGTAATCCACATCCTGATTGTCGGAAGATTCTGCGGTGCTAGCTTGAGCAACAGGAGCGGCAGCCAAAGGCGCAGCAGCAACAGGAGCAGTAGCAACAGGTGCATAAGCACCGGAAACAGCAACACCGGCAGGATTTCTAACCAAAGAGATTCTGCAGCTTTCATCTTCATATTCTAATTCTGTAAGGTTTGTTTTATCTAAGATTTCAGCCAGTCTGCTAATTATTTTAGTATCTAAGGGATTAGACATAGTTATCCTCTCAATTAAAAATTAAATCTGCATCATCTTTAACGCAGTTACGAAAAAAAACAAGTATTTTCTTCAAAAAACTCCCAGACACAGAAAAATATTGAACAAATATGTGGAATTTTCAAATAGATAGAATGGTGTGGATAAAGGGACAAAACACAGATGAATATGTTGATAGAGATGTAAATTGCTTGCATCAAAAATATTCATCCCTTAAATTGGACGTAGTCAATGAGAAAGAGAAGGGTATAATGTTAAATAGATTTCAAATATTAAAAGTATTTGCATTACTCCTGTTTTTAGAAAAAGGGATTTTCCCTGCCTAGGGAGTTAATACGTCAACAGTTCAGAATCTTGACTTTGGTACCATTGTCCAAATATCGGATAACGTAACCCTTATAATGGATACAAATGGAAATGTTGTAGAAATAAATGGCGGCATCCATAGCGGAATAACCACAACAGGTAAAGGATCAATGGAGGCTGTAGATAGCAATTATACCTCTGAACGTGTTGAGAATTTGAACATAGATGCCGGCAGTCCTCTGGTATTTCCTACCGGATGTGCAATAGAAATCATTAATCCAACGATAAGTACTACCGCTCCTGATTTTTCAATAGCCCGTCGTTGGGGGGGGCTGTGGTTACTTGCCTGAGAACTATAATGTGGATGTAGGGGGATCCTTAAAAATATCCGGGGGATATTGTCCAGAAGGAACGCATATAATCAATTTGGTGCCCAATTGGACAGAGAAACATTGTAAGACTATCACGAATTGTTATTGTATAGATAATCCGGCTTCAATTGAAAATAAGAGCGGTGTGCTTACGGCTTCTGTGACGATAAAAAATTCACTAAGTGTGCAAGAAACACAGAGTCTTGATTTCGGAACAATTATTGCAATGCCACAGCCGCAAAGCATAAAAATGAGTACAAATGGTCAGCGAAGCGGCGGTGTTTCATCTCAATATGATGCAACCGGACAACAAGGAATATTTAAGGTAACGGGAAATCCTGGATATCAAGTAAATGTTAATGTCCCCGCGTCCGCCGTAATACAAAATAGTAATGGTACGTCATTAAATGTAACATTAAATACAGATAGTACAACATTGATGTTGAATGAAAGCGGCGGAACCGGTACGGCAACATTTTCGGTTGGTGGCACATTAGAAGTAAACGCAAACCAAGATCAAGGAGATTATCAAGGTACTTATACAGTAGGAGTAAATTATTAGAATAAAATAAAGTATTAAAAACAAATAGATAGAAAAAATAAAAGAAAAAGATGAAAAATTATTCACAAAAAATAAAAAAAATACTTGCCAACAGAAAAAAAGTTATATATAAACCTATCTCGTGGCCGGCCAGATAGCTCAGTTGGTAGAGCAGAGGACTGAAAATCCTCGTGTCGGGGGTTCGATCCCCTCTCTGGCCACCATTTAAAAGCCCTGCGAAAGCGGGGTTTTTTCGTATCTACTGCAAGCCAAAGAAAATACCACCCATAAATTTTAATTGACAAAATAAGAAAAAGTCTATATTTTGCAAGAGATTTAATTATTTTTATGTCTAATTTAAAACTTATGTCATTATGGTAAAATTTTCTCAAGAAGAAATGCTCCGTTTTATAGATTCGGACAAATGTCGCTGTCAAAACATCTACAAAGGAACAGGTTTTCAAGTATATGTCAAAACCAAAATAGATACAGAACTGGTAAATATTTTCGCTTTTGATAATGTCCCGCAAGGCATAAAAATCATAACCGAGGATATTCATAGGGAAAATCTGAAGTTTGTGGTAGAAAAAAGTGCAGAAAAAAATCGTTTCATAGATTTCAACAATTATGTGATAAGCCTGCCCAGCAGTAAGGAAAATCCTGATCAGGTAGATTTTTCCGCAGCTCATCTATATAGAAAAAGAGGTGCCATTGTTGGTAAGGTTTCTTCCCAAGTATCCAATTTAGGTGAGGTACATTGCAACAGGTTGGTTGTCATAGATCACAAATTGCTAATCGTCTGCAATTACTATGCTACGAAAGTCCTATGCGTCATAGAAGATGAATTGCGGCGTATTCCGCTCAATATTGCGGAACAGTTGTTAAGAACGCTGAGCTTGAATTGGAAAACCTTAGAAAATTTGGATGCAAGCTATGCGCTTGAAGACTGGACATTTCAAAATGGTCTGCTGATAAATGCGCGTACCATGAGCGTTCCAAGTACCTTGCAGTTCTATTTTTACAAATCGCTTCGCCGCGGTAAACAAGTAGATTCAATCAAGGCAAATTTGGACTTTACCAAATTGGTCAAAATGTTGATCCGAAATGAAAAGGGCGTAGCTCAGATTTCGTACATAGATTCGAAACATATCTGATGAATTTGCCACAAAAGAAAAGCACCTGTAACACAAGGTGCTTTTTTTGTGTGTAAAAATTATTAAGCTTTATCAATCCCGCGCTGTTTAATCAAAAAGAAGCGGAACTTGTTTTTTAAGAGTGAAATTTTTTGAGCAGACTTTCTCTGAGAAGATTGAGAAATTCTGGATACAGAAGGTGAAACTCGTGGAGTTTGAGAAAGAGGTTGTTTTGACGCTCCCATCTTTTGCTTCATTTTCAAAATTTCGGACACCAACACTTGCTTTTCTGTTTTAGGCAAAGGAGTTTGTGTCAAAAGCGCAAAGAAATCTTTAATCTTGACGCGTAAACTCTTCTTTTCTGTATTTGTTTTTTGAGAAAGCAGAACAGCATTTCCATTCGGCGCAAATAAAACCTCTTGAGAAATGGTCGGTACGGGGCGTGAAATAGCGGCTTTAGATGCAGAAATATCGGAAATAGCAGATTTATCTGCAGTTTGTGAATTAAGTTTTTCTGTCATCTGAATCTGAGGAGTTGCTATTTTTAAGGACGAGTTTACAGAAACAGAAGGTGAATAAGCTACACTTTCGCCAGATTTGATACTCGGTTTGGCAGAAAAATCTGTGTGAGCATGGGAAGATGTAACCATAGGGGCGACAGCTTGTTGTCTACTATCAGATTGAGGGATAGGGGCAACAGCTTGTTTTCTGCTATCAGATTTGGATATAGGCGCAACTAAAGAACTGTTAAGTGTATTTGTCTTAATCTGCATATTGTCCACAACAACATCAGATTGAATGGTTCTCAAGTTTGTAGCAACTGTGCGCTGAGCATCTTTAGGAGACGGATTCTTGGACGAATAATAAGTTTTAGATACTTCAGTAGTATTCTTGGATTTGGGTAAAGGGGACCTGGTTGATAAAATATCCGCATTGGCCACATATTTAATCTTACCCGTGTTATAAAAACGCTCAACCCTAATGGTTTGATTCTTAATCTTCTGTTTTTCTTTCAAATGATTGAAATCATCAAAAACTAAAGCAGCCATTAGCTTGCCGTCTTGGTAAGCATGATAAGAATGTTTGATTTTGTTATCTTTAGTATCTACAATCGGAACCAATCCGCTGATAGGTCGACCGTTTTCTATACGACAGATGGTCTTTTTTACGCCTTTAGATGAGAGTTCTTCCAATGCTGTCAGGTTTCCGTCTTTGTAAGTATAAAGGATAAAACCTTGAGCCGCAGGTAAAACCACTTGTCCGTCAATGGCGCGGTTATTTTGAAAAGTAGCCGATGCTATAAGTTTCTTATTTTTATCATAAAAACGGAATACGCCGTTTTTAATGCCGTTTTTAAGTTCACCTTCTTCATGAGCGCCATCAAGATAAAGTGTTTTGATTTTAGAAATCCCCTGAGCATTCGGCTGTTGAATAACATCTAAAGCGCCATGCGGGTATAAATTATAAAGAGTTTTATCTTTGCGCAATGTTACGGCAGAATAGAATGGGACTTTCATTAAAGGATAAACTTTGTATCCAACAGAAATATCCGCAAGTTGAAAGGGTTGAACGCGTTCGTTAAGCGGTCTTTTTTCACGCTCATCAACCAAACGATTACCCGTAAAATTAGGAATTTGAATTGTTTGCTTAGAAAATCTTTTGAGTTGACTTTTTTTATTAATCCAAGTTTCAAAATTAGGAGCGGAAAGGGATGCTTCTAATTGATTTGTATCAGCCTTATCAGCTTGTTTGAATTTCTTTAAGAAGCGAACGTCTTTATAGTTATAGAGTTTAGAAAAATCAATACCGCCGATATGGTTCATGACTTTAATATCTTGCGTGAAATTTTTTTCATAAACCGGAGATTTGAATTCTTTCCGATTAGCTTTTTCAGTCATGGCATTATGACGAGGCGCATAAGTAACGGCAAGATTATTATTCCAATAGCCGGAAACCATTTTGGCAATAAATTCCATTTCAAAATCAAAATCTTTTTTATCCTTGGAAAGCGGACGAATAATATCATTTTCAACTGCCATAACGTACATTTTGATTTTCGGATCATCTAATTGGCGTAATTTTTGTCGTTGCTCGGGAGTGGCGTTGATATAGTCTTCACGAAACGTCAATAATTGCACAATGCTGGCTGAAATTTCAAAATTATCACGTCCGGTACGATATTGTGTAGCGGACATTGGTTTTTCAAGCACCTCATTCATCATGCAAATACGATGCCACATTTCATGAGCAACAATATGACGACTAGCCATATAAGACTGATATTCTTCGCTGTCTTGATCTAAATAAGCAAGGAGCTGAATAATATTAACATCGGGCAGCAATTCTCCGTTAGAAAGTTTCGTTTCAACGGAATCTACCACAAAATCAACCTTCAACTTATCAAGTTCAGGAGAAACGCTTTGTAAAAACTGTTTTTTGTAAGCCTCATTACTTTCAACGTTAATTTTTTGCCCATTATCATCTTGAGCGTACAACTCGGAAACGCTGCCACCAAACATGGTAGTAACGGAAATTAAGAAACCATATTTCAAGTTATCCAGTTTCAATTTAACTCCATCCAAATTAGACGCACCCAAAGAAAGATAAGGTTTTATAAACTTACCTTTAGCGGCAGAATAGCACAAAAAAACAGTAGCGTCAACGTGTTTTTGTCAAAAAAATAAGAAATAACCAAAAAATAAGGCAGTTACGATAAGTAACCGCCTTATTAGTGAGAAAAACAGAGGAATTATATCGCTTTTAGGATAAATTCACTAAGTTTTTCATTAAACAAACTCGGGTTGGAAACAGCTTCGCCTTCAGCAATTTTAGCTTGTTCCAAAATAAGCTGAGCAGCGTCTTTAACTTCTTCCGCTTTATCTTGATTACCCATCAGTTCCGCTAATTTAATGATAAGCGGGTGATAAGGATTAATAAGCAAAATACGTGTACTGTCAAAGTTGGTTTTTTGTTGATGATTACGCATCAAGCGTTCAAGGTGAATACTCATCTGTCCATCTTCAACCGTAAGAGAAGCAGGGCTCTTTGTAAGTTTTTCGGTAACTTCAACCTTGCCGACTTCTTCTTTGAACCATTCGCCCATCTTGTCGCACAAATCTTTCAAGCCTTTTTCATCAGCTTTAGGTGTTGAACGCTCTATATCCAATTTCATATCAGCCTGAGAGATGTGTTTAAGATCGTGTCCTTTATAAGAGAGTAGGGTTTGTGTCCAGAATTCATCAATCGGATCCGTTAAGAGCAAAACTTCAATATTCTTTTCGCGGAAAGCTTCCAACAGCGGGTTGCAAGCCAAAGTTTTGGCATCATCACCGGTAATATAGTAAATTGCCTTTTGTTCCTTATCCATTCTTTCAATATAAGCATCAAGAGATGTTAATTTGCCATCACTTTTTGTGGAGTAGAAACGAGACAAACCAGCCACTTCTTCACGGTTAGAAAAGTCTTCGTAAATACCTTCCTTAAAAGCGATACCGAAAGCATTCCAGAATTTAGCATAATCTTCTTCATTTTCAGCGCGTTTTTTAAGTTCTTTGAAAATTCTTGAAACGGTACCTTGTCTGATTTTAGCGATTAAAGCGCTTTGTTGTAACATTTCACGAGAGATATTGAGCGGTAAATCTGCACTATCAATAACCCCTTTAACAAAGCGGAGATACATCGGCATCAAGCCTTCAACTTTATCGGAAATAAAGACTTTGTTGACATAAAGTTTAATACCGGTCAGGCGATCCGGCTGGAATAAGTCGTAAGGTGCTTTCGTCGGAATAAAAAGTAATCCGGTATATTCAATACTACCTTCAGCCTTAAAGTGTAATGTCATCCAAGGCTCGTCAAAATTTTTGGTAACGTGCTGATAAAAATCTTTATATTGTTTCTCGGTAATATCTGCTTTATTACGTGTCCAAAGAGCAGAGGCTGTATTAACGGTTTCTTCGCCGGCTTCACCCAAATTTAACACAATCGGGTAATCAATATGTTCGGAATAAGTATGAATGATGTTACGCAAATAAATGGTATCGGTATAATCGGTTGCATCATCTTTTAAGAAAAGTTTGATGTCCGTACCATTTGTATCGCGTTCAGCATCAGAGATTTCAAAGCCGTCAACCCCGTTAGAAACCCATTTATATGCTTTGTCGCAGTCAACGCGTTTGGTAACAATTTCTACTTTTTCGGCAACCATGAATGCGGAATAAAAGCCCACACCAAATTTACCGATTAAATCAACAACAGAGGTGTTTTCTTTTGTGTTTTGTAAAAATTCTGCTGTACCGGATTTTGCAATAGTTCCGATGTGATTAATAAGGTCGTCACGGTTCATACCGATACCATTATCGGAAATAGTGAGTGTTTTATGATCTTTATCCGGAGTGATGGTAATTTTGTATGCAGCATCTGGTTTAGCCAAGTCGGGGTTAATAAGCCGCCAATATTTTAATTTATCCAAAGCATCAGATGCGTTAGAAATAAGTTCTCTCAAGAAAATATACTTCTCAGAATAAAGCGAGTTAATCACAATATCCAATAATTTATTGACTTCAGTTTTAAATTCAATTTTTTCAGCCATAATGAAAACTCCCTTAAAAGGTTGAATTTTTTCTCCAATTTACGAGTAATATAGGGTGTCGAGCCAGATATCGCAAGAGTTGAAAACATAAAATATTTGCGTTTTAAAACCAAAGCATAAAAAAAGCGACGCATAAGCGCCGCTTAAATAACGAAAATATATGCTTAGAAGCTGTACCCATAGTCAAAATCATCATCAATGCTATCATCCAAAGCCGGCTCTTCTTCCTTTTTATTAGGGTATCTAGCTCCTTCTTTCTCCAAAAATTGAGCAATCTCTTTATACCTGTATTTATTTGCTAAATCTAGAGCACTTTCACCTTTGGCATTTCTAAAATTAACATTAGCGCCACGGTTAACCAATAACTCCACGGTAAAGCGCTTTCCGCTTTTAGCAGCCACCATAAGCGGGGTCATACCGTCCAAATCCGGCATATTAATACTTGCGCCGGCATCCAAAAGAGCGCTGATAATATCGTTATAACCGCCAAGAGCTGCACGATGCAAAGCTGTACCGCCTTGATAATAACGTTTATCAACTTTAGCGCCGTTATCAATTAAATATTCCACAAAACCGGTTTTTCCGGAAGCCGCCGCAATCATTAAAGGACTATAACCGTCCATATCTTGCTCATCAATATCATAGCCCAACATAACCAAATCGGAAAAAGCCTTTTTATCTTCCCGATTAACAATATCATAAATTGTATCATCAGCTTTTGCCTGACAAGACAAACAAGAAACAGCTATTAAAAATACAGCAAATAATTGACACCTCATCGCATAACTCCATCAACGGATTATAATAAACTACTATACAATACTTCTGATAAAGTAAAAAAAAGATTAAAAAAATCTTGAAGACAATAAAAACAAAAAAAATCTTGAGGAGTATATTGACAAAATGTATATTTTCGGCAATACTGCAAAAATTACAGTAAAACGAAAAGAAATGAAGAGAAGAAATGTCTGATAAATTAGATATGACACAAATATATGCGGCGACAATACCAAGCAAAAGTAAAGAGAATTTACTTGCCGTATATAAAGATTATATAAGTCTGGTGCGTAATTTGGAATATATCGTAAAACGGTATCGCCCCAGTCTTTTGGCAGGTTATCAAATACAACACACCTATGGGAATAAAGTGGATGAAAACCCATGGAGAGTTGAAAATATTACAGATGAAGAAAAAAATTTATATTTAAGCTTTGTCAATAACGAGGTTCTTCCCGAAAATAAGCATTACTGTTTTGTGAGCATAGACCACACATCGTTAAAATTTAAGAATATAGGCAAGGGGATAATCTCCACTCCTGAAAGTTATGACGTTACCACAAATAGTCAATCTCTGCCGACCAGAATAGAACGTTATGTGGCGACATATCCTAAAAAGACAACATTAAAAGAAGCTGAATTTCTGATTGCCGGTCGTTGGAAAATGAAATATCTGTATGAAACCAACGGGCAAAGCTTAAAAGAGGCTCTTGATGATGAAGTCATAGAGAAACGTTTTAGAAGCATGATGGATGTATTGACTTTATTGCCGGAAGATGAAAGCCGATATAGCGAAAGAGAACTAATGGATGCGCAAACAGAAGCAATGGCCTCCACGTTGATTAATCCGTTTGAAAACGTTTTATTAAGTTCATTGACCAGTTTATCAGAAGAGAGCAACAAGATAATAAAGAAACTTCTTGTGTCGCGAGCTGGAGATAATTACATATTTCAAGCAGAAAAAGAAGGTCTGATACCATCCGCCTCAGCGTTTCAAGACTATCAGAATATTCGCCACTTAATGCACCATCAATGGGATACGTTGGATGGATTAGGCAAATTTAACAATATTGAAAACGTCAAGAATGACAGCGTAAGACACCGCTATTTGGATTCATATGGTCGATTATGTGACAAGTCATTGGTGGATAGAGTAAAATCCTATACCGAAGTTGCCAGAAACATGTCAAAACTGGTGGCAACCATGAATCCGAATTTGTTGGTTCGTGAAGAAAATGAAAGTAATTCAAAATTCATTAATCGAGCCAAACAATATGTCAAAGATCATCCGAATACACCAATAATGCTGGAAACCAATTATACAGCGGATGCCGATAAGAAAGAGGCTCTCACCAAAAATATTCAAAAAGTTTTACCGCAAGCTGAGATAATTGATGCATGTGCGATGGATATAGACAGCTTTTTGGAGCGTATCAGCGTATATTTATATCGCAAAAATTATTTAGAGATTTTCCAGCAAGTAGAAAATAGATTAAGCCAACATTGTTTGTTTTATGGTAAAAATATACCACCGTCAGCATCTTTGTCATACTTTAGAAATTGCAAATTGATAAGTGCGGAAGAGGCGGAACGTTGGAGTGAATATAAACAGTTGCGCAATGATCTGAGCCATGGATATCTAAATGAAGAGTTAAAACAAAGATTAGAGCAACTCTTTCCGGATTTTATGGGAGATGCGTTTACTTTGTCAGAAAGAGTGGAGGCGCAAAGTCCTGTAGTCAGCTTGTTGCATGATAATATCTATCGTGCCCGCCATACAAACGGAAAAATCGTAGATATAGATTATGCAAGCAAAAAAATCGTAAATATAGAGTATCCGACACCAAATATAACTAAAAATGAAACCAAAACGGAAGATAAAAAGAAATCTACCCCCACAGCCCCGACATATCCAAATGCTAAAAAAGTATATATAGAAGAATATGCCAACGGCATCAGCATCGGCGTCAATAAGACAGATATAACTTCTTGTCGCCTGCCAAGCGGTGTAATGGTGGACCTTGTTCACAAAAATATGAGTTATCCGGATGGAAGCCGTCTTTATTTTAATAGTGGTGAACACAATTGTTTAACGCTCAAAGGCGGTATTAAATTAATGACGGATAAAAAAATGAAAGTGCAAAATTATATCAATAAAGGAAAATCTGTCACATTAAGTAAAAATGAAAATCTGAAATTTCCCAATGGTCATGGCATAAGCATAGATAAAAAAGGTAATTGGGAAAAAGAAGAATTCGTTGGCAGTAAAGGTAAAGTTGTTAAAGTGAACATGGAAGTCAACGAGCAGGGCGTATCCCTAAGGTTTAATGACAATACTACGTTATCCTTATCGGAGAACAATCTAAGTCTGACACATAATCAAATACCGCTAACCTATGCAACCAGAAAGAAATTTGCAGAAAGTTATGATAAAGATATGTCGCTAGATGTAATAAAAATGAAAAAAGGTAAAGAAAAATAAATTTTCAAAACCATTTCCGAAAGTATTGACATCCTTGTCGGAGGGTATTAAAACAAAAAGAAGAATGGTGAAGTGTTTGATAAAGAACACACCACCGCCGAGCGCTTAAGTATAAGCGCTTTTTTTGTGTTCGGAGCAAAGGTAAAAACTTTTGCTCTTTATTTTTATTTAAAACAGGAGATTACAAGATGACTATACAAAACGAGACCAGCAAAGCCGTATATATAGCCGACGGTGTTAATACGAACTTTGAAGTGCCTTTTTACTTTTTTGGTAACGAGGTTGCTGTTTACCGCAATGAAGAAACCACGGAACTGGAGCCGGAAAAAGACTACACGATAACAAATTATGAAAATAACATTGGGGGAGAAGTTGTATTTAAGACAGCACCTTCAGCCGGAACCAGAATAACCATTTTGCGTAATGTAACTTTAACACAGTTGATATCATTTTTAGAAGGGGAAGATTTTCCAGCTGAGGATTATGAAAATTCGCTGGATAAAATGATAATGGCGTTACAGCAAATAAAAGAAAGTGTAAAACGTACCTTAATCATGTCTCCCGGCTCAAATATCAGCCAAGAAGAGTTTTATCATTTACTGGAGACCGTAAATCAAAATTTAGATTTTCTTACAAGTCTTCCGGCAAAGATAAAAGAAATGCAATCTCTATACGAAGCGTTTTTTGATAATGTGAGTGATACGGTTCAAGAAGGGGATAAACAGCCAATCAGTTCCGAAGGCGTCTGGAAATACATAGAGGAGAATGGCACCAAGAAATACAGCAATATCAGTATAGAAACAAGCGCAATAAAGAGCGATGCAACGTATGAGAACTATCCATATTGTGCCGAGATAAATATTGCAGAAGCCAAATCAACGCATGTGCCACTGGTAATTTTTGATATAGAAGCGGCAGAGAGTGGCAATTATGCGCCGTTAGCCGAAGCCAAAGACGGAAAAGTTTGCATTTATCTGAAAGAAAAGACCTCTGCGGAAACATTAGTTATTCCATCACTGGTATTGCAATAGAGGAGGGGAAATGGAAAAGGTAAAAGAACTGATAGCCAATTACAGCCTATGGGGATTGTTTATCGGTTTTGCGACAATTATGATAAAACCGTTTATTTCAATCCGTCAAACCATGCGAGACATGCTGATAACATTTCTGTTTAGCATGTTATGCGGATTGTTGGCGGAATACATGGATATTCCGACACCGGTGAAATATGGAATATCGGGTGTATGCGGATTATTTGCCGTAAGGCTATATATGATAGCGGACAGTTTATTAAAACGTGCGCAAATGGATCCGTTTAATTTCATCAAAAACATCAAAGGCAAACAATGAAAGAGATAAGACTACTCGTCTGTTTGTTAGCGGTTGCCGTATTAAGTGCATTATACTATCGCAAAGATGCGGCGACCGCGCGTCTAATGATGACGCAATATAAGCAGAATCAAGAAATTTTGTTTAAGAATTTACAAAGGAGCTACCATGAAAAACAGGAGCTTGAAGAGCGAAATCTTGCTTTGGAACAAGCGGCATCCAAAGAAACAATATCGTTTGATTGGCATGCGGATATTAGCAATAGTGCTGTTATTAAACAGTTGCAAAAGCGTTGAGTATGTGTATGTAGAAACGCCAAGAGAACCGATAACCTGTATTGATCGAATAAAGACGCCGCTAGACATGGCAAAGTGTTTGAATGAGTATAAAATAAAATATTAGCCAAAATGACAAAATAACCATTGACAAAAAAGTAAAAAGCGTGTATTTTACGCAAAGCTAACCAATTAATTATATATTTATATGGAATTGAAAATTTTTTCTCAGGAAGTTAATGAACAGCTGTTCAAGAAAGACGGCCGTCAGGTGTCAATGTTAGAGTTCGTGGATATGAGCGTATCTGCTCATAGATCCCGCAGTGATGAACAAAATTTCACGACAGTTCGTCGTGGAAAAGAAATTGTCAAAATTCCTAGAACCATTCGCTTTAACGGAATTGAATTGACACAAGAACAGTTCCGCGCTCTGGTAGATATCCGCATTGAGGAATTGTCTCCGGTAGGGTTCCGTAATCTGCTCGGTGCGTTAAGCATTTATGCACCGCACTTGTTTAAAGACAAGGAGGTGTTCAGCCGGACAGAAGACTTCGCAAAATCTGAAATCGGCTGCCGCGCGTTGGCATACAAAGCCGAACAGAAGAGAAACAAAGAAATGTCCCGCGGTGGAGAACTTTACATCTAAGCCGGACATAAACTAAAAAAGAAAACAGCTTCCTCCCACAAGGACGAAGCTGTTTTTTAATGGAGAAAAGGCTGAATTGAAAAATGTTATCTACACTTCAAACTCCTCGAATTGATATTGCATTTTATTTTTTATATCAATATAATGCAAAGAAGGAGTAAATAAATGCCAAAATTAAAAAAAAGCTTTTTATTTTATGTTGGGACTGAGTGTTGTTCCGTTTTTATTAAGTATTCCGTATGCTTATATCTTGCAAGCTGACAACTTAAAAGAATTTAAGGCATATTGGTTGATTGCCTATTTTATCATTTATCTAATTTTTCCACTATTGTACAAAGAAGACATTCAAAAGCACATTCCGAATAGATATGCGTTTTATGGTATAATTTACGCCGTATTTTTTATTTTAGGCTTAAGTCTGTTTGCGTATGTTTTAGAATAAGTTAATTTTTTTCAAATGGTATATTTAATTTAAATTTCCTCGCCATACGAAACTATGCTTTTTGTTATCATAATTAAGCATAGTTTAAGAATGTATGGATTACACTACTTACAATATAGCTAAACCACTTTAGCATACACATTAAGAAAGTTTATCAGAAGGAAATCTCTATGAAAAAGCTCTTATCACTCCTAACATTTTTGTGTTTAATCGCATTTTCAAATGCTTCATTTGCAAACGATAACCCATTATTATCAGCAGATTTTTGGAAGACAGCAACTCCGGAAACAGTGCAACAAATGATAGATAAGGGGGATAATGTAAATGATAGAAGTAAAGGTGGTTCAACGCCTTTAATGTATGCAAGTGCATATAATACCAATCCAGAGGTCATAACGACATTACTACAAAATGGCGCCAATATAAATGATAGAGAAGAATTGGGATTGACATCTTTTATGTTAGCAAGTGGGTTGAATACTAATCCAGATGTAATAATAACATTACTTCAAAATGGCGCAAAAGTAAATGACAGAACAAAGTTTGGAGAGATACCTTTAATGCTTGCAAGTTCAAAGAATTCCAATCCAGAAGTAATAACAACATTACTTCAAAATGGAGCAAATATAAATGACAGAGATGAAATTGGTCAGACACCTTTAATGTATGCAAGTGCTAAAAACACTAATCCTGAAGTAATAAGCATACTACTCCAAAATGGAGCAAACATAAATGATAGAGATGAATATGGTTGGACACCTTTAATGTATGCTAGTCGGCATAATACTAATCCAGAAATAATATTAGCTTTATTGAAAAATGGGGCTAATATAAATGATAGAAGTGAAAGAGGTATGACACCTTTAATGCATGCAAGTATGTCTAATACTAATCCAGAGGTAATAAAGACATTACTCCAAAACAGAGCAAATATAAATGATAGAGACGAATATGGATGGACTTCTTTAACGTATGCAAGTGCTAAAAACACTAATCCTGAAGTAATAAGCATACTACTCCAAAATGGAGCAAACATAAATGATAGAACAGAAGGTGGTTTTACACCTATAATGCTTGCAAGCTCAATGAATTCCAATCCCAAAGTAATAACAATATTACTGCAAAATGGAGCAGATGTTAAAGCCCAAAAGACAGATGGTAAAACAGCTTTGGATTACGCTAAAAAGAATCCTAAAATATATAGGACGGATGCTTATTGGCAGATGAACAATCTAATGTATGAATAGCCACGTTCTAAAAAACAAGAGATAAAGGGCAACACATCATTTGCCCTTTTTTAATGAGTAAAAATAAAGATAAAGTTGACTGATATAAAGAAAGTAAATATTTTCATTACTATAACAAGCGGTAGAAAGGAAGACAAATGAAGTGGTTGGTTTTAATTTGTTTTTTATTGTCATTTAATGCGAATGCCCAAGAAGGACGTTGCCCTGCAGATGAGAGTTTGGCTATTGATAATCTGGAGCAAGAGCTGAACAATTGTGCAGTAGTTGATTATGGAAAAGACGAATGGCAAACATCAGAAATGTTGAAAGCTTATGACCGCTCCATTGACTGTATGCAGAAAGTAGCACACCATATATTTGATAAATACTATACGCACTATAATGCAAGCGTTAAGAAAAATTTTGATAATTATGTGAGTGCTGCGACGGATATAAGTTTTGATATCAACCAAAGAAGTGATATGGGAAGAAGTATTCGCCTAGCAGAAGTTTATGTTTTGGAAGCTGCCGGACGCACGCATGTTATGGTAAAAAATCTTGTCAAAGATTACATCAAAGAAATACGCGATGAGTGTGATGAAGCACATGAATTTGACAACTAACCCCAACCACATAGTTTAGAATATCAATAAATAGCAGAATAGGGGGAATTAATACCCCTTTTTTATTATATTAAGATAGAAGAGTTGGGTCAGAATTTCGAGCAATGTATTTCCTTCATTTGTAAAAGGAAGTATGTCAGCCATTGTTCCGCACCTATTATCGCAATATTTGTTTTCAGCGTAAAATTTACTATAAAAATCCAAAGTGTTTTTCCTTATCTGCGCAAGATACTGATTCATTTCTTCTTGAACTTGAGGCGTAAAACCTATAGAAATTTCTTGTTTAATTTTTGTGGTCAAACAATCATTAATTAAGGTATTTCGTGCAACCATATCAGCAGTTGTAAGATGTTCTGAGGTTGTTTTATATTGTTCAACACAAGTATCGTATGCAATTTGAGCTTTTTGTTCTGCTTCAGTTTTATCACTTTCAGGAGTTCTTTGAATAATTGGTAATTTTTCCAGTTTTTCTTTTATACCATATTCATTAGCCGAAAAACATCCGCTGGCAACTCCCAAATTAACAAAATCGCTGCCATCTTTATAGTATATATGCGCCAAATCTATACCTTGCTGATTAATCAAAATCGGATTGCCTGCCTTAATTTCGTGAATGATAATTTTACGAGGTTCAGCATTCATACAAACAGAACAATAATCATAAATTTCATTTTGCTGTTTGAGAATATCTGTGGCTTTGGTGATGACATCATTATCTGTAATATCGTAGCAAATGTCAGATAAGGCAAGATGCGCATGAAAACATATGACTAAGATACAGAGTATAAGTTTAGCTTTATTCATGTTTTTTTCCTAAATATGCAACGAATTGATTGGTGCACAGTAATACCGACTTTCTTAGTTTAATGCATAGAAAATACAAATCAATAAAATAATAGATAAGATTGACTATTATATCTAAAAGAAATATCCTCATGACGTCGACAAACGGTAGAAAGGAAAATAAATGAAGTGGTTGGTTTTAGTTTGTTTTTTATTGTCATTTAATGCGAATGCCCAAGAAGGACGTTGCCCTACTGATGAAAGTTTAGCTATTGATAATCTGGAGCAAGAGTTGAACGATTGTAAGATTACATACGGAGAAACTCCTTCCACAGCAGATATGAATAATGCAGCTTATAATGCGGTTGATTGTATTGTAGACGTGGCTCATAAAATATTTGATAGATATTATGCAACAACGGCACAAGAGAGTAAGGATAGGTTTGATAAATTAGTAACAGCGGTTTATGATCATAGTCATCATCTTGTGCATGACAGTGATTTTGCAAGACAGACCTATAGTGGCACAATGTATAATACAATAGCAATAGGAAAAGCCTATGTGATAATGAAAGAAATTGTCAAAGATTACATCAAAGAAATACGCAATGAGTGTGATGACGCACATGAATTTGACAACTAACCCCAACCACATAGTTTAGAAAATCAATAAATATCAAAACAAGGAGATAAAGAAAACGTAGAAACAATAAGCCAGCAATAAAAGCAGACGTATTCCTATCACACCGAGAAGAACTTTTCACAAAACAATGCCAAATAGTTTACTTGTATACCAAGCTGATGAAAATCCAGAAAAACTTCTGTATATCTTAACTTCAAATAAATCAGTTGACTAGAAAGTTAATTCGTTCTAAATAAAAAGTGTCCTCGGCTACTGGGAACGAAATCGAAATCGCCCAGTCAGTATCTATTAGCACGCTTGGATGCGGCTAATAGGATCCGAGGATATTTTTTTATACAGATGGACGTGTACAAAGAGCCAAACCACATGAATCAAGCCCCAAAGCATCAAATGAGAATATCTGCAACTATAATAGATATCCCCGGGTAAACCCGGGGTTCTTGGAAAGGCACCATTAAGGTGCCTTTCTTTACAACTCCAAATGGA
>CALXPU010000019.1 GCA_944390455.1 uncultured Alphaproteobacteria bacterium | reverse complement strand
CTGCGAGCCCTCTGCTTCGCTTCGTCGCGTTACCAACAAAGTCCTCCCTAGAGTAGGTGGTGGACCGTAGAGGTAACGCTCCTCTGCTACATCCATGTCAAGGATGCGTTCTACTTTTAAACTAACGGTCCAACCTGTGGAGTTTGTAAAGTATATAGCTTTTAGCATGTTTTTTGCATATTGCAAGCCTTTTTTGCTTATTTGTGAAAAATTATTGAAAAGTTAACTTTTTGTGTGTATAACTTCTCTCGTATAATGAGTGCAACTATAAATAATTTAAAAAGAGATAATATGAGCGATAATATAGATTTTAGAGTGGATTATAGTAAAATTAATGTGTTAGACGTCTTTAATGATGACGAGATTAAGTATCCGCTTGTCCTTTCTATTCCTCATTGCGGAACCGTTTTTCCTGAAGAATTCTTAAAAGCTGTTAGACCTGATGTGCAAACTTTACGCAAAAATGAAGATATTTTTGTGTATGATTTGTTAAAGCCGGCTATTGATGAGGCCAAAATTACCGCGGTTAAGCTCAATCTTAATCGCGCTTTTATTGATGTGAATCGTGCTAAAGTGGAACTTGATCCAAATATGTTTTTTGATTATCCGCGCGAAGATATCGGGCTTAATCAACAACGTTCTCGCTATGGGCTCGGTATTATTCATAAAGTTACTGCCGACAGTCAGCCAATTTATGCCGGTAAAATCTCTTATAAAGAAGCTGAAGAACGGATTAAAAATGTTTATGATGTCTATCACCAAACTCTTAAAAATTTGATTGAACGGACTATCGCTAAATTTGGTTTTTGCTTGGTGCTGGATTGCCACTCTATGCCTTCTAAAATTTGCTCAATTATTTCCGAGAGTCCACGTATTGATTTCTGTTTGGGGAATCTGTTTGAACAAAGCTGTCCGAATAAAATCAGTTTCTATGTTGAAAATGAGCTCGTTAAACGTGAGTACTATGTGTCTAAAAATCGCCCGTATTCCGGTGCGTTTATTACCTTTAATTACTGTGAACCGCGTAAGCAATCTTATACGCTTCAACTTGAAATTAACAGGGTAATTTATGCAGATGAAAATACATTAGAAAAAAATGTTTATTTTCAACATGTTAGTTATGATCTTGGTAAGGTCGTAACCCAGTTGGCGAATTTTTTGCTGGATTTTTAAAAAAATTGTGATATGTATTCCTCTTGTATTTTGTCGGAAAGTTATTTTTTTCTTCCGGCACTTTGTTAATTTACCCGTGTTTGGGGATAGTCGTTTTTTAACGCTAACCGGGCCGAAAGTTTAAAGACAGGGACGCCCTTTGCCCTAAAGGCGGTATTGAGGATTTTTATATCGTGCTAAAAAGCATCTTATTCCTGTTGGTTTTGATTAGTTTCATTACCACACCAACCAGAGCTTATGAAGCATATAATTTTTCCACAGCAGATTTAATGAAAGAACAGCAAGAGCTTGAAGCGGCAAGAAAGCAACAACCGCAGGTTTTTGAGCTTTGTCAGATTGCTGTTGATAAGGCGGAAAAAAATTATCAGATTAAATCTAATCTTTTGCAAACTATCGCTTCAGTTGAGAGCGGTCGTTGGAATGCTCAGGCTGGTAAACGCGTCGCTTGGCCGTGGACCGTGCATGCCAATGGTAAAGGCAGATATTATAAGTCTAAGGCTGAGGCGGTTGCCGCTGTTAAAAATTTGCAACAAAAGGGGATTACCAATATTGATGTTGGCTGCATGCAGATAAATCTTAAATATCATGGTAAGGCTTTTGCTAATCTTGATGAAGCTTTTGATCCTGAAAAAAATGTTGCATACAGTGCGAAGTTCTTGCGTAAACTTTATAAAAGAAATAAGCAAAACTGGACAAAGACAGCGATGCATTACCATTCTCGTAATTTGAGAAGAGGTACTAATTATAAAAATCGTTTGGAAAAACATTATGCGCAATATGTGCGCGAAGACGGTGAAAACGTCAAACTTTTTAATTAAACCAGATAAATGTTGATCATAAAAAAAACTCTCTTCCTTAGCGGAGGAGAGTTTTTTTGTAGAGTTTTTTGCTTTATGTCTTAGGAAGCTTCGGACGGTTGATGATTTGTCGGTGCGTCTTCCTCTTTGTCAGGGAGGTTATTTTCTAAGATGATGTCAAAGATTTTGACGCATAACTTGTGCTTGTTGGCACGAAGTAAAGCTAACCTAAAGTCATTTGCCGCATACCACATGCAACACTTGGTTACTTCTTCAATGGTTTCGTCATCGTAGAGCGATATGATTTTATCTATATGCTCAGGTTGGCGAAGATGGTATTTTTGCGCATATTGCAATAATAAGTCTCGGTTGCCACGTTCTATCAATGCCATTAAGGACGGGGCTTTTAGTTCGTCATAGTTGATGATGAGACGATGCATTATGTATGCTTCAACTTCGCTTGTTGTACCATATTTCATTAATATGGTTTCCGCTTCAGCGCTGATTTTATCGCGTGAAGCACGGGCAGCGTTTAATAGAGCTGCTTCTCTTGCGGTCATTTTCATAATCGATAGTTTTAATAGTTTGACAATAATTGTTTTATATGCCGATTGTGATAAATGAAATTATGGTTGTCAATGCTTTTTGAGGGGGAAAATCTCTTTTTATAGGTTGGAATTTTCGCTTGCATTTATTAAATTTAGTGCTTATTCTGGCTTAGGTTTGGGAAATATGTAGAGATTTGAGATGATTATGGAAAATATTGAGGAAAAGAAAAAAGAAGAGTCTTGGGGGGAAACTTTCAGAACGGTTATTTATGCGATTGTGATTGCAGGGTGTATCCGCACGTTCTTGTTTGAGCCGTTTAAAATTCCTTCAGGTTCTATGTATCCGACACTGGAAATTGGTGATTTCTTGTTTGTTTCAAAATATACTTACGGTTATTCTCGCTATTCGTTTCCGTTTGGTAAACCGGCGTTTGAGGGACGTATTTGGCAAGATTTGCCGGAACGTGGCGATGTGGTGGTTTTTAAATATCCGGGAGATAACAGAACCGATTATATCAAACGTGTTATCGGACTTCCGGGGGATACCGTGCAGATGAAAGACGGACGGCTTTATATTAACGGTAAAATGACGGAAAGAAAAGAAATCGGTAAATATGTGATTGATGAATACACTATCTTGCCGATGTCATATGTTGAATATGAAGAAACTTTGCCTAATGGGCGTAAACATAGGATTTTGGAAGCATCTGACGATAAATCAACCGATAATACCGTAGAATTTAAGGTGCCGGAAAATCATTATTTTATGATGGGCGATAATCGTGATAATTCTAATGACTCTCGTAAAGATGTCGGATTTGTGCCTTTGGATAATATTGAAGGAAAGGCCAGATTTTTGTTCTATTCGCACGATGACAGAGTGGTTTGGTATAATCCGCTCAGTTGGATTATGGCTATTCGTTGGAACAGATTGTTTAATACAATTAAGTAATTGGTTGATGCTGATTAGAGTAAAAGGCGTTGCGTTGGTTGGCGTGACGCCTTTTGTGTTATACAAAAGCTTGTCGGTTTTGTTACGTTTTTTTTGATGATGAAGTGGGGGATTTATACTTGACAAAAAATATGTGAGGGCATAATGTTTCAGCAGAATGAAATTATTATTAACCCTTAAATTTTTTTATGTATGAGTAATACTATTCTGAAACAAGTTAACGCAATTGGTGAAAAACTTGGTTATCCTTTTTATGTGTATCCGAACGGAACGTGTGGAAAAAGTATGGTTTCGCCTGATGGTAAGACTAATGCGGCCGTTTTAGTGCAGAGAGGCTTTTTATCTGATGAGTTAAAGGCAGACGCATTGGATAATGATGCGTGTGTTGATAATGCTTTGGGTGTGTGTTTGAATGAACTTGGCAATAACTTGGGGTTCCCGTTTTATGTTTATGTGGACGGTACTTGCGGATTTACTCCGGAGGCTTCTATGCTAACAGGAACTTTTGCCTTGGAGGTTAGAAGAACTATGACCTCAAGGTATTTAAAGTTTGATGAAGCGAAATCTGCGGCAGCGAAAAAGCCGGTGGCGACTGCATCTGCGGGAATATCTCCTTTGCAACTGAACGAAGCGCAAGCGGAACTTTTGAAACGTGCCAGAAATTTGGTGGCAAGAGGACGCTTTTTACAAGGCGAAGAAGAACGCGCCTTTTTCCAATTTGCATCAAATGATGAATTGGATGTTTATTTCTCTAATCGCTTATTTTGCGATACCTTTCAAAAAGAGTATATTTTGCGGGGGGATAAACGTGTTTTGTTGACGTTGATGCGACATGAAAAAATTTCTGAAGAAAATCAGTTGTTGATGGCGCAATATTGCGAAGATAACGTGGTATTGGCGCTTGCCGGTAGGGAACATGTCAGTTCAAAATTGGTACCGAAACTTCAAGAATTGGGACGCCATGAATTGGTTCAAGCTGTGCTCAAAGAGCAAGACGAAGGTCAAAGGCGTGCCGAGTTGGAATATCGGTTTTGGTAATGCGGTTTTTTGCTTGCGTTTGTGATTAAAAGCTTTCTCCTTGGGGAGAGAGCTTTTTTTTGTGGTTTAAATGGGTGTTGACAAAAGATGTGAATTATAGTATATTTTTTGACAAAATGAAATTATTGTAGAACTAAAATTTTTTTGTATGGAAAAAAATCTTATTTTGTTACAAGTCAACGCTCTGGGAGCGGTACTTGGTTATCCGTTTCACATTTATGCAGATGGTACTTGCGGTAAAAAACTTGTTTCTGAAGACGGTAAGGCGAATAGTTTGATTGTGGTCAAAAAGCCTTTTGCGGTGAATGACTTACAGTCTGATTATTTGACCGGTACGGCTGGTGCTTCTGATGAAATTTTGGCACACCTTGCCGAAGTGGCTGAGAAAAATGGTTATCCGCTTTATGTCTATGCAGACGGTACTTGCGGAAAAGAATCGAAATCTCCAACTAATGACGAACCTTTTGTACTGCGTATGAAAGGTAAAATTGAGGCAAAAAAAGTTGTCTTAGCACCGGATTTTTGGGAAAAATCCGCTAATGTTTCTGAAGATGCTGAGGTAGCTGATGTGGATTTGGATACTTTATCTGATGAAGATAAACAAGAAACGTTGAAAGAGTTGGTGACGGAGCATGTGGCTGTATGCGCAAAACATTGTACCGATAAAGTTATTGCGGAAATTGTTGCTTGTTGCGGTATGCCCACAGAGCTACTTAAAGGACTTCTTGAAGAAGAACGCTTTGAGTTGATTGAGAAACTGCAGATTACGGATGAGCTTAATTTGGTTTCCGGCGGGCTTACATTGCCGAATGTACGCTATTTGTTAGAAAATGGCTATGCCAAATTGGTCAAAAACACGATTGATAAGCGAGACCTTTCTGATTCGGAATTGGCGGCTCTTATCAAATCCGGTGATGAAGAGATGTTTGAGTATTATATCATGCGTCACAATCTTTCCGAGCATGACCAAAGAGTATTGATCGGTAGCGGTACTTCAGAGATGATACAAAAATTTCTCTTGTCTGATAGATTTAGTACTCGGATGTTAGATGATGTTGCAGAAAAAGCTATTCATGAAAAGCGTAAGCAAGAAAAATTGGCTAAGGTTAAAAAAGCATCGACGTGGTACGTCAAAGTTGCTTGCTTTGTGGCTTATTTGATTTCTTGAGTAATGTGATGATAACTTGATGCTTGTTGAATAAAAAAAGGCTTTCTCTTTAGGGAGAGAGCTTTTTTTTGTAGCTGATTCGTACTTGACAAAAATAAAGCGATGGTGTATGGTTTTGGCAAAATAAAATTATTGTAGTACTAAAATTTTTTTGTGTGATGAAAAATACTATTCTTAAACAGATCAACGCACTAGGTGCGAAACTGGGCTATCCTTTTTTTATTTATTCTGATGGTACTTATGGCAAAGAGGCGGTTGCAGAAAATTCTAAGGTGCAAACTTTGGCTGAAGTGCAGAAAAAAATGCCTGCGAAGTCGTTGAATATGGATTTTTTGCAGGGAGTGTGTCGTGATGATAAAAAGGTTTTGCGTTATTTGTCGCAGGTGGGCAATGAAATCGGCTTTCCTTTTTATGTGTATATGGATGGAACCTGCGGTTTGGAAGTATCGTCTGTTTCCAGCAGATTTCCTTCTTTTATGATTGTGCGCGATAGATTTTCGGTGGATTGCTTGGTGGAAGGTAATGAGCCAAAAGTTAAACCATTTCGTGAAGTGGTTGCAAAACGTTTGGAATGTGCTTTTCAGAAACCGGTTCCGACCGATAAAGATTTGGAACGGTTGGCGGAAGTGCGGCAAAAAGTGCGTATGGAAGGTTATCTCGGTGTTAAAGATACAAGAGTGTTGGTTAAGTTTGGCACTGATGAAGAAGTGACGGACTATATTGAAAACAACTTTCTTTATTCCTCGTTGTTGGCGGAATATTGCTCCGATGAGGTGGTATTGAAATATGCTGAGAAAAAACAAATTTCCGTGACTAATCTTTTGAAAATGTTGGAAAAAGGACGCTTGAAATTAATTGAGAAAATTCAGGAAGTTTATTCACTGAACGCAATTAATCCGATGGGACGATATTTTCCGTACATTGAAACGTTGATTAAACACGGATGTCAGTATTTGCTGAAAACGCAAATTCAGAAGTATGGTGCATGGTATGAACCGCAAGAAATCTTGTTGATTAATACCGGCGATACGGAAATGATACGTTTTTACTTGGAGTATCATAACTTTATGGCGCATCCAGAAGCACAACGTGCGTTAATTGGGTTGAAACAGCCGGGGTTGGTAGAACTTTATCAAAAGAAGTATGGCTTTGATAAAGAGTGTTATCAGCTGGCTGTAGACAACGGATTGTTGCGCGCATAACATAAAATTGATTTGCGCATTAAAAAAAGGCTTTCTCATTGCGAGAGAGCCTTTTTTGTTGTGGAAATTTGAGCTTATTAAGCGCTCATAATTTCCTTTTTAATGCGAGCGCGTGTGCGCCAGCGTTTGAAAATGTTTTCGGTGTTAGGCGTTTCTATCGCCTTGAAAAATTGCCTCCAAGTTAGGCGCTTGTTTGCAATTTCTTGCTTGAACCACGTTTTGTGTTTTGGCCACTGCTCGGGTTGGGCAAAGTGGCGGAATAGTTCGTCCCAGAGTGCGTAACTGATTACCCAGCTTAATGCAGCTTCATACAGCGCCTTGCCATCGGGTTTGAAACTTAAAGTCCCAAACATGTAATCATCTGCAACTTCTCCTTCGGGAGTGAGGTGCTTCAATATGCCGAACGCGATTGCCAGCGCATGAGAGCGCAACTTCTCGTGTTTGAGGCACACAGGAAGCGCTTGCATGATAAATGCGTACTCTGTTTCTCCCATTAACCCCGGTTCACCGCCTAAGTGGTAGTTTTGCGAGCCGTATTCACGGTAGGCTTCGGGGAGAGCCTTGAATGTTGGAGTAGTGTCATCTTCATGCAGAACAGCACCGTTGCTGATGCGTTGCATGGCGATTTCCAGTAAAATTTCTCCCAGATAGTTGTCTTTTCGGCACACTGTATCGGCATAGAGGGCCAAAAATTTCATAAATTCGGGATAAATTCTGTTTCGGTATTCCGCACGTCCTGCCAATTTAGGCAAGATTACATTGTTAACCACTTCTGCCCAAGGTCTTTCAGACAGGTTTTCAACTCCGGTTTCTTTTTCTAGATAATTAAAAATTTCCATAATAGTAAGAAAAAATAAGTTAATAAATATATTGTATCGCCTTTTAGTGTAGCATGATTTGTGGAGGATTGCAATAGTTTTTGTCTAAAATACGTATAACATGAAGAGGTATAGCCGTGTAGCGTGAAGAGGGATAACTGTGTGGCAAAGATGCTTTATAACTTGGCGTGAGGTGTGGCGATAAAGGGGGAAAAAATTGCTTGCATTTCCGCAGATTTTGGCGTATTTTAGGGGTAATCGTGTAAATGAAATCTTTTGAGCGAAATTGATGATACAAAAAATTGAAGAAAAATTAGGGTACACTTTTCATAATCCCAAACTCTTACAGCAGGCTTTGACACATTCAAGCTTTACTGCCGATATTCATGAAAATTATGAGCGATTGGAGTTTTTGGGCGATAGAATTTTGGGTGTGACTGTGGCTGAAATGCTTTGTCGCACGTTTCCAAATGAACCCGAGGGCAACCTTTCGCAACGCTTTGTCGGGTTGGTTTGTAAAGACGCTGTGGCGGAGGTCGTGCGTGAACTAGGCGTTGAGCGGGCTATTGTTGCGGCAAATGTTGATGTGCGGGATAGCTTGAACGTGCTTTGCGATGTCGGCGAGGCGCTGATTGCGGCAATTTATTTGGATAGCGGGGATATGACCGTGGCTCAAGATTTTGTTCGTCAACATTGGACGCCGCTGATTGATCGGAAATCTCGTCCGCATAAAGATTTTAAAACCAAACTTCAAGAAGAAGCTCATCATTTTAATCTTAATCCGCCACTCTATCGGATGTTGAAAAAAACAGGCTCCGAACATGAGCCGATGTTTCAGGTCGAGGTTTCTTTTGACAACGGACAGAGCGCTGTGGGAACAGGTAAAAGTAAAAAATTAGCCGAACAAGAAGCTGCGCATAAAATGTTGGAAATTTTTGGTGTTGCCGATGACTGAGAATAAACAAAATATGATGGTTAATGAGGTAAATGTAGAAGATATGGATGCTCCGACACGTTGCGGTTTTGTGGCGTTGCTTGGTGCGCCAAACGCCGGAAAATCCACTATTACCAATAACTTTGTCGGCTCTAAGGTTAGTATTGTTTCTCCCAAAGCGCAGACGACACGTACCACGGTTAAAGGTATTGGTATTTGGGGAAATTCGCAAATCATCTTTTTAGACACGCCGGGGATTTTTAAGCCGAAACGTCGTCTTGATAGAGCTATGGTTGCTTCTGCTTGGGGCGGGGTTAGCGATGCCGATATGACGGTTTTGGTGGTTGATGCCAAACGGGGATTTGATGACGAAACGAAAGCTATTATCCAAAAGCTCTCTGAAAATCATATCGACGCAGTGTTGGTGCTTAATAAAATTGACCTCGTTAATGAAGAAAAATTGTTGAAACTTTGCGCGGAACTCAACGAAGCGTATCCGTTTAAAGAAACATTTATGATTTCGGCAATGGATGGCAAAGGAACGGACGATTTTTATCAATATTTGGCGGATAATTTGCCGGAAAGTCCGTGGTTTTATCCCGAAGAGCAGATGTCTGATTTACCGTTGAAACTTTTGGCGGCGGAAATTGTGCGTGAAAAATTATTTCTCTATCTGCGCCAAGAGTTGCCGTACGCTCTTACCGTGGAGCCGGAACTTTGGGAAAGACGTGAGGATAATTCGGTTCGTGCAGAGATGACGATTTATGTGGAACGTGACAGCCAAAAACAAATTGTGCTCGGACGAGGCGGGGCGATGATTAAAAAAATCGGGCAGGCGGCTCGTCATGAACTTGAAGACTTGCTGGAAGATCGTATTCATCTGTTTTTGTTTGTTAAAGTGCGTGAAAATTGGGGCGATGATCCGGCTCGCTATGCCGATTGGAATTTGGATTTTCGCGCGTAAATCTTATATATTTGTGTGTGCTTAATGCGGAGATTTTTTGACTAGGCAAAGGGACGTTGGTGGTTAAAGTGTAGCGTAATCGCAAGATGTTTCTGTGTGGAAAGTCGGGGACTTTTTGACTAGGCAAGGGGAGGTTTGTGGTTAAGGTGTAGCGCAATCGCAAGATGTTTCTGTGTGGAAAGTCGGGGACTTTTTGACTAGGCAAGGGGCGTTGGTGGTTAAAGTGTAGCGCAATCGCAAGATGTTTCTGTGTGGAAAGTCGGGGACTTTTTGACTAGGCAAGGGGAGGTTTGTGGTTAAAGTGTAGCGTAATCGCAAGATGTTTCTGTGTGGAAAGTCGGAGACTTTTTGACTAGGCAAGGGGCGTTGGTGGCGATTTTTTGTTGTAAAATTTTTGAAAACAGCGTATCTTGCCTGTAATTGTTTTTATCTATATCGGACGGATACGCTTATGGCTCTTTATCGGCTTAATAATATTAAACTTCCTATCAGCGCAACAATTCAAGATGCAACTTGTGAGGCGCTTGGTTTATTGCATCTGTCGGCGGATGATGTTTCGCACATACGTGTGGTGAAAGAATCGATTGACGCACGCAATAAAGCTCATTTAATCAAAGTGTTCGCAGTGGAGTTTGAGTGCGATAAAGAGTTGGCGGAAAGTTCTGATTTGATGAAATTACCGGCGGCGGAAAAGCTTGATTTTATGGGGCGAGGAACCTCTTTGGCGCAATTACAAAGACCGGTTGTCGTTGGTTCGGGACCGGCCGGTATGATGGCAGCGCTCTGCTTGGCGGAAGCTGGGCTTAAACCGATTGTTTTAGAGCGCGGCGCAGAGGTTTTAGAACGGCAGAAAGCCGTGGATACGTTTTGGAAAACAGGACAACTCTCCACACAAACAAATGTGCAATTCGGAGAGGGCGGCGCCGGTACGTTTTCCGACGGTAAATTGATGACCGGTATTAAAAAAGATAAGTTTACCGCAAAAGTTTTACATGAATTTGCTTTAGCGGGTGCGCCTTCCGAAATTCTTTATCTGGCGAAACCGCATATCGGTACCGACAACTTGGTTTTAATGGTGCAAAATATTCGGCGCAAAATTATTGCTTTGGGCGGGGAATATCGTTTTAATGAAAAAATGGACGATATCTTATTGCAAGAAATGACGCTTGATAATGGCGAAAAGACTTCGCGGATTAAAGGTATAAAAATCTTACGTGCGGACGGCTCTGCTTATCAGCTTAATACCGATATTTTGATTTTGGCGCTGGGACACTCGGCGCGTGATACGTTTCAGATGCTCTTTAATCGTGGACTTCATATGGAGCAAAAGCCGTTTGCGGTTGGGGTGCGGATTGAGCATAAGCAAAAAGATATTAACTTGGCGCAGTATGGGCAGAAATTTTGGAACTCTCCTTATCTGGGGGCGGCAGATTATAAACTTGCCGAGCATCTTGATGACGGACGAGGCGTTTATACTTTCTGCATGTGTCCGGGGGGGAGCGTCGTGGCGGCGACTTCTCTTGATGGACACGTGGTAACCAACGGTATGAGCGAATTTGCACGCGATAAAGAAAACGCCAACGCCGCCGTGTTGGTTAATGTGGATGAAAAAGATTTTGGTTCTGCGCATCCGCTTGCCGGTATGGAATTTCAAGAAAATCTGGAGAAAAAAGCATTTGTGCTCGGGGGGAGCAACTATTTTGCGCCGGTGCAAAAAGTGGGCGATTTCTTAAAAGGCAAACCTACTTCTAGTTTAGGTAAAGTTGTGCCTTCCTATCAACCAGGGGTTAGACCTGCCGATTTTAAGCAGCTGTTTTCTAAACCTCTCTACCAAGCACTGCAAGAGGGGATTCGTCGTATGGATAAAAAATTACGGGGCTTTGCCGATGACGATGCTGTTTTAACCGCAGTTGAAAGCCGTTCTTCCTCTCCGGTGCGCTTGCTTCGTGACGGTGCGTATATGAGTAATATTTATGGCGTTTATCCGATTGGCGAAGGTGCCGGATATGCCGGAGGAATTACCAGTGCGGCGGCAGACGGCGTTAAAGTTGCGGCGGTGTTGTGCGGATTAAAATAACGTGCTGACCTTATTGGCTGTGATTAAGTTGTGCTAAAGGGTTGAGCGACGCTTTTTGTTGTTTTAAACTATGGACTAATGGATTTTTTGATTTTGAGGGAGATTATCATGAATAAAAAAACTTTGCTTCTCGGATCTGCATTGGGTGGAGTGGCTGTGGTCGGCGTGGCCGGTTGGCTTTTACTTGCTGACGGAAAGCCGGCAACACTTCAGAATTATTGGAACGGCGAAACCGAGCTTAATGTTGCCGATAAAAGCGGAGTGCTTCCTCTGATTAAAGCGGTGCAGGCTAAAGATGAAGCAGTGGTTGCTTATTTGATTGAACAAGGCGCAGATGTTGATAAAAAAGACAGAAACGGAATGTCTGCGGTGGAGGCTGCCGCGGCAACAGGAGATTTCTCTTTGTTTGAAAGAACGGCTAAAGCTTCTAAAATGACTTTAAGCGAACCGATGTTTTTGGATAAAGCTCTAGACGGCGGTAATATAAAAATTGTACAGTTCTTGCTTGATAAAGGGGCTAATGTTAATGCTACATTGCAATTCAAAGGTAAACATATGCCTGATGAATTGCCGGATTATAAAGATCCACGCGTGATTACGCCACTTAAAAAGGCGGTGGCTCTCGAAAAGGCCGATATTGCTTCTTTATTGTTGCAAAAAGGGGCGGACGGGGCTGAGTACTTCTTGGTTAATAATGTGCGTGCCGCTTCTCCGCAAATTGTTAAGGCTTTGGGCGATGGGGTTAAAAATTTGCAAACGGTTGTTGCCGGTAATGTGGATTTGCTTTCATACGCCGTTCTTGTTGCGCCTCGTGACACAATCGCATATTTGATTGATAAAAATGCCGGAGATGTTAATCAGGCTTTTGTTAAAGCGCTGACCTATCGTAAAGACGGTGATAAGATTGTGTTGGATAATGTTTCTTATAAAGTAAGCGATACGTCCGAGGTGATTAAATTGTTTGCTGATAAAGGAGCTCGTGTTTCGGTTGAAGCGATGGAAATGATGCTTAAAAAAGGACGTAATGACGATTATTTGACTTTGGCACAATGTTCTCCAAATCCAAATGCTTTAACGGAACAAGACCAAACCATGTTGATGGTGGCTTTGCAGAATGGTTATGAAACGGCGGTTGAGTTTTTGCTTAATCAAAATATAGATTTGTGGATGGCGGAAAGTGATGGTAATACCCCGATGGAAATGGCGGTTAAAACAGCTAAAAAACATCCGAAAAATTTAGAGAGAATGGAAGCAAAACTGGTTGATGTGAATGATGCCGGTTATAAAGGTGAAACCCTTTTAATGTTAATGGCAAAATATGGTTTGGATGCCGATTTTGCGCGGGTGTTTGCAAAAGGCGGAGATATATTTAAGGCTGATAATACCGGCGAAAATATGTTGATGTATGCGGCTTTGGGCGGTAATGAGCGTATTGTTTCGTTCTTGTTGGAAAAGGGACTTGATGTTAATGCACGTGATAATGCCGGCAGAACCCCATTAATGTATGCGATTGAAGGCGGAAATAATCAGGTTGTTCAACTTTTGTTGGATAAAGGCGCAGATATTAAAGCCGCTGATTATGAAGGCAAAAATGTTTTGATGTATGTCGCTGAGTTTGGCTCTTCTGATTTTGCCGATGAATTGCTCAGTAAAGGCGATAGCTTGGCCGCCGTTGATAATAACGGGCGCACTCTCTTGATGTATGCGGCACAGAACGGAAATTTGTTGATGGTTGATAAGTTGTTGCAAAATGGTTTAGATGTTAATAAAACCGATAATGACGGCGTGTCTGCGATTGTTTATGGGGCAAGAGGCGGTAATGTGGAAGTTTGCCGCTTGTTGGCTAAAAACGGTGCGGATATTTATGTTGAAGATAAAAATGGTAAAACGCCGGCTTTCTATGGTGCGGAAAAAGGTAATGCTGAAATTTTTAATGTTGTGACCGATTTGTTTATGAGATTTAACAGCGTGGACAGAGAAAGCGGAAAAACAGTTTTGATGAGCGCTATTGAAAGCGGAAATATTGACATCTTGCGCAGAATTTTGGATTCAGCTCCGGCTCTTAATAAAAAGGATAGAATGGGACGTACGGCTTTGATGTATCTGGTGGATAAAGGTCGTCCGGATATGGTGCGTGAATTTATTCGTAAAGGGGCTAATGCCGAAGCTCGTGATAATCGTGGTAAGTCTGTCTTGATGTATGCGGCAGAAGGGGCGGCCGGTGTTAATATGGTAACCGTTATGCAAAACTTTAGAACGGCTCCGGAACGTAATCTTAATGTTCGTGATGCTGATGGCAAAACCGCTTTGATGTATGCCGTTAGCGGTAAAAACGCTCAGTTGATTAAGGCGCATATGTTGTTGGGGCGTAATGTGGATGTGGATGCGGTGGACGCTACCGGTAAAACCGCTTTGATGTATGCTGTGGGTAATCGTGATATCAGAGTGGAAAAATTGATGATTGTCGAGATGCTTGAAAAAGTGAAACGTATTGATCAAAATGATGATAACGGACGCACGGCTTTGATGTATGCAGCGGCTAATCCTCAGGCGGATACACAGATTTTAACCGCTCTTTTAGAGAAAAATGCTAATTTACAAGCAGTTGACAATAGTGGTAAGTCGGTGTTGATGTATGCCGTTGAAGGTGGTGATATTGGTAAAGTTAAATTGTTGCTTGATGCCGGTGCTAATAAAAATGCTAAAACTTCTGACGGTAAAACAGTTTTGGATTTTGCTAAGGTTAATGGGGATTGCTTTGTTAAAGCAATCAAACAATTGCTTTAGAGTTGCTTGCTCCGATGTGTTTCGGAAGGGGGTAAAAAAAACTCCCGTATTAAACGGGAGTTAGTGGGAGAAATCGATTTCTTACAGCTTATCTAACGGTGCTTCTCTTGTGCAACGAGTTGTGCAAGCTGTTGCATAAGAGGCGGTTCGTTAGTTTGTTTAGCTGAAAAATACAGCTATTCTTTCGTTGGCAAAATACCGATCTTCATAGCACGGCTCAATCTTTTCGTTTGCTTCTGTTCCATTGAAATGGATGAAGTAGTGCGGTGTGTGATTGAGCTTTTCTTTACACCAGCAACGGCAGTCTAAATGGCTGTCTACCGCTATACCATATTTGCTTAATACGGCTGCGGTGGCCTTGATGCGATTGCGGGATTTTTTGTCTTCGAGGGTGTTTCTGAAATTTTCCCAAGGGGGTAAATCGCCTTTCTTGCCCTCAAATTCATACTGTGAGGCGATGTGGGCCGCGTATGAATGATTGTATACGCTTTCCGTTTCGGCTCGCAGGGTCTTTTTCCAGAAAATTCCAGACTTCAGACGCCAACCCCATACCTCGTCTTTACGCGTGATGTCCAATGCGTTCTTTATTTCGAAACGATTGGTGCCGTTTATCTTGTAAATTATCGGAAGTGCGGTCGGTATCAGTGTGGGACTGGTGGAACGTACTTCCGAATTCCTTACAGGCGCCGGATTGGGGATTTCGGCATTGCAATTGCGATTGCGCTTGCGGTTTTGTCCTTTGTAGCGTTTGCTACATACCAGAAGTGTTAGAACCATGCAGACAACGGATATTGTTGCGGGTTTGCGGCTTTCGTCTTTCAGGCAGTTGACGAAACTTTCAGGATTGACACTTAACGTGCTCATGATGGTATTGACCATCTTTCTGTCTGTTGCTTTCATAAGAATAGAGATTTAATAGTTAGACATTATGATATGGATTACATTTTGCTTTATAGACGATTTTTTATATTCAGACAAGAATGTTTTTGGGATGCGAAACTTCAATACCTGCTCGAATGTATGTAAAATGGGGCGCTGTAGTTGCTTGCAGGTTGTGGATAACTCTGTGGATAACTTCTTTGAACCTTGATTTGTCTATTTATTTCAATTGCTTAATTGCTCTTTTCCTCTTAAAGGTAATGTGGCTGAAAAAAATATAGTTTCCATTTGGGGAGAAAATAACCGTGATTTTATATAGAAAAAGCCCCTCGCAACGGAGGGGCTTAAATGTTTTAGTACTGCGATTAAAATTCTGCCAACACTTCCGATGATTCATGTGTATTGTGAATATTTACCATCGCAATCGTGTTGTAACCGTTATCAACGTGTAAAACTTCACCGGTGATAGCTTCACCAAGAGGTGATAACAAAGCTAATGCAGCGCGACCAACTTGTTCTTGGGTAACGTTTGCTTGTAACGGTGCGTTTAATTCATTCCAACGCAAAATTTTGCGGAAGTCACCAATACCAGAAGCAGCCAATGTTTTAATCGGGCCGGCAGAAATGGCATTAACGCGAACTTTTTGTTGTCCCATATCTACTGCAGCATAACGAACAGATGCTTCTAATGCGGCTTTGGCAACACCCATGATGTTGTAGTTTGGCAATACACGTTCTGAACCTAAGTAGGTTAAGGTTACGATAGAACCGTTTTCATTCATATAAGGAGATGCGCAACGGCATGCTTCTAAGAATGAATAGCATGAAATGTGCATGGTGTTGGTGAAGTTTTCCAAAGTGGTATCAATGGTGCGACCTTTTAATTGATCTTTATCAGAAAACGCAATGGCGTGAACCACAAAGTCCAACTTGCCCCATTTTTCGCCTAATTCTTTAAAGCAAGCTTCAACAGATGCAGAATCGGTTACATCGCATTTGATTAATGTTGGTGCATAAGAAAGTTTTTCAGCCAAAGGAACAACTCTTTTTTCAAGAGCTTCGTTTTGGTATGAAATAGCGATTTGTGCGCCTTGTGCATCCAAAGCTTGAGCAATCCCCCAAGCGATTGATTTATCATTGGCAAGACCCATAATCAGGCCCTTTTTACCAGCCATAAGTGGTTCAACTGTCATGTATAATTACCTCGTATAATTTTTTTTTACAGTATGTTTTTTGAAACTAACTATCCTTGTTCTTACAGAATTAAATGTCATTTGTAAACCTTTTTTTTCAAATTTTAGGTATGGGAAATGTGAAAGTTTTGTTACTAATGGATGAAATGGGCGGAAAATATGGCGTTTTGAGGGAGCAAAATGTTGTGTATCCTTTTGTTTTGACGCTATATATTAAAAAACTTGCGGAAAATCAAAAAAAACTCTTGCAAACCGAACAAAAACAGAACATAATCCTCTCAGTAACGTTCTCAAGATTATTTTTAAGAGGTTTAAATATGGAAAAAGACAAAGCGTTAGAAGCGGCGCTGAGCCAAATTGAACGAGCTTTCGGTAAAGGCTCTATCATGCGTCTCGGACAAGACACAAAAATTGATATTGAAGCCATTTCTACCGGTTCTCTCGGTATTGATATTGCTCTGGGTATCGGTGGTTTGCCGAAGGGGCGTATTGTGGAAATCTATGGTCCGGAAAGCTCCGGTAAAACAACTTTGGCGTTGAGCGTAATTGCTCAGGCTCAGAAAAAAGGCGGTACTTGCGCATTTGTTGATGCGGAACATGCTCTTGATCCGTCTTATGCGAAGAAAATCGGTGTGGATATCAATAACCTCTTAATTTCGCAACCGGATGCCGGTGAGCAGGCTTTGGAAATTGCTGATACATTGGTGCGCTCCGGTGCTATTGACGTGTTGGTTGTTGACTCGGTGGCTGCTCTTGTTCCTAAGGCGGAACTTGAAGGCGAAATGGGCGACTCTCATATGGGATTGCAAGCGCGTTTGATGAGCCAAGCATTGCGTAAATTGACTGCTACGGTTTCTCGCTCTAACACACTTATTATCTTTATTAACCAAATTCGTATGAAAATCGGTGTGATGTTTGGTAATCCGGAAACAACTACCGGTGGTAACGCTTTGAAATTCTACGCTTCTATTCGTATGGATATTCGTAGAGTGGGCGCAATTAAAGATAAAGAAGATGTTATCGGTAGCCAGACACGCGTTAAAATTGTTAAAAATAAAGTGGCTCCTCCATTTAAAACAGTTGATTTTGACATTATGTACGGCGAAGGTATCTCTAAAGTCGGCGAATTGATTGACCTTGGCGTTAAGGCTGGAATTATTGAGAAAGCCGGCGCATGGTTCTCTTATAACGGAGAAAAACTTGGACAAGGTCGTGAAAACGCTAAACAGGTTTTGCGCGATAATCCGGCTTTGGCGGATGAAATTGAGCGTAAAATCCGTGCTGATGCCGGTCACCTTACTTCTGAACTTATCGGCGATGATATGAACGAAGAAACAGTTGATCCGGTTACCGGAGAAGTTGCTTAGTTTGAGTATTATTTTCAGGTTATACCAAAATTTTCGCTCCGATAATTTGTTAAGAAACTCCATTGAGCTGATTTCTTGAAAGTTTGGGTAAGGATAGCTTGTGAAAAGTTTGGCGATGGTAACTTGCAAAGAGACTTCTCTCCGGCAACTTGCTGAAAGCCATTACTTTGGTAGCTTGTTAAGAGATTGGCTGAAAGTCATTACTTTGGTAATTTGCAAAGAGATTGGCTCAGATGATATATAAAAAAGTCCTCGCTTGATAGCGGGGACTTTTTGTTTTTAGGGCTTTGAGAGTAGGGGGCATAGGTTGGTGTGGACGAGTGGAGATTGGCATAAAAAATAACCGGAAGTTTGGATTTCCGGCTACTTTAGTGTGATTTACTTTAAGCGTTGAGGTTAGGAGAGGCAAGCCAAAAGGTTTTCCATATAAAAAATAACCGGCAGTTTGGACTTCCGGCTACTTTAGTGCGATTTACTTTAAGCGTTGAGGTTAGGGAGAGGCAAGCCAAAAGGTTTTCCATATAAAAAATAACCGGAAGTTTGGATTTCCGGCTACTTTAGTGCGATTTACTTTAAGCGTTGAGGTTAGAGAGAGGCATGCCAAAAAGTTTTTCATATAAAAAATAACCGGCAGTATGGACTTCCGGCTACTTTAGTGTAATTTACTTTAAGCGTTGAGGTTAGGGAGAGGCAAGCCAAAAGGTTTTTCATATAAAAAAAATAACCCGAAGTATGGACTTCCGGCTATTTTAGTGTGATTTACTTTAAGCGTTATGGTTGTCTTCCCAATGTCTTGGAGGAAGAGGGGCATAGAAAATCTTGAGTAATGACACAATCGTCCATGGTCCCATAAAAACGGCCACGCACAGCATCGCTTCTTCAAAAGGGGCGAGATTGCCAATGAATATCATGCTTAGGATACTTGCCATTTGAAAATATAACATGGTTATGGGCAATACGTCCGGGCGCTTTCGGTAGGTCGTTTTGTAAATCAAAACTTGAATTGCGGCAAGTCCCAGACTTCCATAAACTAAAGGTTGCCAAGTTATGGGGCGGAATTGCGCCAATATTGCATAACAACCGATGAACATGAGCATGGGGCTCCAAATTTGCCAAAGTAATTTAATTTTTTGTTGCATAATTGTATAAATTTAAAAAACATAATTATTTTATTGCGTGGACGGATTTAGCATGGCTTTGTCTTAATTGCAAGGAGTTTTTTGTGTCGGAGAGGGAACTTATTCGCAGCGTTGTGTTTGAGGTATTTTTTTGTTTGACTTTGAGGATTTTTTTTAATACTCTTTTCTTGTACCGGTTGATTGCCGGTATGAGGTTTAGAACCCTCTTTATGGTTGTCTGTTTGAGCAGATGTAAAAAACTACCTTTTTGCCGATGGCAGGAAGGTAGTAGAATAGGTTTATATAACTAATATACTACACTATTTCCATAAATAGGTTCTAACTTCCTGCTACCTCTCATCAAGGTGGCTTCTTTTTTATTTAGAACTAATTTATGGAGTATTTTAAGATGAAAAAAATGATTTTGTTGGCGGGTATTGCCATGATTGGATTATCAGGTTGTTCTTCCGTTCATCAGGGTGTGCCTAATGCCGCGCTTCAACCCACAATTCAGTCAAATCATGTTGCTAATATCAGAGTGGGCGAAAAAATATCTGGAGAATCTTCCGCAAAGATTTTGTTCGGTTTTAAAATCGGCGGAGATAATGAATTTGTTGATGGTATGAGTTATGCCGGCGAAGCTAAAGGTTTGTCTGGAGCTATTCCTTTGCCGGTGCCTTCAGTTTCCGGAGGTATGGATGACGTTAAATCCGCCGCAGCTTATAAGGCTTTGAAAAATTCAGGGGCAGATGTGATTATTGCTCCGACTTATAAAACAACGGTGAAAAATGATTACTTTGTTTATAAGGAATTAGAAGCCAAAGTTGAGGGATATAAAGGTACGATTACCGGATTTACTCAGAAAAATTAATTCTGTTATGATAAACTCTTTTATGAGCAGTGGTGTTTTGCCACTGCTTTTTTGTTTGAGATTTTTTAGCTTGGTGCAAAAAATCAGCCGCTTTTTTAGAGCGGCTTTTTTAACATATCTAAGGTAAAGCGTGGCTGGTAATTCAACTCTTGCAATAAGGCTTCTGCCTTGTCAAAATGCTGGCCGAGTTGAGTTGGGTCATGTGCATCGTCGCTCAATAATACAGGTACATCTCCGCTTTTGGCTAATTCTTTTATAATCCATGGCGCAGGATGTGGGCGATTGATACGATTGTAGCCGCTGGTATTGATTTCAAACGGCAATTTGGTTTCTCTTAATGCTTCAATGATTATATTTATCTTCGTCATACTCTTCGCTTTCGCCAAGACCGAAAATGGTGCAATAGTCAATGTGCGCCATAAAGCTGTAATAGCCACTCCTTATTGCGGCGGCAATGTTCGCAAAGTGATTTTTTACATATTCACGTTGTTGTTCCGGTGCCAGTGGTTCTTGTAAGTGTTTTAGGTGATAGATGTTGCATAGAAAACGGAGATCAGAGCTCATTAAAAAGTGGCAGGTGCCAACGAGATAATCAAGCGGTAGACGTTTTAACATCTGTTCAAAATTTTTACGCCAGGTCTTATCTGGAAAAAAGTCTGCCTCAAAGCCGATTTTTATATCTATGTTGTATTTGCCTTTTAAATTTTCCAAAATTTCAATATGGCGCATATAGATTTTTTCGGCTTCATTGAAATCTGACATAAACATTACTTCCGGCTTAGGTGGTTGGAACAAACCTTCGTGGCAGATTAGATGATTGCTGACGCCAATCGTTTTAAATCCTTTTTCTGCGGCGGTAGATACCATTTCTTCCGCAGTGGCGCGACCATCAAAGTGGCACTCGTTGTTATGGGTGTGTAACGTAAATTCTTGGCTCATCTTTTTCTCCTTTGTTCTTTTATGTGCTATATCTAAAAGAGTTAAGGAAAATTAAAAATTCTTCGGCTTGCGGAATTTTTTTGTATCTAAAGTCTGTAATGGTCGCAGAGCTTTTTAGCTGTCAAAAACTATCTGTCAAAACCGGAGGCTTTGCCCAATATGCCGAACTTGAATTGACCATGAGTGTTGCTTTGTATCGGTTGGGACGAAACAAGCTTATGAATGCGTTGTATCGCTGTTTTGGCCATTTCTAATTCGTTTGCATACGGTGCATATACTTGATTCTCATGACGATAAGCAATGCTCTCGCGGATTTGTGTCAGTTGCTTGTTGAGGTTGATGATTTCCTTATCGTTCAACGGACGACTTTCTTCTTCGGCGATTACCTCTTTGACATTTAAGGTGTGGGGTTTGCGCGAATCGTACAAGACTTCATTACTACGGTTTAAAACCATCAAATCCACATTTTCGCTGTTTTCTTGTTGGAAGGTGTCTATCCGCTCTATCATGTTCGGTAACATATCTACCACACGGCTGAAATATTCGTTTGATACTAATCTCGGATACAACTCTTTGTTTTGGAAAATAATTTGGTCATATAATGACGCACTACGATATACGCTGCTTAAATATGCGATATCCGGATTAACCGCCATATATACCGCGCATGGTTTGTAACCGTAGCTGATGGCTTTGGCGGCGTTATCTTTGAACTCACTGCCTGCGCCCATGGAGCCGATGGATAAAATAGAACGTTCGCCGCTTTGTAAAGATAAATCCAAAATTTGGCGGACGTAATCAATGGTAACACCTGCGAATTTTTCACATTCATCCAAGTGTCCGTTTTTTAGGTGATTAAATAAATTAGGGAACAAATCTCTGTGTTGGTCTTTATCTATGATGTTAAACGGCAGGCAGTCTTCTTCTTGACCAAAGCGCTCAATCAGCTTTTTAGACATATAAGATTTGCCTGCTCCGGGATAGCCCCAATATACTACGAAACGCTTAATTTGCGGAGAGGTTAGGCTGTGATTGGTTTCTTGAAATTTGGCAATCGCACGTTCATAATTTTTTTGAGTTTGAGCTTCTTCTTTGGCAATAATGGCGCTTACTTCTTCTTCGCTAAAGTTTTGGCTCGGGGCTAAGTGCAGTTTGTCCAGATAATTTAGTAGTTCGTCGCTTTTTCTTAGTATTTCGTTTTTGACAGCCTGTTTCATTGTATGACCTATTTGTATCCTAATTCTTGTAGTTTTTGTATTGTTGATTCTGCGGATGTATGTAAAATGCCGATACCGCCCATTTCTTCCCAGCGGGCAATATTTTTTTCTAAATCATCAATCAAAATGTCGCTCTTGTTGCCGTAGTTTTGCTTATCTTTGCTTAAACAACAAATGACGTCTTGTTCTTTGTTATAATGTTTTTTAAGCCAAAGGCGTTTTTCTTTTTCCGCCTTGTCAAAACCATATGCCGGCAGTCCGGTTAAAATGGAATAACCAAACTTATTTAAATAATTGATGAGTTTATCTGCGTCTGCTTTTTTCGGGAGATCATACCAATAGTCTTTTGTGTTTAGGACTTTTTCCCACAATTCCGGACGGGGCAGTGCCTTTGGCGGCATGCCGAAACGCGCTTCAAACGAGCCGTCAAAATCTGTTAATACGCCATCCATATCACAAAATATCATTTATCAGTCTCTCCATATTTTTTTACATACGGCGATAAATTACTTTGTTTATCTTGTAAATTCAATTTGTAAGCAGGGGTTGTGGATAAAACAAATTGTTACCAAAAGTTACAATCGTTTTTTTGGGGGATTTTTTTATGTTTGGGGAAGAGAAATATTGGTCTTTTCTGTGCCTTTTAATAAAAAATGCTTGCAAATTATTTTCGCTTATTTATACTCCTCCTCATGAGAAACAGAATTGACATGATGATGATGCGAATGGAAATGGGGTTATGGTTATAATAACGCTCCCGTCGGCGTTGTGCAATTCTTAAAATATTAAAAGGCGGGGCTTCCCGCTTTTTTTTGTTTGGGGTTTTTAGTTAACAATTAACAAGGATAAAGATGATGCAGAAATATATCACTACTCCGATTTATTATATTAACGGTGCGCCGCACGTTGGGCACGCTTTTACGACTATCTTGGGCGATGTGTTGAAAAAGTTTGAACAAATGCGTGGTAATGAGGTTTTTTATACTACCGGTACCGATGAACATGGGCAAAAAAATCAAACCAGCTGTCAAGAAAGCGGTATGGAATTAAAAGATTTCCTCAAAATGCGTAGTGATAATTTCCGCAACCTCTTTGATAAAATGCATATTGATTACGACTTTTTTGTACGTACATCTTCTGATAAACACAAAGCAGTGGTTACTGACGCGCTCAACTATATCTATAATAAAGGTTTGGTGGTTAAAAAATCTTATGAGGGATTGTATTGCGAAGGATGTGAACAATTCAAAAAGCCTTCTGACTTGGATGAAAGAGGTTTTTGCCCAGACCACCAAAAGGCACCAAAACTCATTACCGAAGAAAACTACTTCTTCCCACTTGAGCAAGATAGACAATGGTTAATCGACTATATCAATACGCATCCGGATTGGATTAAGCCGAAGCGTTTTGCCAAAGAAGTTTTGGGTATGCTCGCAGAACCGTTGGATGATTTGTGTATCTCTCGTCCGAAAAGCCGTGTTTGGCTTGGGGTTGAATTGCCGTTTGATAAGGATTTTGTAACCTATATTTGGTTTGATGCGCTGATTAACTATATTTCCAGCCTCGGTTGGTCTTCTGATGACAGCAAAAACGCTCAGTTCAAAGAAACTTGGGCTCACTCTACTCACTTGCTCGCTAAAGATATTTTGAAAACACACGCCGTTTATTGGCCGATTATGCTTAAAGCTCTTGGTATTGAACCGCCGGAGCATTTGATTGTTCATGGATATTGGCTCGGCGAGGGCGGTATTAAGATGTCCAAATCTCTCGGTAATGTGGTTGATCCGTATGAAGTGATGGATATTATGGGCATTGAACCGTTGCGTTTCTATCTTTGCAACGCAATGTCTTTGACCGGTGATTCCCAAATCTCGATTGATTTGTTGAAACAAGGCTATAAACAGTTAGCGAATAATATCGGTAACTTGCAGATGCGTGTTTTGAAAATGATTGCGAAAAACTTGGACGGCAAAGTACCTTCCAATGCGCATTTGTTGCCGGAAGATAAGGCGGTGCTTGAAAATATTTCTTCAACATTTGACCGCTTGTATAAATATGGCGAAATTTCTTTGGAATTGGCGTCTGAACTGAGTGCGGAAATTATTAAAGCCGGTGATGCGGTTAACGCTTATTTCGCATCTCAAGAGCCATGGGTTTTGGCTAAAGACGAAACTAAGAAAGATCGCTATGATGCCGTTATTTATACTACACTTGACGCATTGCGTTTGATTGCGACGGCGGTTTATCCGTTTATGCCGGAAACATCGGTTAAAATTCTCAACTCTTTGGGTATTCAAGATAAACCGGTGGCAGACTTTACGCCAATGAAGTTGCAACCCGGCGCACAAACGGTTGTCGGCGAACCTTTGTTCCCATATTTGGGTTAAGCGCACTTCCACCATTTGGGGAGAGCCTTTATTTCCATATTTGGGTTAGGTGGTGTTCGCATATTGCGACAGAGCGATTTAGGCTTAATGAAAGCGGTGCTTCAGATGATGCGGCACCGCTTTTTTTGTATTCTGAAAACCACGCGTTAGACGCGTGGTTCAGTAAAGCTTATAGCGGTGAGGATGACAAAACGCT
>CALXPU010000018.1 GCA_944390455.1 uncultured Alphaproteobacteria bacterium | reverse complement strand
GATACGTCGGCGATATTTGGTTACCCACACTATATGGTAACTTAAACTGTATACGCTATGTGAACTCTCTACAAATTCCATATCTTTATTATATCGCCGACTTTTTATTCATCCACCACTAAAGTGGTGGTTTTCTACAAGGAATTAATAAAAAAAGCCCATCGTTCAGATGAGCTTCTTCCTTGAAAAAGAAAAATACTATTGTCCCATTTCTCTGCCTCCGCGAGATTGTTGACGAGCATTGTACATCTGCATAGCTTTAAGGCGAGCTTCGGCTTTTTCCTCATTTTCTTTTTCACGCTTGCGCATTTGTTCCAAAGCTTTCGGATCTTTAAGTTTTTCAAGCATAGCCTTTTCTTCGGCAAAGCTTACGGCAGTTTCGGCAACGGCTCTAATATCTTCAGGCTTAAAGACTTCATTATCATCAACATCTCTAACCAATGGAAGAGCCTGTTCAACAGAAGAAACTTTGCTTTCATGAATGCCATCAACACCCTGATTCTCCATGTTCTGACCATGTTTATCTGCAGCTTTATCAACACTGCTTTGTGCTTCGTTTTGCATTCTGTTTTCTTCATTAGCAACATCAACACTCTTATTGTATGTATCAATAGTGTTCATGACATCTGTAACATCAGTGCGTTCTTTACCATCTTTGCTAACTAAAACCCAAATCGGTCCCTCTTGATGGATTTCCAAACCACTTGGAAGAGTGACTTTAGAGAACATTTCTTTCATCTTTTGTTCTTGTTTCTCTGGAGTCATTTCCTTATTTTTTTCCTTCTCCTTCTCTTTTTCTTTTTCTTTATTTTTTTCTTCAATATCACGAGAAGAAACCGGAGATTTCAAATCAATACCGGCTTTTTCAGCTTTTTTCTCAAGTTCAGCACCTTTTTTCGCTAAATCATCCAACGATAAGGGCTTTTTTTCTTTTTTACGAGCCTCATGAGTTAATGTTTCATCATTAATCGGGCGGTTAGCAAAATGTTCCAAACGTTTGCCTACCGGTTCATTATGACCTAATACAACGGGACGCACACGCTTTAAAGCCTTTTCCAAAGCTGCTTTGCGTTCTTCAGGTGTTTTATTATGTAATTCATTATTTTCCATAGCACATCTCCCGATAACTTTTTATTTAAGACAAGTTTAGCATAAATTTTAGGTGACTGCAAGATTTTTTAATCAAAAATATCAAAGACGCGCGCTAAAAGAGATTTAGGATGGTGATGAAATGCAAAATGCTTAAATAACAAATAGTTGGTGATAAGCAAAACAGATATAGCTAAAGCTTGAGACAAATAAGGAGACCAAGCTAATGTTTCAATAAGGTATTGTAAAATAATCACATTAATCAGATAGCTAAAAATCCAAATAAGCAAAGATTTTAGATATTGATGTAAGTGGTTGCCTTCCGCAGAAAATACAAGAAATTTATAAGAGGCAAAAGCTATAAAAGAAGAAACAAACCAAGTAAAAGCAAGAAGTATCTGATAGTTCTGTGCTGAAAAGAAAAAACACAGCATGGCAAAAATTAAGAAAAGCAAAGCCATATTAAATGAAGCCAAAAAAGCAAATCGGATTCTTTCATCAATATTAAACCACAATTTTGTCACGATAAATCTCCCATATTGTTTAAGTATATAAAACTAAGAAAATGTTTTTAAAGGGTACGAGAAAGCTCAAGTTGTTTTTCAATCCAAAGCATAATAAGATTAACAATATACTCTTGTTGAGCATCAGTGAGTTGTGTTCCGGCGGGAATATGGTGCCATTTTGCTAAACACCCTCGACAGCAAGTTGCCGTCGCATGTTGTGCAACAAAAACCGGATGATGTCTCATAGGAGTTTGCTTTCCATCATTAGGTATAAATGCAGGAGCTAACCGAGTTTTAATAAAATCTTGAGCGTGCAGGCGGATAGTATCCCAGCCCTTTTGCTGGATATAAGCTTTATCTTGCAAAGAGAGCTTAAAACGACTACGAAAAGGTGAATTGGCAAATTTAGCTAAAGGATCATTTTCCATCATAAGCTCTAATCAACTAATTTAACTAAAACCTCTTCTATTTTTCTCCGTTTAACGCTAAGCACTTTTATGGAAAGGTTTTGAAACGAGAGTTCCATATTTTTCTTTTCAGATGGAAATTCATTTGAAAGAGAAAGAACAAAACCGGCAAAGGTATCGTAATCGCCTTCGGGTAAATGAATTTTAAGACATTCTTCAGCGTCTTCAATCGGAGTGTTTCCGCGGATAATCCAAGTATTTTCATCCTTTTGAGTAATATCCGGAGATGAAGGCGGAAGTGTACTGTCATCTTCTAATTCACCTACAATTTCTTCAAGTAAATCATTCATGGTGGCAATACCTTCAACTCCACCATATTCATCAACGACAACAGCAAAATGGTTTCTGCTTTTTTGCATCAATGCAAATAATTCATCAATATGTAGCGTACTACGAATAAATTGCGCCGGCTTCATAGCCTTCTGTAACAAAGCATCTCGCCCTTCGTGCTTAAATTTGAAATAGTCCTTGATGCTGAGAGTTCCGACAATGCCGTCAATATTTTTATCACATACCGGATAAACAGAAAAGCGCGAATTAATCATAGTTTTTTCCCACTCTTCAAGAGTAGATTCGGTATTTAAAAAAGTAATATCAAGTCGATGTGTCATAACTTTTTCAGCCGTTTTATCATCAAACTCAAAAACATTATGAATTATTTCTTTTTCCATATCGTCAATAGCGCCATTTTCGCTTCCGACATCAACCATGATACGAATTTCTTCTTCTGTAACATTTTCCTGATTAGCGTCAGGATTAATTCCCAATGCTCTGAGAACAATATTTGTTGAAGCGGTAAGTAACCAAACAAGAGGTGCAAAAATTTTAGCGATAATATAAATCATTCCAGACATGGCAAGACCGATTTTTTCAGCATGTTGCATGGCAATACGCTTTGGAACGAGCTCTCCTAAAATCAGCGTAACATAAGATAAAACCAAAGTGATGCCGATAACCGCTAAAACATCTAACTTAGCCGGAGAGATAGTTGAGCCTTGCGCAATCATCCAATCCACAATTCTATCTGAGAAGTTATCGGCAGCAAAAGCACTTCCAAGAAATCCGGCCAATGTAATGCCAACTTGAATAGTGGCTAAAAATTTTGCAGGTTGAGATGTAAGGGAAACAAGTCTCTGCGCCCGTTTATCACCACCTTCAGCCAAACGCTTAAGTCTTGTATCATTAATAGAAATAACCGCAATCTCAGCACAAGCAAAAACAGCATTAAGAATAATCAAAAAGAGTTGTAATAAAAGTAGTTCTGTAACAGTAAAATCAGACATATAAATCCTTTCAGTATAGAATAAGAATACAGAAAGAGTGTAAAAAATAAATTAAAAAGGCATATTTCAAGCCAAGGAAGTATTATTTTCTTTCTGAATAAGGAATATTTTGTTCAATACTCTGCAAGGCGAGCAAGGTTGTGGGTGCAATTTTATCAACGCTCGGCAGATTATTTAAATCAAAAAACATCATCTTTTCACATTTATCAGGTTCTATATTACGTAAAGTTCCATTATAGTTTTGCACATAAAAATAGAAATCCATCCGCTTATTTTCTCCCGATAAATTATAAACCACATGAGCAAAATGTACGGAAGAAACAGGAACCTCAATATCCAACTCTTCTTTGCATTCACGAATAACAGCTTCTGTGGCTGTTTCGCCTTCTTCAACATGACCTACGGGAAGAACCCACCATCCATCTTTAAAATAACTGTCAGTTCTGTAAAAGAGAAGAATTTTAGTGTCTTGTTTGATAATAACACTAACACTGGCGTTAAATTTAACTCGTTCTGTCATGAAATAAATCCTGCATAAAGAAGAAGATACAATATAAATAAGAATAAAATTATATAAGCTAAGATTTTGTTAAAGTGATAAAAAAAGAACTTGACTTAGAGTACCCTCTAAAAAATATACTACAAACAAATAAGATACCAAGAGGAGATATGACGATGAATAGAAGAGAGTTTTTGATGAGTACATTGGCTGTGTTCGCTCTGTCGGCACTACCAAAGTTGACGCTGGCAGAAAAAATTGCAGTATCTGAGTCTGTGAAAGCACAAATAAATCCAACAAATAAATTAGGATTCGGTTTTATGCGTTTGCCTCTGAAAAATAAGGAAGATCAAACATCTATTGATTATGAAGAATTAAATAAAATGGTTGATACATTTTTAGAGAGAGGATTTACATATTTTGATACAGCATGGATGTATATGGGGTACGAGAGTGAAGTTGCCATCAAGAAATCTCTGGTAGAACGTCATCCGAGAAGTAAATATACGGTAGCCAGCAAAATGCCGATAGGATATTTGAAAAAGCAAGAAGACCAAGAAGAAATATTTAATAAACAGCTGGAGAAAACAGGCTTGGATTATTTTGATTATTATCTAGTACATAATGTAAACGCCAATACAATTGATAATGCGCGCAAATATCAAACATTTAAGTTTATTGAAGAAAAGAAAAAAGCCGGCAAGATAAAGAAAATCGGTTTTTCATTTCATGATAAACCAGAATTGCTGGAAGAAGTGTTAAAAGAGCATCCTGAGGTGGATTTTGTGCAGTTACAAATCAACTACATAGACTGGGATAATGTTAGTATTCAGTCGCGCAAGTGCTATGAAATTGCTCAGAAATATAACAAGCCGGTAGTGGTCATGGAGCCCGTCAAAGGCGGCAGTCTGGCAATCGTACCAGAAAGTGTGGAAAAGATATTTAAGCAAGCCGAACCCAATATGTCGGTAGCATCGTGGGCGATTCGCTATGCTGCAAGTTTAGATGGAGTGATGATGGTGCTCAGCGGCATGAGCAATATGGAGCAATTGGAAGACAATACGTCATATATGCAAAACTTTAAACCGCTTGATGATAAAGAGATGAAAGTAATAGAAGAAGCGGTAAAGGCTTTGCATGCCGCGGTAACGATACCCTGTACTGCCTGCAAATATTGCGTTGAATTTTGCCCAATGAAAATTGCAATACCGGATTATTTTGCTTTGTACAATGCTGAGAAACAAGAGCGCAAAGATAAGCCGTTCAATGCTCAGCGGATGTATTACGCTAATTTGATAAAGACGCATGGTAAAGCATCATCTTGCATAAGTTGTAAGATGTGTGAAAGACATTGCCCTCAACATATAGAAATCAGCAAATGGATGAAAGAAATCGCAAAAACGTTTGAGGGATAAAAAAGAATCTGGATAAATAAAAAAGCCTTGCAGTTTTTCTGCAAGACTTTCAATTTGCAAATTAAGGAGATTAAGAAAAGATAACTATATAACAAACTTATAATTTGATATGGGAAATGTTTAATAATCTGTCATCCTAAATTTATTGCTCAATATGCTTTTTAATACAAGCTGGAACACCAGCGACAAGGCAATTATCAGGTATATCGTTGATTATAACACTACCTGCAGCAATTACACAACCTTTACCAATGCTTACTCCTTGTAAGACAGTTACATTCGCTCCAAACCAACAGTTATCTCCTACAGATATTGGTAATGCTTTTTCAAGTCCCTTATTCCTCGGTGCGAATTTTAATGGATGACTTGCAGTATAAAAACCACAAAATGGGCCAATAAATACATTTTTACCAATGTTAATAGTTCCACCATCCATAAAATAACAGCCATGATTGACAAATGTTCCTTCTCCAAAATGGGTATGATACCCATAATCAAAATAGACAGGAGAGAGTATAGTTAGACCTTCAGCTGGTTCTGTTTTTAGTAAATCTTTTAATATTGATGTTTGTTCTTTGCTTCCTGGTTTTGACATATTAAAATTAAAACAAAGTAATTCTGCTTTGCTTCGTTCTTCAAGTAATTCTTCATCAAAATTAGCGTTATGCCATTCTCCCTTTAGCATTTTTTCTTTTTCAGACATTTCTTTTCCTTCTAATAAATATAAATTACAACTTAGTTTACAATGATAAGATTAAATAATATATATACAAGTTATTTTATATAAGGCAATTTTATTGCAATATTCAAAAAATATGTTGATAAATTTGATGTATAGTAACTTATTGAATTTTAATGATAATTTTGGGTTGGTGGTAGCTCGGTGGTAGCTTGAGCCATAAAAAGGGGATAAAAACGCTATTTTTGAGTTGAATTTAATAGGCTAAATAAAAGAAAAAGCCCTTGAATTTCAAGGGCTTGGAAACTGGTGCCGACACACGGACTCGAACCGCGGACCCACTGATTACAAATCAGTAGCTCTACCAACTGAGCTATGTCGGCATCGTCAACGAAGAAACTTATATACGAGCCTTTTTTGATTGTCAACAATTTAATTTTAATTTTTTCACATTTTTTTATTTAGCTTTTGGATAATTTGAATAAAATAAACAAGAAAGTGAGGAAAAATGACCCCAGAAGACATATTATCACATATTCGTAATGTTAAAGATTTTCCGAAAAAAGGTATTATATTCAAAGACATTACAACCGCTCTTAAAGATGCTAAAACATATAAAGCAATCATAGATAATTTGTATGAACAAATAAAAGATATGGATATAGATTATATAGCAGCAATTGAGAGTAGGGGATATTTAATTGGCGCGCCATTGGCCTATCAAAAGGGAGCGGGGCTGGTCATTATCCGTAAACCGGGGAAATTACCGGCAGAAGTTATCCGTGAGGAATATGCTTTGGAATATGGTACAGACGCATTAGAAATGCATAAAGATGCAATCGAAAAAGGTAAAAAAGTTTTGATAGTTGACGATTTGCTTGCCACTGGAGGAACAATCAAAGCTGCAGATAAAATCATTGAAAAGGCAGGCGGTAAGGTTGCGGGATACTTATTTTTAATTGAGTTGACAGAACTTTCTAAAGGATTAAATCTTAACGCGCCAATTATCAGCTTGATTAAATGCTAAATTTTTTTCAACAGCTAAAATAAAGTATTGACAAATAGCTTGTTTTTTCTCTAAACTATCCCTTAGTTTGAACAAAAGGAAGAAAAGGCTAATTAGATGACAGCCATTTGCAACAATATCAGATTAGAAGGAGCTTTAAGCGCATTGCGTTTGCAAGCATCTTCTTTGTTGCGCATTCTTCCCCTCTTTATGATTGCTCTCCTTATTAGCTACTTGCTCTAAGTGCTTTTCGCTTAAGCTTAAAGCCCGGACACTTAGAGGATAAAATGAGGGCTTTAAGATATCAATAGGGAATATTTAATCAAAAATCATAAGATGAGGAATAAAATGTCAAATAATTCAAATAAAAATGAAAATAAGCCGAGTTCAGTAAAAGAACCAGAAGTCGTTGCCACAGCAGAAAAAGCCTTTGCCGATTACTTTGAAACAACAGGACGTAAAAGTTTCAAACAGTTCTATTATGATTGGCACATTGATGCAATGATAGAACCTTTTGCAGAATTAGCAGAATACTTTAATCGTCATTATCCAGAAAATACGAGTGAGCACTTTGATAATTTTGTAAAAGAATATGCAGACAGCGTAAGCACTTATAATATTGATTGTGAAAAGTTCTGTTCTGTAAAATCAGGAATTTTGCACAAAGATGCAGAATTATCAAAAATTATAGATAAAATAGAAACATTTAGTTTTGAATTTCGTCAATTTGCGTATAGCTTTATGAGCGAACACGATTACGTTGCCGAATTTGGTAACTGGACCTTTAAGCCGAATTATCCTTATTCCCATATGCATGGCCTAGCCATTTCCGTTGATATCTTAAATAAAATTTCAGAACACTATGCATCCTTTAACAATAATAATGTCGCAGAAAAAACACGTTTTGTAACCGATAACTATTTGCGTTCATATATGGCAAAAGATTATCGATATAACGAAAGATACAGCTATAAGTATAGAAAACAATCCACACAAAGATTCGTGGCACTGCGTAACCAAATGGGCGAAGAATATAAAACCGGACAATATCGCGATTATAAAGAGAAATTTCAAATAGAAACCAAATCGGGTATGAGCTATGGAAAATACCGCCCGAATGGATTCGAATTAGAATTTTACGTTCCGGAAGAATATGGAAACTATGCCGAATTAATAGAGTACTTGAAACAAAAACATGGCTGGAAAAAGGTTTATACCAGTAGCAAAAATCCAGAAGTTTATACGGACAATGAAGCAGCCGGCGTGATTGAACGAGATGAAAGTTTGGCCGCAATGAAAGGTTTAGCTCCGGTAGAATACGCTTCTCGTATTATGAAATCTAAAGAAGATGAAAAAGAATGCTTACGCATTATGGATTCTTTTGATAAAGGTCACGCCAATGTGCATTGCTCTTTGCACCAACATGTTTCAGCCGAAGGTTTTGATTTAAATACATATAAAAGATTAGTAAAACGCATGATGCAACATGAAGATATGATTGTCGGAAATTTTGCAGCACCTGAACGTCGTAACAATAATTTATTGTATGCCACATATATAAGCCGTAATTTAAGTTCAAACGGCAAACGCGACTATCCGTTTTTGTGCGTGATGACCGATATGTGCGATGATTTAACAGAATTAAGAGAAATGGTCGGATTCGGACATAAATACAAAACCTTAAACATAATGCCGTCAAAGACCGTTGAGTTCCGTTATATGAATGCGAATTTCAATGCCAGATATGTGGAAGCATTTTTGCAATTCAATCGCGATTTTGTAAACAGTGCGGTAAATAATGAGGGAACACACATTAATCGTCCGATAGCCAATAAATTTAACTGGATGCAAAATCAAGTTGAAGATAATAAGACAGTATTGGGCAAATTGAGCTACTACTATCAAAAGCCATATGACCAATATCGTCCTGAAAAAACAGTTGATGCGCACACAATTTATGAAGAAAATGTATATGCGCGTCATGTAGCGGATGCAATCAATGCAACCGGAAAATTTGGATACTATAACAGTTGGTTCTTAAAGAGGGTAAGAGATGCAAGAGCAAGATAAAGTATTTGATGTAATTAATCCAAGCAGCACAAGCGGTTTGATATTAACTTGTGAACATGCGTCATCACGAATACCGGAAGTTTATAACAATCTGGGGCTATCGGCAGATAAATTAGACACTCATATCGCACGCGATAAAGGCTGCAAAGAACTAACGGAAGCTTTGGCGCAAAAGTTAGGATGCACAGCGTTTATTGCTGGCTATTCAAGGTTGTTTATTGATTACAATCGTCGAGAAAATGAAGATAGCTTGATTTTGGATGAAAGTGATAAAATCCTTATCCCTGGTAATCAGAATTTGAGTGAAAAAGAACGAAAATATCGTATAGAGAATTATCATCGTCCATATTATCAAGCGATAAAAAATAAAATAGCGGAATTGCAAGACAAGGGAATAAAGCCACAAATTTTTTCAATTCACGGTTTTACGCCACAGTTACGCGGTGGTACATATCGTCCTTGGAATGCCGGTATTTTGTACGTAACCCCAAATAATTTAACAGAAAAATTATTGAAGGGTTTACAAAATCATGAGGACTTGAAAGTAGATGCGAATGTTCCTTACGACATGCGTCAATACAACACTGGTGCTGCAGCAATTTGCGGAGAGGATATTGGGCTTGAAAACGCTGTGATTGAAATCAAAGACACTGAATTTAATGACATGCAAGCCGGTGTAACAAAGTGGAGTGATTTGCTGATTAACATTTTGGTTTGACAAAAAAGGCTGGACTCTGGCGAAAATATGTGTTACTTTAATAGCAGAAAAACTATTAAATACATATATATATGAAATCCAAAATTTTTATCATAACTATTTTGGTTATGATGCTTTCTGCAGTTCAAGTTTACGCGCAGAGAGAAAGAGGAGGCGGACGCTCAAGCACCACAAGAGTGGAACGCCGTAGTTCGACTGTAAGTCGTAGCTCTGCACCGAGAACCAGGTCATATGCGACACCATCACGTCCTACAACACGAACAACAACAATTTCTCGCACCACAACGACTAACCGTAGTAGTGTAAGAAGTAGTGTTCCACAGCGTAGAGATCATATGGTAGCTAGCCCTAGCCAAAGGATAAGTACTCGCCCTGCAACTGTAACCAATCGGAACAGTGTGAGAAGCTCAAACAATAGCTGGCGCTACGAACGCGTATCTGGACTACCAAGTTCTACACGAACAGGAGTTGCTCAAAGAGATGTAAGAAGAAGTGAAACACGCAGTGGTGCAGTATCTCGTCATACACCGGCTCCAAGCCGTCATGTAGGACCGGCACCGCGTCGTCATCTTCCTCCACCACCTCCGCCGCATCGTCCGTGGCGCCCGATATTCCATCATCACCACAGTTATATGCATCATCATTATCATTGTTTATTTGATAATTGGTATTGGTATAATTGGGGAGGATATCATAACAGATTTATCTGTCATAGACTGTACCATCACAGATTCTTTGACAGTTTGTTAGGATATTATATCTGGGGAGCACTGGATGCCCCGACCAGATTGGATATCGGAAATATGACACTGACACGATACAATAGTACATTAAAAGTACAAATTGGTGCTAGTGTATCGTATCTGGACTTGTATCGTAGCCAAACTGCGATATATCGTTCCGGTTATACTTCTATAGAGGTAGTAACCGGCAATGGTAGTGCCTTAGTTCGTTTTTATGACGAATATGGCAATGAAGCCACATATCGTTTATAAAAAAAAGAACAAATTTTTAAGTTTAAGGGGGCTGAAAAGCCTCCTTTTTTGTGTTTGCGCAAATAAAAAAAAGAATAATTATCGCACGGAACAAAGTAATTTTCCTCAAAATTAATATTAATTGCGATTCTTTGTAAGTTTTCGGTAATCAAGGTGTCCTAAAAAGTCAAAAGCATATACAATGTTATGCTAAAATGAAAAATAATTCACATACGCATTTGTTTAATCATAATAAAAACAAAAGGGAGAAAATAAATGCTGAACGTGAAAATATACTGTCCGACAACGCATCCTGACTATGATACAACCTTTCAAATTGTCAAAGATGTGTTAAGTAATGAAAAGTTAAACTTTACAATAGATAGGATAAATAAATTAGAAGAATTATATCGTTTGCGCATATTATATCCCCCACAAATAGTGATTAATTGCCGAGTGGTTTTTAGCAGAAGATGCCCGACAAAAGAAGATATGCTTCAAATATTAAAGAAAATGCACTTGATAAAAAAACATAACGAAGTTAGCATATCTCAAAAGAGTGAAGGGATAAAATGAAACAATTATTGAAATATTCAGAAAAAATCAAACATCTGCCACGAACAGGATGGTTAAGAGAAAATATTGATAATCCTGAAACAGTAGGTGCACACAGTTGGCAAATGACATTGATGGCGTTATACTTGTCAACAACGTCAGTAAAAGAAGAATATGACATAGATCATGTTATCAAATTATGTATTTGCCATGACTTGGCAGAAAGCAAGATTGGCGACATTACTCCTATTGATGTCGCCTACTCCACAAAAGGGGAAAAAGAGCAAAAAGCAATGGAAATGATAGCAAAAGAAGCAGATTTTTCCCTTTTAACAGAACTGTTTGCGGAATATGAAAATAAACAAACACCGGAAGCAAAATTAGCCAATGATTTAGATAAACTAGATATGCTGGCTCAGGCTTTGGATTATGAAACTAAATATGCAGATAAAAATTTTGAGGAATTCAAACTTTCGGCTATAAAAAATATTCAAACAGAGATAGGCAAAAAGTTAGCTCAAGAATTGCTGTCAGAAAAGAATATTTAGAACATACAAAAAACTCCCCATTTTGGGGGAGTTCCTTGCATTAGGGAAATTTTAGCGAGATTTTTGATTTTTAAGCATCTTTGCAGCTTTTTCAGCCATCTTGACGGCTTTTCTATTTTTAAGATGCTTTTGTTGTAAAGATTTTGTAGCTTTATCAAATGAACTGTATGTACCGGAGGCTTTAATGCCTTTGCCCGTACGATCAGCCTTAACCACCAAAGAATTAATGTAGTCTTTATCAACATCTTTGCCGGCTAGCAAATCTTTAATAACCTTATTTTCCTTAGAATAAGGCGCTAACTGGTTGTACATCGTAAAGGCATGAGCATACCATTCGCGTGTTGTTCCATCTTTATATTGAATTTTTCCCTCTTTTGCTAAATTATCAATTTTTTGATAGAGCTGATCACGTTTTTGCGCTCCTAAGATAATTTCAAGAGAAGTATCAAAACGATTTTTGTATGCTTTTTCAAGAGCAGTCATCTCTTTAGAAAAATCAGCCGTTTTAGTAACTTTTTTCACATCCTGAGTTTTAGCAGGAGTTTTAACTTGAACTTCTGTATTTTCTTTAGTTGCAGTATCAGAAGTGTTGCTAGATTGATTTTTTGCAAACTTTCCACCAAAAAATGTTAGTGCAGCCAACCCAGCGACAACAGCCACTCTTTTCGTCCATTTCCAAACTTTTTTCCACGAACTCTGGCTCTTTTTTTCTGTCTTAGCTTTAGCTGCTTCAGATTTAGTTTCCACCTTATCTTTTTTAGCTTGAGCAGCTTGGACTTTAGTTTCAGTCTTATCTTTTTTAGCAGAAAAAACGACAGGTTTCAGTGTAGGTTCATTACTTAGCTGATCCAAAGAAACAACCGATGGATTGAGCTCAAGACCGTCAATATTAATAGTTTCTATTTTAGCAGGTTTGGGCTTTGATTTATTTTGTAAAGCTTGTTTTTGTTTATAGGTTCCCAAAGTTTCGGTTAACTTAACAAAATCCTCATCTTGAGGTAATTCACCGCTAAGCGTCTTGCGGATTTTTTCTTCAGCAAAACTTCTTAATTTGTCTTGCAATTTAGTTGTAGAATAACCCAAATCTTCTTTAAGCAATGTACTGATAAGAAGCATATCTTTGGAACTAAGACGCGCAGCTTCTTTTTTGTTATTAAGGATTTTAAAACGACTATCTTTAAAAGCTTTAGCTTTCTCATTGTCTTTAAATTTGCGAATAGCGCTTTGTTTAAATTTATCTTCAGCTTTTTTAATAATGCTTGAAATTCTATGATATTTGGACTTTTTAAGAACAGTAATAAAATTCTGCATCAAATCTTCTGTGCCGGGTTCTAAAACAATCTCACCGTTCACATAATTTTCCAAAAATGCAGCGCTCTGTTCTTCAACAGCTCTGGCATAGCCGCCGAACACAGTTTTTGTATCATAATTTACGTCAATACCTTGCTGAGAAGCGACTATGGTTTGAAGTAAATCCTTGTCATAATACGTGGTATTATTTGATTGTGGCATTTGATCTAACCTTTTTTAATAAAACAAATTTAAACCATATATACCACTCAGAAAATGTTTTGTCAATATTTTGTTTAAGAAAAAATAAAGAGTCAGAAATAACTTCTGACTCTTCAAATAAAAAGAAATTAATGTATCCAACTCAAAATAAAGAGATGAGCTACCATAAAACCAATTCCGGAGAATATAATTCCCCAAAGTAATATACAAGGAAGTAATTGTTTTAAGGTAAAAACCTCTTCCTTATAATCAAAGTTTGGCATTTTAGCAAAAAAGTAACCTAAGATTCCTCCAACAATAAAAGCTCCCAAAGTAAAGAGAAGATAATAAATAAAATATTCCGGAAAGAATAAAGAACTATTGCCTCCTGTTAACAAAGAAGAGATTAGCGGAAAAAAAGCGAGTGTTTTCATATAAATTTTTTTTAGAATAAACTAATTAAATAAGCAAAAATTGCGCCAATAAATCCACCACCAAACAGATATGGAGTAGTTTTTACTCTATCCATATAACAAGAATTCGTCAAAAGGTTCTTCTTCAGCCTAAAAGTAGCCAAATATCCTAAAAAAGCTCCCCCTATAGTACAAAAGATAAAGAGAAAAGCAAATTTAGGAGAGTCCGATACACGTAACAAATCACCGTCGCACGATGTCAATAACACCGAGAACAACAAACATAATAAAATTTTCATAACTAAATAATTAAGATAAATATACATAAAACACCTTAAATATAGTAAAAAAAGTTTTTTTGTCAATAAAAAACACATAAAGAAGTAAAGGCGAGAGGAATTTTCGGTTGCCAAAAAAAGAAAGACATATTATATTGAAACGGTCAAAGAAAGTAAAAACTTTGAATTTTTATATTTCTTTGGTGAACAAAAATATTAACCGTTTCACTAAGAGGAAATAAATGAAAATATTAGTCGGAATGAGCGGAGGCGTAGATTCCTCCACGGTTGCGTGTATTCTAAAGGATCAAGGTTACGAAGTAATCGGAGCAACCATGTCCATATGGGATAAAGCACTCAATTATAAAATCAATACTCAAAAAGAAGGCTGTTTTTCCCCCCACGAAGAAGAAGATATAAGAGCAGCCAAAGAGTTGTGTCAAAAATTGGATATTCCATATCATGTGATTGATTGTAGTCAACAATACCAAAAATTGGTTCTCGAAAACTTTAAGCAAGAATATTTATCAGGAAGAACACCAAATCCGTGTGTGATATGTAATGCGACGATAAAGTTTGAAGCATTACCCAGAAGTGCTGCAGTTCAAGGTATAGAATTTGATAAGTTTGCTACTGGTCACTATGCGCGACTATCATATAATGAAGAACTGCAGAGATATCAGTTGCGACAAGCTGTAGATTTAAAAAAAGACCAAAGTTATTTTCTATATCGCTTGCAACAAGAGCAACTAGCGAAAATTTTAATGCCATTGGGAGAATATACAAAAGCGGAAGTTAGAGAAATTGCGCGCAAATACGGTATTAATGTTAGCGATAAGCCGGATAGCCAAGATTTTTATACCGGCGATATTAACGATATTCTACAAACCGAACCCGAAGAAGGAAATTTTGTAAATTCAAAAGGTAAGGTTTTAGGAAAGCATAAAGGAATATGGAATTATACGGTTGGACAACGTCGAGGTCTAGGCATAAGTGCGGATCGTCCGCTTTATGTGATAAAACTCAACAAAGATAAAAACGAAGTCGTGTTAGGATATGAAGAAGAATGCTATAAAGAAGCCCTGCTTGCAACAGATTTAACATGGTTGTCTTGCCCACCGTTAAAAGAGAAAACAGAAATAAAAGTGAGACTGCGTTCTTCACAAGCGCAGGTTGCTGCAGAGTTCATTCCGCATACAGAAAATAGTGCATACATTCGTTTTTTTGAAAAACAAAAAGCCGTAGCTGCTGGGCAATCGGCAGTATTTTACGATGATGACGGATATGTATTAGGTGGTGGTTTTATAGATGTCACAACCGATACAGCTGAATAAGGATGCGATTATTCGCTTGTTGTCAGATGATTGCAATGAACAAAATCTCTGGCAGCAAGCGGATAAGGTACGCCAAGAAAATGTAGGCGATGAGGTACATTTACGAGGACTGATAGAGTTTTCCAATATTTGTCGTAATAATTGTCTGTACTGCGGGATAAGAAAAGATAACAAATCCGTCTGTCGCTACCGAATGAGTGAAGAAGAATTAGTTTCCACGGCAGAGAAAGCCGCACAGATGGGATTTAAGACGATAGTGATGCAATCAGGCGAAGACATGTATTATAACAAAGACCGCCTGTGTCGTATAATAGAAAAAATCAAAAAATTTGATGTCGCAATAACTTTAAGTATAGGTGAGCGCAGCTACGATGAATATAAGGCTTTTCGTGAAGCAGGAGCAGATCGTTACTTAATGCGTATAGAAACGACCGATAAAAATTTGTATCATAAGTTAGACCCGAATATGAGCTGGCAACATCGTTATGAATGCCTACTGATGATAAAAGAACTGGGATATGAATTAGGCTCGGGAATTATGGTAGGTCTGCCTGAACAAAGTATAGAGAGTATTGCAGATGATTTGTTATTTTTAAAAGATATTGGTGTGGATATGGCTGGGATTGGCCCTTTTATCCCACATCCACAAACACCTTTAGCAAAAGAAACAGGAGGAACTCTGGAATTATCACTGCGTACAATGGCCGTGATGCGCTTATTGATGCCGGATATCAATATTCCGGCGACAACAGCGATGGAAAGTCTACATCCAGAAGGGCGTATAAAAGCTCTTCAAGCAGGCGCAAATGTCGTTATGCCTAATGTGAATAATAGTGAATACATGAAACTATATGAATTATACCCTCATAAGCCGACACAAGGCTTTTCACAAAGTGATATTGCAAAAAAAATAGAGAGTATTGGCCGTTGTATCGGAAAAGGTTATGGTTCTCATCATAGGAAAGTATAAAAATTTAAGGTGATATTAAGAAAAAAAGACTATACTAAAGAAGCCATAAGGAGAAGAAAATGAGAAAATTTTTAAGCATCTTAGTATTTACTTTCGCTTTTATAATCAATATCAATACAGTAACGGCAGAAACTCTGTCTTATATTCCTGAAAATCCGGAGAAAGCTCTGATTATCATCCATGGATATGGACAAAGCGGCGATAAAATGCAATGGATGACCAATAGATTAAAAAATGAATTAAAAGATACTGCGTTTTATTATCCGACAGCACCGGACAGAGCGCCACATCGCGGATACCAATGGTTTGTAATACCAGTATTTGGAGCCGAAATGGCTGATATAAAAATGTATGAACGCATGTTAAATGATGCGACGGATAATGTAGTTGTATTGCATGATTTAGTTGACGAAATACATAATGATTTGCAAATTCCTTATGAGAATATAAACGTTGCAGGTTTTTCTCAAGGAGGATTGATGGCTTTACTGACCGGCCTGACCAATCCAAACCATATTGGAAGAGTGGTATCTTTATCCGGAGTTCCATTGTTGCTGACAGAAGATTTTGGAGAAGATATGATTGTATCAGAACCGGATATTTTGCTAATACAGGGAGATAATGATCAGGTTATTCCGATTAATAGTATATTTATGACACAGCAAACGCTGGAAGGACTAGGTTTTCAACCACAAGCAGAAACAATACGCGGAATGGGACATGAAATAAATCCCAGAGCACAACAAAAAATGATAGAATTTCTGCAATAGAAATAAAAAAGTCCACCTAAAAATAATCAAAAGGTGGATTTTTTTATGGTAAAACTATTTCACCAAAGATATGTGTTGAGAAATCTTTTCACCAAACAGAGAATGGTAGAGGTTAAAATAGTCATCAAAATTAAGTTCGCAGTTATGAGTTAAAATTTCCATTTCCACGCCGAATAAATCTACGAAGAAAGGCATATTCTGCATGCCGTTTTTGAGATAAAATGCTTTTCGTTTTTGGCGTTGAAGCTGGTTGTCTGCAACAATATCTGTTCGTTCAATTTCAAGAAAGAAACGTTTGTCAGCATAACGTTGTTTCAAGAGCTGAAAAACTTTTGACCCAACGCCGGAACTTCTCTGATTAGGAGAAATAGCAAAGTAGTCTAGTAAAACCATGTCTTGATATTGTGCGGTAATAGCCAAACCTAAGAAGTCGTTATTTTCATTTTCAACAGATAAAATCTCAGCTTGCCCATTATCTCTGGTTTTAAGTAACAATTCAAAAGATTTTCTTTCCGCTTGAGGAAAAGCCTCTACATATAAATCTTGAATTTTATTTAAACGATTCTGATTAAGCGCCTCAATCAAATACATATCTATTCTTTCTTCAATATAAATTACCAAGAATAATCACAAACTATAAGAAATCCGTAATTTAATCAAGGCTAAAATGAAGCTTATGAATATTCATAAAATGCTAATGATAAAAATTGAACGAGCTCAGAAAGTTATAGATTAATACAAGGAGTTATTTGCTATTAGATAATGAAATAATTTCCTGAAGTTCATAGCAACCATCGTATTCACTTCCGAAACCATCTTGCGGTTTAGCTGTTTCAGTAACTTTCAGAACAGCAAAAATAGGCTGATAATTAACCGCATTCGAACCAACTTCTTGATAATATTTGGGGAGCAATGTTCCAGATCTGTCAATAATCCAATATTCCTTATCTGTCTGATAATCTCTAAAAGAGCGGACTTCGTGTCCGATTGTTAAAATACCTTGTACTTCTTTCGTATCAGAAGGAGCAACACAACCCGATAAAAAGATACAGCCAAGAAATATTATAAGAAATTTCATCATATTTTCTCCATTAATACAGGAAGCATAAAATCAAATATCACAATTTTCAACAAGAATAGGAGTATTTGTAAAAAATGAATTTCAAATCACAAAAAGGCTGATACAACATAGAAAATAATTGCAGATTCTCTGTGTCAGCAAAAGGAAAAAGTAAGAGGCTTTAAGATTTCTCTTAAAGCCTTTGCTTTACTGGTGAGCCCGACGGGATTCGAACCCATGACCCTTTGATTAAAAGTCAAATGCTCTACCGACTGAGCTACGGGCCCACAATGTAACTGAGAGAGGTATATAAAGTATAATTTTTAGATAGTCAATAAAAAAATTAAATTTTTTTTCATTTAGCTATTTATTTATTAACTATTATGTGCTAAAAATAAATTAAACAACAAAATAACAAGCTTTTAGAAGAGGGAAGAATGTCCACAATTAAAGAAATAGATCAAGAAAGCAGATATGATATTTTACAAAATGAGGCTGGGGATATCTTAATTATTATCAATTCTCGAGCTGGAGGACCGGAAAATCCGCGTTTCGTATATGATGGGGGAACAACTGCGCTTCTATATCGCACCAAAGATAGCGCCGTAGTGTTTGAAAGTATTGCAAAAGATGCTAGAATGCCATTGAAATCTGTTAGTTCAATGCTCGTTGTTGAAGTGGAAAATGAAGATGTGGCTAGAGAATATGAGGTTCCTGTTCGTATAGTAAAAGATGTAAAATCCTTGATAAAGTAATATCTATCCTTTAAACTTGCCCTGTCTGCAGATTCTGTAGCAATAAGAAAGGATAGTTCTATGATACAAATAATTGCCTCAATAATTGTTTTAAGCTTTATAGGTCTTGTAAAGCAAAGAATGAGGTATGATAGATTGATATCGTGGCTGATGTTTTTTGCTGCCACGATTCTGTTTATGGAATTTGCGACAAATGCAGTTAATTTGAATAAAGAGACCTTTTCGTTTCTGTGGAGTACATCCAAAATTGGCGATATAACAATTGATTTTAGCCCAGGATTAGGAGAACATCGCCTACTTCTACCTCTGTTTTTTCTATCGCTGGTAACGATTCTTCATAATAATATTTTTCGCTATGAAGAAAAAAAGAGCGCGTTTAATGCATTCATACTATTAAATTTTGCATCATTAAGTTTACTGACCTGTTCAGAAAATTATGTACAGATGACCACAGCCGTTTTCGTAACAGATATTTTAGGATACCTGATATTAAAAGATGTGGATTCGTCTCACCGCTATGTCATCTACAATTTCTTTGCGGATACATGTTTATTTATGGTGTTGGCACTGGTATGCGGAAAACTGCAGAGTCTATCATTGAGCGATTTGCCAAGATATGAACAAATCGGGCGCCATAAAGATTTTGTCGGTTTGATGTTCTTAATTGCTGTTTTTATTAAGATGGGACTGTTTATGTTTCAAAGTTACTTGCTGGATTTAAGCGCCGCAAGACTACAACGCATGAGTGCCGTAAATTTGTTATTTGCACCATTAACGGGGATTCTTGTGCTGTTAAAACTGCATAGTTTAGTAGAAGTATCAGATTTAGCACTTCCTTTGCTAAAAATCATTAGTTTGCTGACGATGATATTTGGTCTGTTAAACTTTATCATGATAGATAATTTGAAAAAGAAATTAGTTTATTTGAATATGAGTTTCTTAGGTCTCTTGCTGTTGATGCTAGAAAATCATGATTTGCGTTGGAATTGGCAATATTCTTTTTACTACAGTGTGGGATATTTTATCAATTTACTATTCTTGAAAATGTATCTGTACCAAAATCACGAAGCAAAAGTCAGCGAAATGTTAAACGGCAGAGATACAAATTCATTTATATTAAGAACGACTTTGGTGCAGTTCGTTTTAATAGCAAACATATTTATATCTTTGATATACCGAATTTCTGTAAAACATGAGCAATATTGGATATTGGCTTCTGGAATAATTTTGATTTGCGCAATAGCGACGGTTCTCAATCATATATATCAGTCTCCATACTCAAGAAAATTAGAAGATTTAACGCCAAATCCGCTCCGGCCGGTATCCTTGTTGGTAATGATAAGTCTATTGATATATACAAGTGTAAAAATGCACGCCTATACACTATACAATATTGGATTTATCTTATTTTTCCTTATGCTTTGTTGGTGTCCTTTATTGACAACGTTAAGAAAAGTCTATGAAATAGAATGGTTGCAAAAAGAGGATTTAAGCAAAAGTTTCTTCTTTTATACCTTGGTTACGCCGTTTATGTATTTAAGCCGAACCCTATGGTTAATGGTAGATTTTGTGTTTTCCGAAAAAATTATAACATCCGGATTAACAGGATTGCATAAATTAGGTATATCTATATTCTTTAAGATAAATCGCAAAAGTTATACGGCATGCTTTACATTTATTATAATTGGCATCATCTGTTTTCTGCTGTCATTCTATAGGAGAAATTTACCGTGAATTCGTATCAATTATTAGGATTAGTTTTAATTCCGCTCATCGGTTCCATTTTTGCTTTGACGGCACATAATGATAAAAATTACACAACTTCAAATGTGTATAATGTTTCAATTTTAACACTTATAGCCAATATAGGGTTAATTTTATATATCTTCACTCAATGCAATTTAAAAGAAGATGGGCTACAATTGCTTGAGCATTTTAAATGGATTGATTATCCTTATGTAGAAATATCCTTAGGTGTAGACATTTTCTCCTTGTTAATTATTTTGAGCGTAAATTTATCATTTTTAATTGGCGAGTTATGTTTGAATAGAAAAACAGAACGTTCAAAAACATTAATAACTTCAGAGTTATTATTTATTGGTCTGATAAATGGATATTTTGTCGCTGCAGACGTTCTGTCCTTCTATATTTTCTTTGTAGCATCAGGCACTCCGTTGATGATATTAATCAGTACTTATGGAAGCCAGAGAAAGAAAACGGTACTAATTCGTTTCAGTCTTTATAATTTAATAGGGGCGTTATTGCTGTTAGTCGCCATATTGATGATGTGCGATTCTCAATCAAGGAATATTTTATTGAGTGAAGCCGGAAAGCTAAATTTTAAAGGCGGAACGGAATATTTTGTATGGCTAAGTATCTTTTTTGCGTTTATATCGCGTCTGCCGATTTGGCCGTTTCACTATTGGATATCCTCAATCAATTCAAGTTTAAAAAATCCACTTGTATTTTTGGTAGGAAATTTAATTCCGCTCATCGGGTTATATGGCTTCATTCGCTTTTGGCCTAACACCGTACCGGAAACAATTGCGGTTCATGCTCCGATTTTTGAAATTATTTGCATCATCACAATGTTGTTTATTGCGTTAGTAAGCCTAAGTCATAAAGATATTCGGTATAAATTGTTTGCGTATACAACTGTGTATTATCTATTATATCTGACCAGTGTTTTTCTCCCTACCGATGTTCTTAAGTTAAATATCGGCTACTCGTTATTTTCGTACATCGTCATCATCACCGTTTTATCATTTTTGATTAGTCATATAGAATATCAAAAAAAGGAATTAGGTATTTATGGAACCGGAGGTATTTTGTGCTATATGCCAAGAACATCAAAAATCTTATCTTTATTTATCTTGGCCGGTGTCGGTTTACCTGTAACATCATTGTTCTGGAATAATTTTATTATCATCTCAGAAATTTTTAATTACAATTTAATACTAGGAATAATGGTAATGTTATCTGTGTTTATTGTAGCTTTATCGCTCTTAGAAGAGTTATATAAGCTGAAAGATAAAAGCAATGCGTCATCAGCTTGCGTATTGGGCGCAGACATATCCAATTTACACCTGATGGTATATTTAAGCTGTTTGCTGATATTGTTTTTATCATTTTTCAAACCACTTTGGTTTGTTTTCTAAGGAGAGATAAATGATATTAGAATATTTAAGATATGCGCTTCCTGAAGCCTCTTTGATAATAGGAATACTACATTTATTTCTTTTATACATACTATCATACGAGTCAGCAAAAGTCTATGCCAGAGTAACGAGATTTTGGCTGATCGTGTCACTTTTCTGGAATGTCGTTTGGCAAGATAAAAGTTTCAGTCCGCTTTATTTTACAAATGACGCGTATACATTATTGTTTGATTTATGTATAGGATTCTTTGCCTATATAATGATAGGTTTGTCAGCCACATGGTTTGGAACAGAGAACCGCACGGGATGCAAATATTACGTCTTAATCCTAAGTGCGCTGATAGGCATAAATTTATTGTTATCATCTGTAAATTTGGTCGCATTACTCTTCTGCTATATATTGCTTACATATATACACTATCGTCTTTTGAGCATAAGTTATGAGAAATTACCATCCGAGGCGGCAAGCCGATATATGGGAGTGTCTGCGATAATCTTAATAATTTTTGCCGCAGGATTCGGTTATTTGAACTTCTATACAGATGGTAATGTGGAATTTAGCACCATTAAAGAAATAATTATGCAACAAAACCAATCTGTATGGTTATATGGCGCAATAATTGCCGTTATTATTCCGTTTTTATATTCATTGGGAATTGCACCATTTCATATCATGTCGGAAGATAAAACCGGAAAAGGAATTTTACCGGTAAGCCATTACTTTGCCATAATCTCACCTCTTGCTTTTTGGGGATGTTTTATAAAGCTCAATATAGAGTTAATTTCACCTTATTCTGCATATTTGTCTGATGTATATTTAGGATTTGCTATATTGTCGGTTATTTTTGGCGCTATGGGAGCAAATGCGCGTATTAATCTTCACCGCATATTGTCGTATAGTTCTATGTATCACTTTGGTATTATATTGATTTTATTATCGTTCTTTAAGCAAGAAACTAATTTTGCCGCATTTGTATATTTATTTGTATATATGCTGAGTTTAAATGGAAGCTATCTGGTTTTTTATAGCTTAAAGAGCCATGGAGAATATTTATCTTCAGTAACTTCACTCTCAGGATTGGCAGAAACACGTGCGTATACAACAGGAGCTCTATTGGTTAGTTTGTTCTCGTTTATAGGGCTTCCGCCACTGGTCGGATTTTTAGGGCAATTAAATGTTGTGTCGGAATTACTAAAGAACGAATATTATATCAGCTTAGGTGTCATATTGTTTTTCTTACTTGTGTTGTCAAAGTCGTATTTGGATATCATAAAAACGGCATATTTTGAACATAAAGTAAAAATATACGACAGTGAAAATAAGTCTGTAATGGTATACACTTTATTTAGCGTAATTTTTATTGTTTTGGTAGCGTTTAATCCGCAAGATTTGTTTGCAGTCATGAAAGATATGTTCTATGTCGTTAATTTATAAAACAAAAATAGCAAATTGGGAATGGTATGAAGCAGAGAGTGTTATTTCAACCAATGATACTGTTAAAGAGCAGGTATCTGAATTGGGAAATAATATTGTAATCAGCGCCATACATCAAACCGGAGGAAGGGGGAGACGTGGAAAAAGTTGGCAAGAAATTGTCGGTAACCTATATTTTACATATACGCAAGAAGCAGAGGCGCAAGAGCTGAGTAAAATAGTCTGCATCGTAGGTTTAAGTCTAGCAAAAGTTATAAAAAGATTATCTCCTCAGAGTGATGTCAAAATCAAGTGGCCCAATGATGTGTTTTTAGAAGGTAAAAAGATGTCTGGCATACTGTTAGAGCACATTCAAGATAATCTTTGGGCGATAGGAATAGGGATAAACGTTGTTGGCGCCCCAATATTGGAGGGAATGAGTTATCAAGCCACGTCATTAAAAGAAAATGGTATAGCGCTTGACCGAACAGAAATAATGCGTTATTATCTGAAACAGTTTTCTGAAGATATGGAAGAATATCGTCATAACGGATTTAAGAACATACGAGAACAATGGCTAGATAAAGCTAAGAATTATCATCAAGAAATTATGGTAAAAACGGAAAAAGAAACCAAGAAGGGGAGATTTGAAGATTTGGACGACAATGGTTATTTAATATTAAAAACGACACAAGGAACAGAAAGAATCATTGCCGGAGATTTATTTGTATAAAAAGGAATAAAAAAGAAATGAACGATTTTAAGAAAAAAGGAATATATTTTTTACCACTTGGCGGTGCCGATGAAATCGGTATGAATATGTTTGTATATGCCGTTGATGGCAAATTGATAGTGGTAGATGCGGGATACGGATTTTTGAATGATGATTTTCCGGGAATGGATATGTGTTATGCTTCGCCGGAATTTTTGGAAAATTATCGTGAAGATATTTTAGGGTTATTTATAACGCATGGTCACGAAGATCACTTGGGAGCTATTGCGCAAATTTGGCCGACTTTACAGTGTCCGGTATATGGAACAGATTTTTCATTAGGTCTGGTTAAAGAACGATTGAGTGAATATAAGTTGCAAGATATAGTACCGCTGGTTTCTGTAAATAAAGAAAGAGTGATAAAATTAGAACACTTTGAAATAGAGTTCATTCCGATTGCACATTCAATACCGGAAACATCAGCTTTATTCATTAAAACGCCGTATGGCAACATTATGCACGCAACAGATTGGCGCTTTGATGATAATAAGTTATCAATGGTAAAAACAGATTTTGCATCATTAGAAAGAGCAGCAAAAGAGGGCGTAGATATATTTGTTTGCGATTCAACCAATGTCATGGTGGATGAACCACAGGCAAGTGAAGAAGATGTGCGTGAAAATCTGATAAAAATAATTCCAGAGTTGCAAGGAGGAATTGTTGCCACATGTTTCGCATCTAATATTATGCGCTTAGAAAGTTTAATTTTAGCCGCCAAAGCCGCCGGCAGAACACCGATATTAGCGGGTAGAAGTTTGGTGACAAATGTAAAGATAGCAAAACAATGTGGCTATTTAAGTGAATATGGCGACATACATAGCATAGAAGAAGTGGATGGTATCACGTCAGATAAGGCTCTATATATTTGTACCGGTTCACAAGCAAATTATCGTAGTGCTATGACAATGATTGCCAATGATGAAAACAAATATATTAAATTAGCAGCGGAAGATAATGTGATATTTTCATCCAAAATCATCCCCGGAAATGAAGATAAAATTGAGCGTTTGCAAGAAAAGATTTTAGCCAAAGGTGCTAATTTAATCACGGAAGAAGATTATTTAGTACATACATCAGGCCATGCGTGCAAAAAAGATTTACAAGCCATGTATGAGTTATTAAATCCAAAGATTGTATTGCCGGTGCATGGCGATAAAAAATTCATCAGAGAGCATAAAAAATTTGCGAAGAGCTGCGGGGTAGATGATGTGTTCTCTGCGCAGAATGGAGACATTTGTTTATACCATGACCACAAGATAGAAATGATAGAGCAGATAGTGGCGGAAATAATGGGTGTAGACAGAGGCAGAAGTGTATCTCTGGGCTCTGAGTTAGTTAAAAATCGCCGTCGGATAATGTTTAATTGCACGCTGTTTATATCGGCAGTCATAAGCAAAGATTTCAAATTAAAATCGCTTCAGTTCAGCTCTATAGATATTTTAGAAGAAAACGAATGGTTTATCTTGCATGAAGAGATAATGAAACAAGTAAAACCGTTGATAGAACAAAAATTATCCGAAAAGCCAAACCGCAACGCCGCAGAAGATTTCATCCGCGGACAAATTCGCCGCCGAGTTTTAAGCGCAACGGATATCAAACCGGTGACAACACTTCATGTTCATTGGGAAGAAGATGAAGACAATGTAGAAGATATAGAACAAGAACAGTAAAAGAAAGGGAGAGAAATGGAAAAGATTATACCAAACAGACTACAAAAAGGCGATAAAGTTATGATTATTGCACCGGCAAGAGGTGTGAAGATAATCGGTCAGGATGTAAGAGAAATCGCCAAAGAACGCTTAGAAAGTTTAGGTTTGGAAGTTGTGTTTGCCCCAAATGCAATTGATGAAAATTGGGATTATATGGGGTCAAGTTCCATAGAGAAAAGAGTTTCAGATATCCATACGGCGTTTTCAGATAAAAGCGTTAAAGGGATTATGACCATTATCGGGGGAGCTAATTCAAATCAACTGCTAAAATATTTGGATTATGATTTAATTCGTCAAAATCCGAAAGTCTTTTGCGGGTTTTCGGATATTACGGCGTTGGAAAATGCAATATTGGCAAAAACGGGGATGATTACATACTATGGTCCGCATTTTAGTTCATTAGGTATGAAAAAAGGTTGCGATTATACCTTTGAGCATTTTATCAAAATGCTGATAGAAGATGGTAAAGATGATATAGAGCCATCCCAAATCTGGAGTGATGACTTATGGTTCTTAGATCAAGAAAAACGCGAGTTTGAGGCAAATGAAGGCTATTGGAATATTCACAATGGTGTGGCAGAAGGAACCATTATCGGAGGAAATTTAGGAACATATAATTTGCTTTTAGGCACATCTTTCCGTCCGAAATTTGAAAAAGATACCGTATTGTTTATAGAAGACACCGAAGGAAGTTCATTGGCGGATTTTGAACGTAATTTACAAGCTCTGATTTATCAAGATGACTTTGTAAATGTAAAAGGTATTGTTATTGGTCGTTTCCAAAAAGGTTCCAAAGTAACCAGAGAAGGGCTGGAGTTTATCTTAAACACCAAAGAAGAATTAAAGAATTTGCCGATTTTAGCAAATGTAGACTTTGGACACTCCGCGCCATTGTTAACCATTCCGTTGGGAGGACATGCAAAGTTAGAAAACGGACACTTGTCTTATCATAACTAAAGTAATCTCAAGTTAAAAGGCTGACAATTAGTCAGCCTTTTATTTATTAATTCCTTGTAGAAAACCACCACTTTAGTGGTGGATGAATAAAAAGTCGGCGATATAATAAAGATATGCAATTTGTAGAGA
>CALXPU010000017.1 GCA_944390455.1 uncultured Alphaproteobacteria bacterium | reverse complement strand
CTGTCAATATATCTGAAAATAAAGAAAAATATTTTTCATACTGACAAAAAACTTATCTCTTTAACGATAAATTCAACATTTCTCTATAAAATACCATTAAAATCAACAAAAGAGAGAAAAGATGAAAAAGATAGGATATAAAATATTTTTGAGTACAATCCTGGGAATAAGTTTACTGTCCAATTCCGCCCTTGCACAAAAGGAAGAAATTACACAAGATAAAGATAGAGAACTAACAGATTTCTATATGGACAAATGTTTTAAAGAAGTATATCCGGAAGATAAAAAAGCTCTAAGCAAAGTATTATCATACACGAATGATAACGCCAAACAATATGCACGAAAATATCATCAATGTCTTAAAAATATAATCATACAAGAAATTAAACAAGTCTTTTCACCAGAAGGTAGTAATAAAATGCTTGTGGCACTTGATAATATTGAAACAGGAACATTGACTTTCTATAACATCCTATATAATCAAGATGATACAGGATATATGGGACGTGCCCAAAATGATATTATACTAGGACGCCAATATGAAGAAATCTTATATGACGTCCTACATTATCAAACACTGTATAGAAATCTGATTATCGAGCAATAAAAAACTATTCTTGCAATGCTCGCAACGCATCTTGTCTTTCTGCTGGTAATCGATAATACAAAATATTATCTCTTACCTTCTTTGTTTCTCTAGAAAAATACTTATCAACCTTGCTACGTTCATCATAGATTTTATTAATGATTGCGGCATCATCCAAATAAGAAACATCATTTCCTAAAGCATTTTGCAAAAGAAAGGGAGCTCCTTTATTTCCATGTTGCGTGGCCAAAGAATATAAAACCTCTTTAATAATTGGATGCCTTTTTTCAACATTAAAACCTTTAATTTTCTTTGTGAAATTTATTACAGGTTGCAATTTTTTATCTAATATAAACTGTCTCTGAGATTGATTAAAAAGCTCATCTTGAGATAAGCTTTTCCAAGCCGCTTTAAATCGTTCTGAACCAGAATATGCTCCTTCATATCCTCCTGCATCAATAAGAGTTTTGGCAAAATGATTATATTGGGGAAGCTTATTGATATATTTTATATAATCTAGCATTGTTCCATGTTTAGTCTCTATCTGATATAAACCATAACTATATCCCCCACCATTATCATGCCCAAGAGCATAAGGTCTTGAACCAGATTCATGCTCTGCACTCAAATTACCTGTAACTTCAGTGGCATCAATGGCATGGTTAGCCCTATCATTTTTAGCGTATTGTGTGCCTTGGGATGATAAAAGCGAATTTCCAGTTTTTTGTGTTAAGACTTTCTGAGCCAGCCCATTTTGATTAGCCATCATATAAGCCATTGAATCTCGAATATCTGCATTTTTTTCAATTCCCTCTAATGAGCCATATTTTCGCAACAATCTTTTCAATTCCAATTCATTATCCGCATCCACAAGTCGTTGATGTTCAAGAATATCATCATCAAAATTATATGAAAAAGTCATGATTTTTCCTTTCATAACAAAAATTAAAACAAAAAAGAGCCACGAAAAAAAACATCGTAGCTCTTGGTTAAAAATAGGATTATCCATTTGTAAATTGCCCACAAAAAAAGCCCTCAAACCGAGAGCTAAATTTGGGATATACAAACACTTTAACCTATTATGACAACATTTATACCTCCTCCCGACAGACCTGTCAATACATCTGCAAATAAAACGAAAAATATTTTCCATATTTAAATCTTTATTAGCAAATATTTTATAAGGTGAAACAAAGCCAATAACTCAAGATGTAAGGAAAGGAACAAACAATGGAAATCATTTTTGATGAAAATAAAGAAACCACATTTCAAGGACAAATTTATCCAATCTTTAATCTTGAAACCAACGTATCCATTGATTTCAATTGGTTGTTGCAAACTGCAAAAACTTTAGCCAACCGCTACCAAGATGAAGAAAACATCATCATCGTCCCCTCCCAAGAAAATGACTGCATGATGATATTTGCCGCTCTTTTAAGCATTGTTGGCCGTGATAACACACCGGCTCCGCGCCAAGCAATTTTCAAAGTAGCGGACTTTCGTGAAGCCATGGAAAAATATCGTGACTTTTTTGCATTTACCATTGCCGCCGTTTACACATTGCGCTTAATGAAGATGGACGTAAAAGAGATGTATAAGGATATTGAATCTCTCAGTTACTTAGGACTTGAAACCCAAACAGATTACATCAAAAACACATTAACGCTCCACCTACCAAGCAATGGTAAAAAATATGTATTTAAAGCCGGCAATATGGAAAATACCATCATTTTAACCAGCTTCATTAAGATGTTGTCAATTATCAATGCGAAACCACAAATTGACGTCAAAATTATCTTAAACAAACTTCCGGAAAATAACATTAAAGATAAAAGTGAAGACGCAATGCTCAACAAATTATTCTGGTGCGCAAAATCTTTCTTAGGCATTAAATAAGTTATCACAACTCAAATAAGGAAACCTTTCATGAAGAAAATTACAAATTTAAGTGCACTTGCGATGGGCACACCGGATCTTGGTTATCAAAACCAACTCATCGGCGCCTTAACCATTCTCCATAGCTCTAATGCCAAAGCTCCTGCACCGGAAAAATGCTTTTTACTTCCGGAAGGTATTTCCCAATTAAGTGATATGCGCCTGCCCTGCTGTTTTAATCATTTCAGTAGCTACAAAAAATTCAAAGAACAAATCTTCAAAATGTTGGATATTTATCTCAACAAAAAAAAGACAGCACCGCAAATCTTTATCACCGCATATAATATGACCGAAAGTCAAACACCGGAAAAGAACGTGGACAATTTATGCAAAGCCGTCAAAGAATATTATAAAGAACATCAACTCGGCTCAGTTTTTACTTGTGTTTTAACCAGTAAAGCGCATAACTACAAATACGTTGATTTAATAAACGTACCCAAGCATTTACTAACTTTCTACACACGTTTAAGACTATTGCAAAATAAAGAATTGCGCAATAAAACGCTCATCACTGTTGGCACCATCCACAAATTCAATGCCGATATTGTGAAAACAAAAAAAGAAACCTTAGAAAACACTTTGGCAGAAAAAGCCAACGACAAAAACAAGCTTGTAAAAGCGCAAATTCGTAAAATCAAGAGTTACATAAAAAGCCGCAAACATGTTACAATCTGCCTTGGCGGACGTGTTGAAGGTTCAGAAATTGTGTTTGATTTAAATTACGCCAGAAGTTTACTGGAAAAATGTCAAACTCTAAGTCGCCAAGGATACGGTGTGGCGATTGTAAACGGACCACGCACCCCAAATGATGTAACCGAATTTTTATATGAGCACACCAAAGATGAACCACACATTGTTTTTCATAACTGCAAACGCATTGCCGCTAATGAACAAGAACAACAAATGTGGCGTATTTACTCCGGCAGATACGAAGACGATTTCAAAGCTCATGCAATAATCGGCAACATTTACCCCGGAATTTTAGGTTATCCAAACACATTGGTTGTTCACACAATAGACAGTTATTCTTGTTGTGAAACCATCAGTGCTCAAATTCCGACCGCCATCAGTTCATCAGGCATATACATCAATCCAAACATTCGTATTGACTGCCTGAACATGTATCAATTAATGACCCCGAAATATGCGCTGGACTTTGATAAATTCGTCAATTTAACCACATATATGAAGATAGAACCGCAACATCTTCATCCGGTAGAATTATCCAATCCGTTGCGTGTTTTTGAGGAATCCGTACGTCATCGCCTTAAACGTTAATAGCGTTTTTACCCCAATTAAACAGAAATATCCTCAAGTAACGTGCAAATTTTGCTTGCAAATAAAGAAATATCTACTAAAGTTATGTTATCGTTTCTAAAAATAACGATAATTACATAAACTTTTGAGAGGAAACTTAAATGAAGAAAGTTTTATTATTGGCAGGACTTGCCGGCATGGTTGCTGCAAACGCAGAAGCTATTGATGTAACCCCTTATGTTGGTTTAGATGCAAACTATGCAATCGTTGATACAGATTCTTCTGTACAAGTAAGCAGCAAAGATTGGTCTTTGTCCGGTGTAATCGGCGGCAGAACAGACCGTTTCGGTTTGGAAGCATTCTACAATGCTGGTTTGAAAGAACACAAGTCTACTAACGACACACGTATCAGTGGTTATGGTATTGATGCGTTGGTGTTCCAACAATTAGGTTGTTCTGGTAGATGGGAACTCGTTGGTTCCGCTGGTCTTGCTAACTACAAATTAAAAGGCGACAACGGCTTAGGAACAGACCGTGGCTATGCTGAACGTTTAGGTGCCGGCGTACAATACGCTATGACCGAAAACGCTACAGTTAGAGTTATGTATCACCACGCATGGGTACACAGCTCTCAGTTAGATTCTTTGGATGAATTCACTGTAGGTTTAAGATACGCTTTCTAATTTAAGAAAGAGAGAGAATACAAAAAAGAGGGGCTGATTTGTCCCTCTTTTTTTATTTCATCAAGCAAGATTTTTTTAAACTTGACTTTTAGTGCAAAATATCTATACTAAACCAAGTAGCTAGCCGGAGCGCGCGCTCGCCTGTGTAAAGATTTCATCATCCGGCAATTCATAGTATAACCCTCAGAAGTTACTTTTATCTGATACAGGGTACAGGCGCAATCCATAAGGTAAAAGGCTTCTGGTATAAAAAGGATTATATTATGAGAAACAAGAATATAGATTACTTCAAGCTCCAAGCCAAAAATCTCTTCCATGACATAAAATTAGACTTCATGCAAAATGATGAAGAATACATTTGTGCGCCAAGATTTTTTGATGTCAATGCGATTATAAGCGATTTTGATGTGGACTGCAACGATTTCTCTTTAATGAAAGCGCAACATTTATTGGCCAAGATGGTAGGTTTTAGCTCATGGGATGAATTGATTAACGCATCAGAGAGCGAATTGGAGCAAAAAAAAGATGTTTTAAATACAATTGGTTATAAATTGCAACGTCAGAAAATCTACCATATTGATTTGTCGGGTTATGAAAAGATAGCCGAAGGCAAAGGTGGCGATTATGTATTGAAATGCCCTCGTCTGCCGGAATTGGTAGAAATAGCTCAAATGGAACCAAACGCTTATTTCCAAAGCTGCGAAGATATAGAAGAACTCTATAATGATACGGAGCATTTCTATGTAAACGTCTGCCCGAAATGGTCCCAAATTCGTGTGAAAGTTCCGGGCAAAAAATGGCCGGATTGGTACGCTGTAGTCGTTCGCAATATCGGCAAAATGTAAGAGAAAAAATGTACAGTACTGTACATATTCTCTTACCAACATCATAAAACAAAGCTCCCCGATAGTTAAATTTATCGGGGAGTTTTTTTTGCGATATAAAAACAAATCTTCTAACAATGACAAGTTAATCATCACTAATACTTTCCCACTCTCTGGCACAAAAAAAACCTCCCTTAAGCGGGAGGTTTATACATTGTTTGCAGTTCTAAAAATTATCTGCGACGCAAGAAAGACGGAATTTCCAAATCATCATCATTGGAGCTTTCTTTTTCAGCAAAATCTTCAATTTCATCAAACTTCGGAACAATCACGGGTTTCACCGGCTTTTTAGCCTTAGCGCGAGAAATACCCAAGATTTTATCAATAAAGCGTTGACGAGAAGGTTCTTCCGGCTCCTCTTGAATCATAGCCTGAGCTTCTTCACGAGCCTTTCTTTCACGAGGAAGTTCTACCTCACCCTGATCAGGGAAGAGTTGCGGTTCTTCTTCAATAATTTTAACCCGAGCGGTTGGAGCAAAAGCTCTGTCAACTTTAATTTCTGCTAATTCAGATTTAACCTGAGCAGCTTCTTCTGCATTAGCGACAACCGGCTTATTGATAATAGCGTTAAACAAAGCGGAAGATGTGTGAGGTTCTTCGTTTTCTTCCTCAGTTTTAAGAGCGGCAAATTCTTCTTGTTTAGGAGCAGAAGTCTTTTTAGCAGACGTCAACTCAACCACATTATCAAGTTCAATCGGATTTTCTTCGGCAACAACAACTTCTTCTTCAACAACATTTTCCATAACCGGTTCGTTGTTTTCAAGTTCTTGTCCTGCGTCTAAATCAACATATTCGCTCATTTCTTTTGGTTTCAAAACCTGCATCGGCGCATCATCGTCAATACCTGTAACCACAATAGAAACACGAATACGGCCGGACAAAGAATCATCATAACTTGAACCAAAAATAATTTCAGCATCTTCATCAACTTCTTCACGAATAATATTAACGGCCTCATCAATTTCCATCAAAGTAATATCAGAACCACCGGTAATATTGATGAGCACGCCTTTAGCCCCTTTCATAGAGCAATCGTCAAGAATTGGGTTAGAAAGAGCCTGTTCGGCAGCCACGCGAGCTCTATCCTCGCCTTCAGCTTCGCCGGTTCCCATAATTGCCTTACCTTTATCTTCCATAATGCGTTTAACATCAGCAAAATCAAGATTAATCAACCCCGGCATAATCATCAAATCCGTAATGGAGCGAACACCGTCATAAAGCACTTCATCAGCTTTAACAAAAGCGTCTTTAAGTGTTGTATTTTTATCAGCGATTCTAAAGAGGTTCTGGTTCGGAATAACGATAATGCTATCAACTTCTTTAATAAAGTTTTCAAGAGCGGACTCAGCGTTTTCCATTCTTTTCTTGCCTTCAAAAGCAAAAGGTTTAGTAACCACGCCGACCGTTAAAATTCCTTTTTCTTTAGCGATTTTAGCCACAACCGGAGCAGCACCCGAACCAGTACCGCCGCCCATACCGGCAGTAATAAATACCATATTGGAATCTGCCAATTCTTTTTCAATATCTTCTTTGGCTTCTTCCGCTGCCATTCTACCGATTTCCGGTCTTGCACCAGCGCCCAAACCTTGAGTAATTTCAAGGCCTAATTGGATTTTACGCGTTGCCGGAGAAAGAGCCAACGCCTGCGCATCGGTATTAGCGACAACAAAGTCAACACCCTCCAAATTTTTCGCCATCATATTGCTGATAGCATTACCGCCGCCGCCACCGACACCGATAACCGTAATTCGTGGTTTCAAATGAGTAAAACTTGTATCACCGACAGCTAATTTAATTGCCATATTATTATCTCCGTATATATAAAAAAAGCTAAAATCTATTTTTAAAAGGATTTTAGCTTTAAATAAATTAAGTTTTAGTTACCGACTAGCAAGTTTTTTTAAACAATTCCAAAATTTTTGCAAAAATTCCATCGGTATTGGAACTAACATTAACCTTTTTGACAATTTTGCGCTCCGCATTATTAACCGCAAACAAGAGCAATCCAAGCGCGGTAGAGAAAGTCGGATTATGCAGTACCTGAGGAATATTTTCAATATTACGCGGTCTGCCGATTCTCACCTGTTTATCAAGCACCATACTGGCCACTTCACGCATCCCCGGAAGCTGAGCCGCACCACCGGTTAAAACCACTCTATGAGAAGCAGTATTTTTATAACCGGCTTCATCAAGTTTACGACCAACCAATTCAAAAATCTCTTCAATACGAGGAGAAATAATATTAATCAAATCGGAACGATAAATTTGTTTAATATTGCTGTCGTCTTCTTCACCTACCGGATAAACATTAATGATTTCTTGTTCATCTTGGCTAATGAGGAAAGCGCAACCATGACGATTTTTCACTTCTTCAGCATAATTGAATGAAGTGGTAAGACCAAGCGCAATATCGTTGGTAACATTAATACCGCCCACCGGAATAGAAGAGAAATAAACCGGATGTCCGTTTTTAAATGTCGCAATGCTGGTTGTACCGCCGCCAATATCAATAATTGTCGCACCTAATTCTTTTTCATCATCCACCAAACAAGACAAGCCTGATGCGTATGCGGAAAAGGCTTTCATATCAATATCCAAATGAGAACTTTCAACCACCGTCGCCAAGTTTTTATACATAGGTTTCGGATAAAGTCCCAAAAGAATATTCACGTTAAGCGTATCACCATAAATGCTGATAGGATTTTTAACTTCTTCACCATTATCAACATGGTATCCCATCGTTAAGAAATGGATAGGCTCATTCCCTTCCACATTAACTTTCATCAAACCTTTATCGGTAACCTTTTTAACATCTTCTTCGGAAACAGGTCTGTTTTTATGTAAAGAAATAGAAGAACTTCTGATGACGCTGCGTGTTCTGTCACCGGAAACATTAACAATCACGTTAGTAATGCGTTCATTAGCCATTTGTTCAGCGGCTTCTACGGCATTACATACAGCGATTGTAGCCTGATTAACATCTGTAACCACGCCGTTTTTAATTCCTTTTGCCGCATTATAGCCATAGCCCAAAATAGAAACTCTTTTTTCTTTTGTAATTTTGGCAATAATACAGCAAACCTTAGACGTACCAATATCCAAAGCAGCCACGATTGGCGATCTGTTAAAAGAATGGTTCATTGCAATCCCTTTACTTTGTTATCTTTTAAGCATCAAATCTTCAACAGATTTATCAATATCAACAATTATTCTATTTTTGTATCTTACATCAAAGGAAGTTAATTTACGTTTAAAAATTCCCTGTCTTTTATTCAATAATGCAATTTTTTGATATGCTTCGGCAAATTTCTTTTCCGGCAGTTTAACCACAATTCCGTTATTGACATTATCAAAAATCAAATTCCACCGACGATTAGAAACAAAAACTGCCGCTTTAACTCTGCTTTCCAATTCTTTATCAGTAGCCAAAACGCTCAAAAGTTCCGTTAGATGATGCGGAGCCCCGTCGCCGGTTAAAACAAGAATAGGCGCATCAGGCTCATAATCTTCCACTTCAATCACATTACCTTCGGTATCCACCGGATAATAGCGCCCCTCATATTGCCAAATAGCTTTCACTTCTCTCTCTTGAATATTAACGAGAATATTATTGGGGAAGAAACTTCTCTTAACCACGCAACTGCGCACCCAAGTTAATTGCTCAATTTGATTTTGCAATTTTTCAATATCCACACCCAAAATACTTTCATTTTCAGAGAGATTAAGCGCCTGAATTAAATCTTCGTATGAAGTTCTGTGATTACCTTCCACAATCACATCTTCAACATAAAGCCCATAATCAGCAGAAATTTTATAAACAGCCTGCATCAATTTATCAAATTGCACAGAAATCACGTTATCTCTGACAGTTACGGCAGTAAGTGAAAGCGATAAGATAATTAAGAAGGCAACAACAACACCAACCAACCGATACACCCATTCATGTATCGGATAAACACGCAAATCTTGCAAATTCAAATTATTATCAGCCGTTGTTACCATCTTCGTTGACTTTTTTACCTTTTATTTTTTAACACCCATACGACGCACTTCCCACTCCAAAGTAATCGCCGTTTTTTCTTTAACTTTTTCAATAATCAACTCGCCTAATTCTTCAATATCTTCCGCAGTTGCCGTTCCACGATTAATCAAGAAATTACAGTGTTTGTCAGAAACCTCCGCTCCACCGACTTTAAGTCCGGCGCAACCAGCTTCTTTAATAAGTTTCCACGCCTGCAATCCTTCAGGATTTTTAAACGTTGACCCCGCCGTTTTTTTATTAATCGGCTGATGTTCCATACGATAACGTTGTTGCTCATCCATTGTATTTTTAATTTCTTGAGGTTCAGCTTTTACCCCTTTAAGTGTCACATCAAGAATAATCCAATCTTCCGGAAACATACTGGAGCGATACGAAAAATTAAAATCTTCCGCAGTTGTTTCGTATATTCTCCCCCACTCATTCATAATATGCGCTTTAACAAACACATCAGAAATACTTTTACCAAAACAACCTGCATTAGTACGAAGCAAACCACCGATACGCCCCGGAACAGAACAAACAAATTCCAATCCGCCAATACCATTTTCAACCAATGTTTTTTTCAAATCACTGTTTTTCATACCGGCACCAACCGTAACCTCGGTTCCGTTGATAGAACATTGACGAAATGCCGGTGCATCTAATTTAACAACAACCCCAGGAATTCCGCCGTCACGAATAAGCAAATTAGAACCACCACCGATAATTGTAACCGGAATACTCTCAGGCTTACGAATTAAAAAAGCGGATAAATCTTCTGCATCGTGAGGCAAAAACAAAACCTCCGCTGGGCCACCGACACCAAACCACGTATGTTTGGCAAGTTTAGCATTTTCAATATATTTTCCTCTAACTTCCGGCAAGCTGTCATAAATTGCCGTTTTTGCCCCGAATAAGCGCCCAAACATTATTTTTCTCCTTTTTTCATTGTTCGGTTATCCCGAATTATATTTATTTACTTAAACCGGACAAACAAGTCTATCCGTTATCTTTATCCTCAGAAGTTGCATTTTTACGCGTTAATGCCAACAGCATCCCCATTGCGATACAGCTGGCGAGCATGGAAGAACCACCATAAGAAACAAACGGCAGTGTCATACCCTTTGCCGGCATTAATTGCAAAGCCGAACACATATTAACAATAGCCTGTCCGCCGATAGAAGCCGCAAGTCCCGAAGCCGCATACATAACAAACAGATTATTATCACGCATGGAAATGGTCATGGAGCGAACGACAATAACGGCAAAAATTGCCACAATAATAGACGTCAACCACACACCATATTCTTCACCGGCCAATGCGAAAATAAAGTCTGTATGCACATCAGGAAGCGTCATCTTAACATACCCTTCCCCCGGACCTCTGCCAAGCAGATTACCATTAGCAAAAGCGTCCATAGATTTTTGAATTTGCGAACCAATTTCATTTTCAGAAGCCAAAAATCTATCAATACGATCACGCACATGAGCTAAAAAGAAATAAGAACCTGTCACCAAAACCAAACCGGCTGAAAAGAGAGTTGCGATAAGCCAAACAGGAATTCCGGCCCAAACCATTTGCAATGCCCACACACCGGAGATAAGCACGGTCATGCCCAAATCCGGCTGTCCGAAAACAGAAAGTGCGGTAATAAGAAACAAAACGACCGACAACGTCATCCCCGGAAAGTCTTCAATTTTCTTATTAGCATCCAACAACCACGCCGTCACCACAATAAACACCGGTTTAATAAATTCAGAAGGTTGCAAAGAAAAGCCGGCAAATTTAATCCATCTTGCCGCACCTTTGGTCGCATCTCCTACCACATAAGTCAGAATAACGCCGACAAAAGCGCATAAAAAGCCAAACACGGCCAGACGTCGGATTGTACGCAAGCTCTGCATGGAAATACCAATCATCAATACCAAACCGGCAAAAATAAACACCCCTTGCTTTTTAATAAATGCAAAATCATCGGCTAAACGGTCGCGGTGTGCGGCAGAAGGACTTGCGGATAGAACCAACATCGCCCCAATAAAGATTAAGAATATCGTCAACGAAAAGCTGACTTTATCAACCGTCCACCACCAGTTGGAAATTTTACTTTTACTATGTCTTGCAAAAGAAAACATCCTCAACTCGCTCCCTGCTTAGATTAAAGCCAATAAACCGATAAAAGAAGCAAGAATCGTAACTGCCCAAAATGTATAAACAACTTTCACTTCACTCCAACCAAGTTGTTCAAAGTGATGATGAATCGGCGCCATTTTAAAGAAGCGTTTTCCGGTTTTTTTATAATAAAGCACCTGTATCATAACTGAAACGGTTTCAACCACAAACACAATACCCACAATCGCCAATAAGATTTCGTGTTTCAAAATAACGGCAATAACACCAAGTACAGCACCTAATGCAAGAGAGCCGGTATCACCCATAAACACACGCGCCTTTTTAAGATTAAACCACAAAAATCCGATGCACGCTCCGGCAAGTGCTGCGCAAACCACAGCCATTTCTGCGCTTTTTTGCACATATGGAAAAGCGGTTTCATTAAATACCGGATATCCGGTTGCAAAAGCAAAAATCATAAATACAGAAAAGACAATTGCGAGCATTCCTGCCGCCAATCCATCCAAACCATCGCTAAGGTTAACAGCGTTTGACGCACCGGAAATAACCAAAACCGCAAACGGAATATACACCCAAGAAAGTTGGAAAGACCAATTCAGATACGGAATAAAGAGCTGACTTTCAATAGAGTTAGGAGTAGCCGCCGCAATCACATTAACCGCCAAAACCGCCGCCATAAATTGGATAAAGAGTTTCATTTTTGCCGTCATAGCATTCGGTGTCTGTTTTTTAACTTTAACATAGTCATCTGCAAAACCGGTCAAACCATACACCAGCAACACCAACATAGAAATCCATACGAAGTGCTGTTTAACATTAGCAAACAACAGCATAGCGAGCAAACTTGTGCCCAAAATGAGCAAACCACCCATTGTCGGCGTACCTTTTTTCTCTTCAATATGCGATTTCGGTCCGTCACCACGAATAGGCTGACCGCCCTTTTCATGCCCTTTTAAAAATTCAATTAATCTTCCGCCGGTTAAAAGCGAAACAATTAAAGCCAAAGCAAACGCTGCCGCAGCTCTCAACGGCACGGTTTCCGGTGCATAAGACCACATAGACCACATATTAAAATTCCCATCTGAAAAGGTTACACTAAAACTAATGAAATATATTGCACCTAGTTTAAGCGTCAATATCTAAATGAAGTCTTAAGAAAAGCTCTAAAAATAAAATAAATTTCAATTTTTTCCATTTTATCAGCGAAAAAATCCCCCCCTCATTATCCCCTCAAAGATATAACGGAAAAACCATCAACGCAAAAAACTTTTAATACGTTCCGAAAAAATAATATCATCTTCCGACAGCCCGTGTTTAATCAACATATCCGCCTTTTTACGTGTACGAGAAAGCGCCACATAAAGTTGCCCATGTGCAAAAGCGCCCCTATCAATATCCACAATCACACGGTCAAGAGTTTTACCCTGTGCTTTATGAATAGTTAGCGCATACCCCAGTTGCAACGGAAATTGAATAAAAGAACCCGTTTCCTTTTCGGTAACTTCGCCGGTTTCTTCATTAACATCATAAGCAAACGATTTCCATTCTTCACGTCGCACGGTAATAAATTTATTATCCTGAAGACACCGCACAATGATATAACGGTCTTCAAGTTTTTCAACAATACCAGATGTACCGTTGATATAATCAGGATAGTTGTTTTTATTAAACACGACCAACGCCCCCTCTTTAAGAGTTAAAGTTTTAGGCGAAGGTGTGTCTTGCATTTTTTCAAACGAACCGTTAAGTTGCGCTTCATAATCTTTAGCATCTGTTTCAAGCGCTGCCAACCGTCTCCGATTAATTCCCTCAGCGACCGCACGATAAGGCGTAATGGTAATGGCCGTATTCATAAAATCCGGAGAATAAGTTTCAGAGCGATTAAAATAATCAACCGTTTCTGCAATATTTTCATCACGACGCAAATTCTGCAAATATTGCAAAAGTTCCTTATCACTTTGCCGATAAACTTCCGTCAGTTCAATTTTTTCAAACGCACCTTTCTGATACGATTTCGCATCAAAAAAGTATGGTTCGCGTGTTCCGTATTCCAAACGAAACGCCTCGGTTGCAGAAGATTTAATAATCGGCGGCAACTGACACAAATCCCCGATGAGAATAATCTGCAATCCGCCAAACAGCGCCAAATTCCCCCTCGCCTGACAACAAAGCGCTTCTATTGCATCCAAAATATCCGGCCGCACCATAGATACTTCATCAATAATGAGAATATCCGTTTTTTTCAAAATAGATTTAAGTTTACGTCGTTTAGAAGAAAGCACTTCACGCATAATCAAAAAATCGCTTAACGGCAGCGTAAACATAGAGTGGATGGTTGCCCCTTCAATATTAAGCGCGGCAATAGCCGTCGGCGCCACCAAACGAATACGTTTTTTAGAGTGTTTTTTAAGATATTTGATAAACGTGGATTTACCGGTTCCGGCTTGCCCTTGAATAAAAATATTATTGTGCGTATGCTCAATTTTATCAAACAATTTACGTTGCACAAGATTGAGTTCATCCAAATCTTTCACCGATTTGGAAATCGCTTTCAACGCATTAACTTCTTGTTGATTAACCAAATTCATCAGCACCGCCCACCATTAAAACATAGGCGGATTATAGCAAGAAAAAGCCAAATGTAAAGCTAAAAGAACAAAACCGCAACATCACCGCAAAACATACATAAAAAAAGCCCTCCCTTTAGCGCACCTAAAGAGAGAGCTTCCTCCACGTTTGCAAAACAATATCTGTTGAGATTATTCTGCAGCACTCTGACCGCTCAACTGCGCTTCTTGACGTTTTTTCATTCTGAGATAACGTCTGGTAATTTTAAGCGCATTTTCAAAAGTTGTCGCGGTAGAAATATCATGCCAGGTCAATCCATTTTGCAAGAACGCCTCATGCAACATACGACGTGGTTGCTTTTTAATGTTTGAAAGAATAATTTTTGCCCCATGTTTTTTCTTAACTCTTTCAATAAAGCCCACCAAAGCGTTTGCACCACTAATATCAACCATCGGCACATACCCCATACGAATAATGATAATTTTGGGTTCAGCTTTCAGTTTTTGTAAAAAGCGAGTAACATCCAAAGCATCACCAAAGAAAAGAGGCCCTGAGAAGCGAAGAGAAATCACACCTTGTTCATGCAAAACTTGTGACAAATCACGTCCACCGCCCTGATAAACCAAGGCCTTCTCATCGGTTTCAATTTCAATTTCACGGCTCATACGGTGCATAAAGATAATGCTGGAAAGAATAAAGCCGACAGAAATACCGGTATTCAAATCCACCAACACCGTCAACAACAATGTCACAACCAAAGTAATGGCATCGCCTTTTGCCCCTTTCAAAAGATAATACATCTTAGTCAAATTAAGCATATTCCATCCCACTAAAACCAATACGGCCGACAAACAAGCCAGAGGAATAAACTTAGCCACACCGGCAAGCAACAACATAAACAACAGCAAAATAACAGATTGCATAATACCGGCCATCGGAGAATAACCGCCGGATTTATAGTTTGTAGCCGTACGAGCAATCGCACCGGTAGCAGGCACTCCCATAAACAACATGCTCATCAAATTAGCCACACCTTCTGCAATCAATTCGGCATTAGAGTTATGGTTATCACCGCTCATACCATCAACCACCGTTGCACTCAAAAGCGATTCGACACCTGCCAAGAAAGCAATCGTCAAGCCACTCGGAAAGACTTTGAACATCAAGTTTAAGTCAAAGCTAGGAATTTGCGGTGCTGGCAAGAAGTGAGGAATAGAACCAAACTTAGAACCGATAGTATCAGGCGCAGCTGAAAACATTGCAAAAACAGCAACCAAAATTGTTGCACCAACCACAGCAACCAAATAAGCCGGTAAATTCGGGAATTTATGACGAACATAAAAAATCGCACCAAAAGAAAACAGAGCAATCGTCACCGAAGCAAAACTAAAATTACCAAAATTCTGGAAATAAGCCTGCCATTTAGGCAAAAACTCAGCCGGTACATTTTGCATTTCAAGCCCAAGTAAATCTTTAACTTGTGTGGTAATAAGCATCAAACCGATACCTGCGGTAAATCCCGTAACCACCGGATAAGGAATATATTTGATATAAGTACCCAATTTCAAAAATCCGGCAACAATAAGAATAACACCGGCAATCAACATCGTCATGGTTAAACCTTCAGTACCATAATTTTTGATAACATTAAAAATAACCACAACAAACGCACCCGTCGGTCCGCCGATTTGATATTTTGACCCGCCCAAAAGCGCAATAAAGAAACCGGCCACAATCGCCGTATACAAACCTTGCGCCGGAGTAACGCCGGAAGCAATCGCCAACGCCATCGCCAAAGGAATAGAAACCACCGCAACCGTCATACCGGCCAGCGTATCACGTTTAAATTTATTTTTATCATATCCTTTACTTAAAACTTCCACCAATTTCGGACAGAAATTTTTCTTATAAAAATGTCCGAATTCGCTAAGTTTTTGAACCAAAATCCCAGCTATATTCTGCAATGCCGCCTGCATCTTTTTTTCCTTACCTTTTTTCACAATACAAAACACATCCCTCCGAACGAGGGATTATTCATCACAATTAAAAAACGATTAATATCCGATAAGTCGTGTGGCATAAATCGGCAACAGTTAAACACTCTCCACCGATAAATGTCATATGCCAAAAAATCAGACAAAGCGTTGATATAACGCCTTGCGATAAATAGCAAGTGAAAAGTTAAACTGTGGTTAAATTTTTTTTAAAAATCAGCAGTATCTCACAAAAAAGGTGGAATAACATCCACCTCTTTTTCACACCTTTTAGCCACTACATTCTAAGCTTAATATTGCCCCATCCTTTTTTAGCCTTTGGCTGTACGGCAGAACTTTCTGTTTGTTCATCAGCCGAACTACTCTCTTCAACCGACACCGGCTCTGTTTTCCAATTCATAATCGGCATATTTTCTTTTTGTTTCTTTTCATATTCCTCTGCCTCTTTATCTGTATCAGCAACACCATTAGCCACCGTTTTTTTCAAAAGAGCCGGAGAGTTAAACGTTTCGGTTACTTTATCAAACTGACTGATAATATCATCAATTACCGCCTGTTTAATATTAAAAGCGGTATATCTCCCGGCATAAAATACCGTAAAAGATGGACAAGGAGAAGAAAGAAGCACATCTGTATAATCCACACCACGCACAAATCTAAGCATTACTTTCGGCTCAATCGCGCAAGCGGCTGTTGCGGTAATAATATTTGGGCTTTGTGTAAACAGCGCCTCATAAGTAGTTGAGGTTGCCCCCATATCCAGTTCGCCGCAGTAATCCGTAATAGCGAAGTTGTTTAAGGTATAGCCGGTAAAATCTTTAGGCTTTCTCGTTACATGATAACAAAAAACTTGTTCAGGATGTGTTATATTATAAAGAGCGGCCTCAGACGTAGCCCGTGGCAAAGAAGAGCGAATAAACGGAATAACCGTTTGCTGTCTAGTTCTCTTTTTCGCAGAAGACGAATTTCCGGCACCAATCGGCAACAAATCATCATATAATCCCAAACCCTGCAATTCAGGAGGCAATCCGCTATCTTCGGCTCTAACCACATGAACATCACTCAAAAAGAAAGCGAACACCGCCACACATGATACAAGAAATTTGCGCATAACAACCTCTCCCGAAAATCTTTTTCTAATAAAAATATAGCAGATTTAAGTTAATAAAAAAATAAAATTTCCGCAACCTTCCCAAACTTTTTAAGAGTTTTAATTTTTCTCTTTTTCAGTCAAAAGTGGAGCCCACTCTGCCCTAACCTTCAAACAAGAAATATTTCTCTTTGCGCTTTGCGGTAATTTCACATAATCTTTTTCCGTAGTTACCAAAGAAAGTCCCAATTCGGAAGCTTGTCGATGAAGTTCATCTAAATCATCTTTGGAATAAGCATGATGATCCGGAAAATCTTTCGTCAAAACCGTCTGATAACCGATTTTTTTAAGCGTTTGATAAAACTTTTCAGGATGACCAATACCGGCAAACGCAAAAACTCTGCGATTCTCCAAAGAAAAAGGTTGAGGCTTAAGTTTACCGCTATAAACCGGCAACTGACACTGTCTTGCCAATCCGGTTTTATCTTCGCCCATAATCAAAATATAATTAGCACGTTTTTGTCCTGTTTCCAAAGTTTCGCGCAAAGGTCCAGCCGGAATAATTTTTCCGTTCCCAATACCCACCGTACCATCAAACACCAACCACGATTCGTCTTTATAGAGCCCCGGATTTTGAAATCCATCATCCATAATAATGACTTCTGCCCCCATGCGCACGGCTTTTTCCGCTCCCCACTCACGACAAGGAGCAATAATAGTCGGCGCAATTCCGGCTAATAAGCGCGGTTCATCACCGGTTTCTTCCGGTGTATGCTTTTCTAAATCCACCACAATATTTTTGAGTTTACCTTTATAACCTCGTGTTACAAAAAAGACTTTTTTTCCCTCTTTCAAATATTTTTCAGCCATAGCCATCGCCACCGGTGTTTTACCCACCCCTCCGGCTGTAATATTTCCGATACAAATAACCTTAGCTTTGCATTTATGCGGCGTTTTGATTTTCAAACGCCATTGTGTCACTGCCCCATATACCCATGAAAGCGGTGTCAACAAGGTGGGAACAACTCCATCAGACTGCCAAAAACGAGGTGTTTTCATTACTTCAATACTCTCTTTAAAGCATTAACAATACCATCTAAAACCGCTTCTTCTTTTTGCGTCCACAAATAAGCTTTTTCTTGACGTTCACGAAGCAAGTTTTCATCTCTAAACAAAGTAATTGCTTCCTCAACGGCATCTTCTGCGGAGCCCACCTGATAAACCGCATCATAAAAACGAGCTCTGTTCATCATCTCTGCAAAATTCTGCATATTCGGTCCAACAAGCACTGCATTTTTATCGCGAGCAGCTTCCATGAAATTCTGCCCACCATGAGGAATAAGAGATCCACCGATAAAGCTGATAGAAGACAACGCATACCACAACCCCATTTCTCCGATAGTATCTGCAACATAAATATCTGTTTCCGGAGTAATATCCTCTTCTCTGGAACGCTGCGCCACATTAAAGTAACGACATCTATACATTCTGACAATATCATCACCACGATTAGGATGTCTTGGCACAACAATCGTCAAAACACGATCCACATTATCTTTAAACCACGGCAAATACAAAGCAAAACGCTCTTCTTCATCATTGTGCGTTGAGCTTAATAAAAAAACAGGTCTATCACCGATTTGTTCTTTTAAGACATTCAGTTTACTTTCATCTACCGGCAACGGCATTCCCGCAAATTTAAGATTCCCGACACAATCAGCTTTAGGCGCACCCAATAAAATTAAACGATTTTTATCCTGTTCAGATTGCCCCAAGCAAAGAGAAAAACACCCCAAAAGTTCCTTAGAAACGAACTTAAACTTTTTCCACGTTTCAAAAGACTTATCGGAAATACGTCCGTTAACAAGAACGAGCGGAATTTTTGCCTTTTTAATTTCCGACAAGAGAGAAGGCCAAAGTTCAGACTCAAACCATAATACAGCATCTGGTTTAAAATGCTTAATCAACTTTTGAGCAAACGCCGGCACATCAAAAGGAATAAACTGATGAAAAGCGCGTTTCGGCAAGCGCTTTGCCATAATTTCAGCAGATGTCAGCGTTCCGGTTGTCACCAAAATTGAAAGTTCGGGATCTTCTTTCAACAACTTATCAATAAGCGGTAACATTGAAACAGATTCGCCTACAGATGCTCCATGCATCCAATAGAGTTTTCCCTGAGGTCTTGGTACCTTATAATTACCCAAACGTTCATTAAAGCGCGTTGGATGTTCTTTTCTTTCCTTTTTTCTTTTTCTGATATAAGTCACTTTCAATATCGGAAATGCCAAAGTCATAAGTGCTTTATAAATACCAATAACCATCATTATCTCCTAAAATAAAGTATAATACTTTTACCTCTTATTTTTTCTGTCTTCCCCTGGTACAATTTCGGGCAAACCAAATTTTTTATCCAAAGCTAATGTTAAATCATTAAGTTCTTTTTCAAAATTAACCCGTAACTCTTCCATTTGTTCTTCAGACAAATCCTGAGGAACAAATAACGGCTTAGTTGAAGCAACCTCACCTTTAGCAAATAACTTTGGAATAAGCATGGCATCCCAACTTTTTTTCATTACCGCCGCATTTTGAGAACTATAAGTAAATCCGACAATAGGCTTACCTGTTTTTTGAGCAAAATAGATAACGCTTTTATTAAGACGCATACGTGGTCCGCGAGGTCCGTCGGAAATAAGCGAAACGACCGTTCCCTTTTCTAATTCACGCACAATATCCAAAGCGGCTGCTCTTGCATTTCTATCTGAAGACCCATCAATGCTGTAAATATGAAAGATACGCAAAAGTTTTGCAATAATCCGCCCATCATTATGCGGAGAAACCAACGCTTTCATCAATCTTTTATTGCGCCAAAAAAACGGCAACATCAATGCACGCCCATGCCAGGTCACAAAGATACCGCCATCATTTTCTTCTGTCAGTTTTTCAAACTCTTCCAAACCACGGACTTCAAATTGTCCGGTTTTTCCGACCAACCATACATAAAAAGCAGCAAGTCTGCCCAACATATCAAAAACAAACGGTTGTTTTGTAATTTTTTGCCGTAAATGTTTTATTGTTTTTTTTATTTCCATTAATTTACCTACTAAAAACGACCAAAGAGCCTAATTCTTCTCTAAATTGTAGGATAAATTATGTTAAAAAAGAGTTTAAACATCAAGCACAAATACACGCTTTGCTTAAGAAAACACACAAAAAAAACGTTCTCCCCAAAAGGAGAGAACGTTAATTAAAGAAGAAGTGCAAATTTAAGGCTCGTAATGGCTGTTAAATGTCACCGACTGTCCATTAGGCGCTATAACGGTCACGTTATACCCATTGATAGAATAACTATATCCCGGAATAATCAATTCATATTTTCCGTCAACAACATTTTTCCATCCATAGGTTGCACATTCAAAATCCGTAATTGCGGTAATAATTGAACCGTCGCTGGCAAACCATTTGATATTATCACTGCCGTCAACACCTTTTGCCGGCAACCACTGACCAGAGGAAACCTTATATCCAACAGAGTTATATTCCTGATAACTATCGGCTTTATACATAAAGTCTTGGCTATTCGGAAGCATTGTTTCATAATTGCAAACCGCATAAGTCACTCCTTTTTCCCATTGGAAGACAAATGCTCTGCGTGTCACTTCTGCGGAAGGATCAAACGTTGCCGTAGCATAAAAAGCTTTTGGCTTACCAAAGTTTGGATCTTCCGGTTCTCCACCCGATGCGACTTTCAAAACATGCGTTACATTCAAATCTGTTGCATAATTACCTTCCGTACCGCTAGCTGTACAATGAACAGCAACATTAGCATTATAAATATCAAAGTTACCGGATGTACCGTTAGCTTGAATATTTAAGGATTTGTGCATCATAGCAACAGAAGGTTCCGTAAATATCACTTCGCCTAAATCTTCATCACTCAGTGTTGCGCTAAAATTGTTATAAGAATACGGGGCGATCAATTTATCTGCCTCCACTCCGTTGCTAAGCGTATGGGTATAAGGATAAGATTTAACCACCACTTTCCAACTACCCTGATTACGATTAGAAGATGTAGGCGAACCTAAATTTTCTGAAGCCGTATGATTAGCCTGAGAAACTTCTTTTTCCTGAGGCGTTGTATTCTTAAAATCAAATGCGAAACGAGTACCGTAAGTATCACTGGCTTTAACCGTTTGAGTAGAGCCGTCGCTCATTTTCTTTTCCAAAACAAAGTCAACCGTACCATCGTTATAAACGATTGTCCGTTTAGAAGAAGATGTAACAGAGGCATCTTCTTTAACATAGATATCGGTTTGTCCCTCGCTGTTGAAAACGCGTCCGTCAACAGTTTGTCCTTGAACTGTTAAGAAATGCGGCGTAACTTTATACTCACCTTCGGTTTTTGAATTTTGCGTATCCAATCTCTCCGACTTAGACATCGTCAAACGCACATTAAATGTATGATTAAAAGTACCGTCATCAAAAACAATTTCGGCATCTTTAATCGGCAAATTCTGTTCACGTTTAACCACTCCGTTAGACGTTGTGTACTTATAGGTAGAACTATAAGTTCTGACTGTCCAATAATTATCGGTAGCAGAAGTATTTGTCGTTGAGTGTGTCTCGGTTGTAGCAAAGCTGGTATTATCGGCATACAATTTACCATAAGTCAACTTTCCGAATTCCACCGTAAAGTTTTTGGTAAAAGTTTCCACTTCATCTTCACCTGCACTGTGAGGCGTTGTCTTAATGACTTTAACCGTTGTCGTATTACCGTTCCAAGTCTGCTCGGTTGTATAAGTAGCATCACCAACTTCATCGGCAATCATCAACAACCAACCTTGCGAAACAAGATTTGAAGTATTATCGCCATTCCAAGTAGCCTTAGTCGTATAGTCATAAGGATAAGCCTTATAAGTAACACCATCACGCACAATCGTTGAGAATGTCGGACTGACATCAGCCCCGATACCGGTCATCACATATTTTCTTTCAGGGAAAGTTTTAACAACCTTACCATCAGTAAAGACCACCACCGGAGACATCTCTCTAAACGAGAAGAAACCGCTTTCTTTTCCATTAGAAGCATTAGCCTGCCAATTAGAAGTTGTATATGTTGCATTAAATTTAACCGATTCAGAAAATTTCTTTTCTTCACTGGTTGTTGACTGCGACATACGTTTCAGTTCATTTTCATTCCAACTAAGTGATGTTGTAACCACCTCTCCAAAAGGAAGCGCCGAAGCCGAATGTCTGCCCTGATAAGTATAAGTGGAAGAAGTTTTAGAACCATCACTCCAAATAATTTCCTTATCAACAATATATTCGTCATCATCGCCTCTTAAGGTGTAAGTTGAATCAACTTTAAGAACATCATCAGGTTTCTTAGCTTGAATTTTAAGCATCACCACTTCATCAATCGGGTCTAATGTACAACCGGCAATTTCACCATACAGCGTATTAACGGATTTAAACATTTTATACTCATCTGTTTCTGCGGTTTTATTAACCTCAAAAGCAAGTTCTGTAAATTTAAGTGCGATATCTGGAATATCATAGCTTCCATATTCGCTCTTAAACATCACCGGCTTCTGATAAGTAAAATTAACCACACTTTCAACCACTGTTTGAGCCTCTTTACCGGTTGCGGTTGAAGTATAAGTACCGTTAATCGTTTGCACGGTAAAACCATCTTCATTTGTCACCTCAGCAAACACTTCTTCGGCAATTTTCCCCGTAGATTTATCAACAAACAAACTGTCATTAGAAGGTTGTTCACGCTCCTGAGGAGAAGTAACTTTCAAAGACAAAGGAACTGTATAAACATGCGTTTCTTCACCTTTATTTGTTTTCACCACTTCTGTCAGTTCATAAGACTCCAAAGGACAACCGATATATTTACCGGTATAAGTAACATTTTCAATTTCCGTTGCATCTGAAGTAACCACTTTATGATACCACGGTTGCAACTCAATTTTGTCACTTAATTCATTTCCTTCAGAAACACCTTTTGCGCTATAACTTGCTCTAAAAACGAGAGTTGCCTTATACGGATCTTCGGTTTCTGTTTTATCGCCAAAGTTTACAATCAACGCCTTCACAAAATTAATGGAATCAATTTCCAAATGAGGCGTTGCCAACGTATCTTCGCCCTGTACCACACCGGTATAGCGATGACCATAACTAACGGTTGCCACTTGTCCGTCGGAAAAAGTAAATTCCCGCACGACATCAGCCCCCAAAGTTGTGCCATTCCGATAAGGAGTTTTGCTTTTGAGTTGTTGTTTAAGCAAACTGACCGGCAAATCTGCCACAGATTTAACATCAATACGAGATTTAGCCAAACGAACACGCAAATACAAAGACGGGTTAAATTTGAAATCATATTCAGCCCCTTCCTTATCACTTTTCATAGAAGCTACCTGTTTAAAAGTAACATCACTTTTAACCAATGTATCTTTAACGGTAGCACTGGCAATAAGAACACGTTCAGATTCCCAATAGTGATCAATAATCACATCGGTAGTATCCTCTGGAGCAATATCGGAAAGAAATTTAGCTCTTTCACCGGCACAGCTCCCCACAAAAATCAAGCCCACGATAAACGCAAGCATCAACACTACTGAGTTTGCACCTCTGAGGCATGCAAATCTCAATTTTCTGTTTTTCTTTTCCATGATTAAAAAAAATTTAGAAAGTTTGTAAATATAGTTTAATTTAAGAAATATCTGGTACCGCATCCTAAAAGGAATTGGCGAATAACAAAAAAATCAAGAATATGCCTCAAGCACGATAATCAACATAAACAATAAACTTAAGGCACAATAATATTTTAAGTGGCGCAACGTTAGCACAAAATATACAAAAAATCAACCACTTTTTGTACAAAAAAAAGAAAGCCCCATTTATGAACATCCTCCATACAGGGGGCATCATAAACAGGGCTTTCTCTAATTAGATCGGGTACAAGATTACGGGTGCAGTTTCAGGTCGGTATAGCTGGTGTGGTGCATAACCTCTTTATTAAGGTTTGTATCCACATAACTAAACTCCTTAACATCGGAGCCTAGATATGTATCGTCTGGATACAGCGCCGCTCTTTCTTCCAGATATTTAACACTCTGGCTAAACCGAAGTTCAACCGGAATATCAAAAGTGAACTGCTTTTCTCCGTTGTCGAAATAAATCTTCAACGAATATACCTTAACCCAGAAACTAGGCGTTGGCAACAGGTAGTTACCGTTAGGCATGTTGTAGTACGGATCGAAAGAATATTTCTTACCTGTACCAGATACCGTAAATACTCCGGCATCGTAGCCACTTGGCTCAGCATCCTCAACCTGAGTTTCGTAACGAACACCGGTATCTGCTACGTACCAAGAGTTATTCATGTCTTTTCCCATGATAACCTCTGCAGTATGCTCCCACTTTTCTACCTCGTCCTCTAAAAGAGTATGAGGAGTAGTCTTAGTCACCGTTGCAGTTACAGTACCATTTTCATGCCACTCGAGGTTAGTGTCCCAAATTGGTTCACCAACGATGTCGCCTTCCTCGAAGGACTTGGTGTACCAAGGCTTCAAAGTAATGGTTCCGGTTTCAATCTTGCTTGCGTTATGTGACGCCCAGGAGGCTGTAAACTCCAATGTAACAGTATAATCGTTACCTGAAGTATTTTCCTTAGCAAAATTTGAGTAGGAAACTTTGGCTATTTCCAAATGAGGTGCATAGTCCTCATTTCCGGCAATAACCGCCTTGTCGTAACGCCAACCGTAGCTGACTGTAGCAACCTGACCATCACTGAAAGTAAACTTCTTCACGATGTCCTTCCCAAGGGTAACCCCCTCAGAAAAGTCATTTTCACTTACAGTTTCTTCTCCAGCAAGTGCCACGTCAATTTCACCGGCATTAGCAACCTCAATATGTTCTTTTTCAAGAACAACATTGAGATATGCAGAAGGCTCAAATCTCGTTACCTCAGTTCCGTCCTCAGACGCATCTATGGTGGAACTTTGGTCAAATGTCACAGTTGAACCCCCGAGGTGGTCGTCCACCGAAGTGGTCACCTCAAGGTTTCTCTCTACTTCTACCATAGCACGGGTGTTTGTCTTTTCCAACGCGCCATCACATCCCAGCATACCAGCAGCTATCGCCACCAGATACGCTAAATTTTTGAAATTTTTCATATAAATAAAATATTTAGTGAATAAATTCTTTTCTGATGTACCCGCTAATAATAAAAACATAAAAAATACCAGATTGTTGCATACGCTAACAACCTTAAAACGGGCACAATAATTTTTTTACTGTCTTACTTTAGCATATTTTCTATACAAAATCAACACCTTTTTGTACAAAAAAATCTTTTTTTAATAAGGAGATAACAAAAATAAATTTTTACAAAACATCGGCTCCAAACTTTTCCGCTCATAGCCATAAAAAAAGCAGGCTAATATAACACTAGCCTGCCCTAAAATTTTACCCAAACGAGTTTATATCTTCATCTTATAGAAAGAACGATAAACAAATATCAATCCCAAGACGAGGAACAAAACGCCGAGTGTCATAGATACGCACTTCGGAGCGGCAACAGCCATTTCCACTGCCAACAAACCGAACAATGTCGTAAATTTAATAATCGGGTTTAAGGCCACGGAAGAAGTATCCTTAAACGGATCCCCCACCGTATCGCCAACCACCGTTGCATCGTGCAAAGGCGTACCTTTTTCGCCCAAATCAACTTCTACCACTTTTTTGGCATTATCCCAAGCCCCGCCGGCATTAGCCATAAACAGAGCCTGATACAAACCAAACACGGCAATAGAAATCAAATAGCTTGCAAACAAGTTTGCGTCAAAACAAGCAAACGCAATCGTAAACGAAAAGATAACAATAAAGATGTTGAACATACCTTTTTGCGCATAGAGCGTGCAGATACGAACCACTTCTTGTGAATCTTCTTGCGATGCGGCTTTTTTGCCCGAAAGTTTGATGTGCTGTTTAATAAAGTCGGTTGCACGATAAGCACCGGTAGAAACCGCCTGCATAGAAGCGCCTGAGAACCAATAAATAACCGCGCCACCCAAGATAATACCAAACAACACCATCGGGTCAAGCAAATCAAGTTTGAGGTTCAACAGCAAGATGATAGAGAAAATCATCGTTGTCGCACCAATAACCGCCGTACCAATAAGCACCGGTTTTGCTGTTGCTTTAAAGGTATTACCGGCACTGTCATTCGCCTCCAGAAGATGCTTACCTTTTTCAAAATCTGGTTTAAAACCATAATCGTGTTCAATCTCTTTTTTTGCACCACGCAAAGTTTCAATTTGCGAAAGTTCAAAAACAGATTGTGCGTTATCAGTCACCGGACCATAGCTATCAACGGCAATGGTAACTGGCCCCATTCCGAGCATACCGAACGCCACCAAACCAAAAGCAAACACCGTCGGATAAACCATAAAGTCACCCAAACCTTCGCTTGCGGTAAAGAAAGCGATAACCATCAAGCCAACCATAACCAATCCCTGCCAAAAAGCAGACATATTACCGGCAACAATACCGGAAATAATGTTCAAAGAAGCACCTGCTTCACGGCTGGATTTAACGATTTCTTGAACGTGTTGTGACTTAGAAGACGTAAAGATTTTGGTAAATTCCGGAATAAGAGCAGCCGCCAAAGTACCACAGCTAATGATAAGCGCCAAACGCCACCACAAATCGGCACTAACGGCAGAAAGCATCACATATGAAATAGCAAATGTAACTGCGATTGATGTAATGGAAGTGAGCCAAATCAAGCTTGTGAGAGGCTTTTCAAAATCAAAAATTTTCGCAGTTCCGTAACGAGCTTCTGAGAGTTTTCCATTCATCCAATAAGAGAACAGAGAAGTCAAAATCATCAAAATACGCATTGCAAAAATCCAAACGATTAAGCGCGCTTGGAAATCAATTCCGTTTGCCATCATCACCAAATCGCCGTTTTGCGCATACATCATACCAGCACCCAAAACAATAAAGCTGACAAGAGCCACACCGGTCACGCCATAAGTTTCAAAACCATCGGCAGTCGGCCCGACTGAATCGCCGGCGTTATCACCGGTACAGTCGGCAATTACCCCTGGGTTACGTGCGTCATCTTCACCGATTTTGAAAATAATTTTCATCAAATCGGCACCAATATCGGCAATTTTCGTAAAGATACCACCGCAAATTCTCAAAGCGGAAGCACCCAAAGATTCGCCGATAGCAAAACCGATAAAGCAAGCCCCTGCGTTTTCTTTAGAAACGAAGAGCAAAATTGCCATCATCATAATCAATTCCACGCAGATAAGCAAAACGCCGATAGACATACCGGATTTAAGCGGCAAACTCATAACTTTATAAGCTTTTCCTTCCAAAGAAGCAAAAGCGGTGCGCGCATTAGCATAGTTATTGATGCGCATACCAAACCAAGCCACCGAATAAGAACCGAGAATACCCAAAACCGACCATCCGAGTACCATCAAAACCTTAGGTAACGGTGTATCGTTTAATCCGTAGAAGTAGTAGAAAATACAAACAGCGATAAACACTTCCAACAAGATAAGAAGTTTCGCTTGTTGTTTCATATAGGTTTTGCAGGTAGAATAAATCAGCTCAGAAATAGCGAGCATAGATTTATGCGCCGGCATATTTTTAATTTTATGAAATTCATACCAACCGAAAGCCATTCCGAGTACGCAAATAATCAAGCCGAAAGCTAAAATTTGCACACCGGAAACGGACATTCCGAAAATATCAAACGCCACACCAAGTGACGGAATTTTGAGGTCAATTTCAGACGCCGCAGCGCTGCCTGCCCCCAAAGCCACCATTGGCGCAAGAGCAGCCAATAAAGCTAATAATTTTTTCATCTTAAACATATAATCCCCCCTAAAAAAGCGGATGAATCAAAAATCCGGCGGAAACGAAAGACCTCCCACCTTGGATAGATTAAGTCTAGTCCCTAATTCTAAACAAGGAGTTAAAACATTCCCGATTATTTTTAATTTTTTCTTTTAAAAAGAAAGAGTTATAAATCAACCACTAAGGTAAAAGGTTTTAAACACAACCCACAAAAAAACGGACGTTCTGTAAAGAACATCCGTTAATAAACAAGTTTCGTTTAAGCACTTTTCTGAGCTATCTTCAAATAAACATCCGTATACCATTTATAAAGTTCCGGATTGTTCAGAGCTTCATCAACAATATACTCAAGAGCTCCACAAGAATAAAAACGATGGGTCCGAAGATACTCCGTCATCATAGAGAAATCATTAAGTTCCACACATCGTTGAATAAAACTTATTTCCATTTCGCTAAGATTTATTCCGTAAGTTCTGCGAAATTTGTTCATAAACCACAGAAGCATACTTGGTCTAAGGCTCTGCACATACAAATAAGCGATGTACCCTTCAAGCCCTTCCACATTTTTGATTTGAGTAAACAGTCCTCTAAAAATTTCATCTGAGCGTTCTTCAATACACTTTTTCAAAAAATCCGTATTTAACAACGAATTTTCAAATAAGCGACACCATTCGCAATTTGACAAAGTACTATTCGTCTGCAACCATTTTTGAACATCATTCTGCTGAGCATAACGTAACAAAAGCTTTCTCTCCTCTGACGAGCAAATCCCGTCACCACGCACAAGCAAGATAGCTTTTTCCAACTTTTTCCGAACATCGTCAGAAAGTTCAGCCACACGCTCTTCATAAGTCTGCGGCTCTTTTTTAAGAGAGCCCTTCTCACCAGATTGAGCAGAAGTTTTAGCAGAACAATCAGCATGACAATCTGCATTTTTATCGCTTACCGATACCTCATGAAGTTCCGTCTGTTTAAAAGGCTTTTTAATAACAGCAATAGCATTCATTTTACCATTAACAAATTTATTTCCATAAGATCCATCTTCAAACAAATAAAAAGGATAACCGAGCTTTTCGCCAATTGCGTTTAACTCGTTCAACAAAGTAATTTTTCCCATACACAATATTTTTTAAAAGTTCATAATAATCATTTTCTGACAAAACCTTATCACACAAGCACCTTTTGTCAACCACAATTTTCCGCATAAAAAGATACCCCCGCGTAAAACGCGGGGTTCTTCATATGCGGCTATAAGCCTTTACCACTGGCTTCCCCTGA
>CALXPU010000016.1 GCA_944390455.1 uncultured Alphaproteobacteria bacterium | reverse complement strand
ACCACTCAGGTTGTATCGTTAAATGGAGGTGTTTCTACAATGAGTAGTTCTGGTGCGACAACTTGCTACAAAAAGAAAACTTGTGAGGAAGGTGGTTATTATAGTTCTGTTCCGACCGATCAAAAATGTTCATCTAAGAGCTATAACGGATATACTTGTTACTATAGCTGTAGTTATAAAACATGTAGCGATTATGGGTATAAATCTTCTATTCCTTCAGGACAAACTTGTACTAAAGTTACTCCTCGTTCTGGTCTAACTTGCTACAAGGATTGTAAGAATAATGAATATAATATTTATGCATATGTTACTGATGCTGGTGGATGTGATGTATCTGATTTTTATCTGAAATCAGATAGAAGTATTCCTTTTGACATTACTTTCGAAATTGAAAGTAGAGGTACTGAGGAAGATGATAGATACGATCCTCCGCGGATGATTAGCGTTGGTGGTTCAAATAGCGTTACATTAAAGTCAGGAGAAACAGTATCATCGCATAATTCACATACTAGTAACATAGCTGGAATAACAAATGTATCATATTGCGCGCAGAGTAGTTGGTATATTGGAAACGCTAAAATTACATCTTTTCCATATGTAAAAGATGGACAAACATACAATCTTAAAGTCATAGAGCAGTAGGATAGTTAAAGGAGATGAAACCCAATATCTGCTACATTTAAAATTTTGCGCTAATAATAAAATAACTCAGAACACGCCAAACGAGTCTTGAGTTATTATTACTATCAAAACGATTCTGGAACGAGGCCGTGATAATAACTCTTATGCAGACTCAACAATTAGTGGTTATAGATATGGAGATGTTTTTGTGGAGAAAACTACCAGTGGCGAAGGCATAGCTTGTAGCAACTATGCAAACTGCTACATAGGTTGTAGCTGTAATACAAGTAATGGATGGTACTCTTCTTGCTCTTCTGCCGGAGGAACCGACTGTAAATCCGTTACAGATACTCGTTATACCGGTGTAAATGCTCTGTCTGCAAGTAATGTAAGTGATGTAACTTCTCTTACAGATGGCAAATCTGTCCAGTCTACTAGTGGTAATACTCAAGTTGTATCATTAAGTGGAGGTGTTTCTACTATGGGTAGTTCTGGTGCTACAACCTGCTATAAAAAGAAGACTTGCGAGGAAGGTGGTTATTATAGTTCTGTTCCGACCGATCAAAAATGTTCATCAAAGAAGTATAATGAATATACTTGCTACACAAGCTGTAGTTATAAGACTTGTAGCGATTATGGGTATAAATCTTCTCAACCTTCTGGTCAGACTTGTACTCCTGTTACTCCTCGTTCTGGGCTAACTTGCTATAAGGATTGTAAGAAGTCTTACTTTTATGGTATAAGATTGGAACATTATTCAATAAATAACACGACATGGGGTGTACGTGTTTGTGGTCAGCATGGATACTCTGGAACTGTTACTTTTAAGTTGAGCGTTAGTGGTACAAACTGTGGTCCGCAATTTAGTTCTCCAGGAGTTACACAGACTTTTACTATGACAGCACCAAATGAAACATGTAGTAGTGAGAGAACATATACAGCTCAAATAGAGTCACAATATAGCTACTACTGTAGAATCACTGCTTATCCTAATGCTGGTAACACTCCAAATCCAAGTACATTTAATGGTCAAGAGGTTCTAGTAGAAATTTATAACGGTAAAACGTAATATGAAACAAAATCTCTTTTTAACTTTAAGTCAGCTTTTTTATTGACTGTTAATACACTAAACAATCCTAAAATTATGAAAAGAATATTAACAAACCATTTAACCTCGTTTTAAAGCGCCGGATTTATCCCGGCACTTATATCTTTTCTGAAGTTAATGTTATAATGATTATTGTGCATCACAAACATAACCTTTACATACAGACAAGGCAGTAGCTCCAAGACAAAGAGCTATAGCTATCGTATGTCCTTTGAGGAAAGCCCCAAAAAAGAAGGCATTGTTTGTAGTAGCTATGCGAACTGCTACGTTGGTTGTAGTTGCCAAAGTGGCTGGACCCAAGGTTCTGTACCATCCTCAGGCGAATATGTATGGGCTACTGATGCATATTATACCGGAGTAAATGCAATGTCTGTAAGTAGCGTAAGCGATGTAAATTCGCTTACAGAAGGTAAATCTACTCAGTCGACTAGCGGTAATACTCAGGTTGTATCATTAAGTGGAGGTGTTTCAACTATGGGTAGTTCTGGTGGAATGACCTGCTATAAAGCTGCTTGTCCATCCGGATATTATTTGGATGCTCCGAATTCAACCTACTTTACATATACAAGCACCTCAGGAACCATAGGTTTAACTTGTTACAAAGCAACTGGATGTAAAGATGGGTATTCTACAGAAGCATCAGGTTCAGCTGTCGCTTCTTATCATGATTTCAAATGTTATGAAGTACTATATGATTGCAAGAGTTGGGCTAAAGCTAAAGGTAAAGCATCAGGAATTATTTGGGACAGCTACACAACCGAGAGTAATACACTATATGGTAAGAAAGGTCCAGAAACCTTAGCTAATGAATTCCCAGAATGTGCAAATTACGGTAGGCCAACTGTAACATTTACTAATTTAGTTACTTATGCATCAGGAACCGTGGATTCTGTAAATCTTGAGTTTACTTCTTCTGGGCAATTAGAAACATGTAATTTTGAAAAACATCATTGCTGCGATGGGCGCTCAGATGGTTGTTATCAAGGTATGCCTGAATGCTCAGATACTGAGTTTGCTGATAATGCAGGCTGCTGCGCGCAAGGTAGCTATTGTTATACAGGCCATAATGCTGCAGTACAAGGAACTTTAATCTTAAAAAATACTGATATTACTACTAAAGCTACATATGGTATCTCAACGGCAGCATCAAGGTATAGTGGAGGTACAATAGAATTGTATGGAAATGTAAATGTAAACGGTACTCTTAGTACTTATCGTGGAGATGGTAAACAAGGTAGTGTTGCAAAAGGACATGTAAAAGTGGTTAGTGGTACGAACTATATAAAAAATATTCACATTTATGGTGGTTACGATTCTGGTGCTACTGGTACTGTAAACAGCGGGGCAGAAGTAACGACAGAGGATGTGTATGCATATAATCTATTTTCCAATGGTAATAATTGGAATATTACTTGTAGTATGTTTGTGCATGGAACATTAAAAATGACAAAACCATACTATCCTGTAAATGGTTGTACATTAATACATAGTGATGGATATTTTGAAACCCCATCAATGAAGTCTTCGACAAGTAGTGTAGGAACGTATAATTCAAAAATAGCTTGGGAGGCAGGAGCAAAAGTCCGTATTAATGGAAATTGCAAAAAAGCTTCTTCATCGGGCAATTATACAATAGAAGGAAATACAACAATTACAACAAACCCTGTGACGGGAAGTGGATGTTAAGTCTTCTTTAGGCCTATAGTTCTCAGACTACATTGTCACGGAGTTTATGGTTCGAAATAATAACCTTCCTAATTATAATGGTTGCACAGTAATCGCTGATGCTCAAAATCAAGCTAGCATATTAGAGGAAAATGCCATATGACATTTTCCTCTATTGTCAATGTGAAAACTTGACGCTAATTACAGTTCGGCCAAGAAGTATCTCCATACCCCTTTCCTGGGCAATCCCAACTTGGGTGCAGCGAACCTGCAGGTCCTGTACTGCCAACAGCTACTCGTTTATCTTTAGTTATATCAAATTGAATTTTATAATTTTTACCATTATATGTAAATGTATCACTTTCATCAACATAACCAACTCCAGAAATATATACTTCTAAGCTGCTAATACTTATAGTGGACGCATCTTGATCTGGAGACATACCTGCTAAGGCCACCATAGCACCATTACTACCAATCTTTCCTTCTAAAGATGCACGGGGCCAATTACAGTTAATTTCATAGGAGAAGCTCTTATCCTTTCCACCAGCTGCCAAGTCACCATTTACAATAATAGTTGGGAATAATGGATTACCGCTTGCATCCTTTATTCCATTGTAACAACTGAGTCCCATTTCTACTACACCATAGTTTGCAGAGATGCCACTTGTAGAGCCAGAATGAGTATATGTCTCATATTTGGTATCCAGAGATGTATAATCTTTAGACTGGCTGTTCCATTTTAATCTTGTATTAACAGGAATTGACCTTGTTCCTGTAGCACTTCCAACACCGACTAAAACAACTCTAACTTTATAGTATTCAGGCTTATCCATTACACATTTACCACAAGTTCTAGGAGAACATCCTGTTTGCGTTGTTGCAGAAGTTGATTGGTAGGTGTAACCTTCTCCACAAGATGTGGTTGATTCGTAATATCCGGATGGACAAGTATATGTACATTTTGAACACTTATATCCATGGTAATCATAACTGCTGCCGCCATTGTAGTACCCTGCTTTGCATCCAGTTGCTTTGTAGCAAGTCAAACCAATGGTTCCTGTAGTACTCGAGGAGGTAAAGTAAGTGGAATTCGGAGCATCCAAATAATATCCGGATGGACAAGCAGCTTTATAGCAGGTCATTCCACCAGAACTACCCATAGTTGAAACACCTCCACTTAATGATACAACCTGAGTATTACCGCTAGTCGACTGAGTAGATTTACCTTCTGTAAGCGAATTTACATCGCTTACATTACTTACAGACATAGCATTTACTCCGGTGTAATATGCATCAGTAGCCCATACATATTCGCCTGAAGATGGTACAGAACCTTGGGTCCAGCCACTTTGGCAACTACAACCAACGTAGCAGTTTGCATAGTTGCTACAAGCTATGCCTTCGCCCTTAGTGGTTTTCTCCTTAAAGGCCGTCCCATAGCTATAACTCTTGGTACTAGTAGTAGAACCTTTTCGATAGCTATAACTGATGTTTGAGTCTGCATAAGAGTTATTATACGACCCACTGCCAGCGCAGCCTGTGATTTTGTATGCAGAAGTGCCACAACATGTTGCTGTCGCTGTTGTACTATAGGAATAATAATCATATTTATCTTTAATATAACAATCATTTACTGATGCAGTTTTTGTACAACAATTATAAGCACTTCCCTCGCTTCCTGCACTTATGCCTGAAGTATTGCTAAAGTATGTTGAAGAGCACTGAGATGAGCTATACCCAGGTGTTTTACAACTTGTAGCATAATAGCATTGCGTACCTGTATCTGTTGTACCTGCGGTTCTATAATTGTAATAGATAGATTTTCCTGATGATGAAACATAATCATTACCTGTATTACATGATGTAGATTTATAACATGTCTGTCCACACCAACTTTGGCTATCACAATAGAAAGATGAGCTGCAAGAGCTTGCATATTTACAGGTTGAGCTACTCTTTGTTGGTACATAGCATGTTTTGCTGTGTCCACAACCACTTGTACTTGTTGTCGTGTACGATGAACCTGATCCATTGAAGTAGCTTCCAGGAGTTGTACTACAAGCATATCCAGATCCTCTACAACCTGTCGGATAGTATGCTATTTCTGTACGACCGTCAGAAGTTACGTCTGTAGACTTGCTGTCATACGTAAATCTTGTTGTATCTGAATTTGTACATTTCTCACTTGTTGCGTAGTAACATGTGACGCCATTGGATGTACTTGTTGTTCTGTTGAAATACTGGCTGTTTGGTTTATTACTCTCAGCTACAGTGTCTGCACGACATGTTGATGCACGATAGCAGGTAATTCCAGAACCTGAGGATGAAACTCTGTTAAATACATATTGATTTGGAGTATATACACATCCTGTTGCACGGAAACATCTTGATCCACTCGCATATGAGTCACTTGTGTGGAAGAATTTAGTATTCGGCGTAGATGCGTATGCGCCTCTTGTAAATGCACAGTTTTGACCACGATAACAGGTTATACCTGATGCTGATGATTTAATTGTATCAAAGAACGCTGTATTCGGGCTTGATGCGTATGCACCGGCATTGAAGCGACATGCCGTACTTGTTGTCGAGCCAGATGCTCGGTAGCATTTAGAACCGCTTGCTAACGAATGTAATGTATTAAAGAATGATGTGTTTGGTGTAGATACGTACGAACCAGCAGCTGTTGCACAGTTTTGACCTCTATAGCATACTATACCTGATGCAGATGATGAAATTGTAACAAAGAATGCTGTATTCGGGCTTGATGCATATACACCGGCATTAAAGCGACATGCTGTACTTGTTGATGAACCAGATGCTCGGTAACAAGTTGATCCACTTGCAAATGAACGTACTGTATAGAAGAAGCTTGTGTTCGGATATGAAGAGTATGCACCTCTTGATGTTGCACAACTTCCTCCACGATAACATGTAGAGTCTGACTTAGCGTTTGTTGATGTTAATACATTGAAGAATGAACTATTTGGAGCAGAACTATATGCACCACAGCCAAAGCAACAACCACCCTGCGCTCTATAGCATGTCGAACCTGACGCTAATGATTTTGTTGTAATAAAGAACGAGGTGTTTGTTATTGCAGCAGAGGAATCTGCACATTTTGCACCACGATAGCATGTCGAACCTGATGCCAAAGACTTGTGAACTACAAAGTATGTTTCATTAGGTGTCGATGTATATGCACCGGCTGCAGTGTTAGCAACTGTTGCTCGATATGCCGTAGAACCCGAACCTAATGACTTCACTGTAATAAAGAATGAAGTATTCGGTGTTGAGCTGTATGCACCAATTATTACACCAGCACTTTCTGCACGATACGAAGTTGAACCAGATGCCAATGATTTAATAACACTAAAGAATGAAGTATTCGGTGTTGAACTATATGCACCAACTTCCGTGTGCGCTCTATCTGCACGGTATGATGTAGAACCTGATGCCAATGAATAGATAACATGGAAGAATGAAGTATTCGGAGATGTAGCATAAGCACCTGCTTCCGTGTGAACACCTGAGCCACGGTATGCTATTGAACCTGATCCGTGTGATCCTCCGTACAAGAAGAATGATGTATTTGGACGAGATGTGTATGCACCATCCGGATTAGCCCTTTCTGCACGATATGAAATCGATCCAGAGGCTTGTGAACTAATTACAATAAAGTAGCTAGTATTTGGTGTTGAGCTGTAAGCTCCGGCAGCGATATGAGATTTTTCACTACGGTATGAAGTTGAACCGGATGCCAATGAACTTATTGTGATAAAGAATGATGTATTTGGAGCGGAGCTATATGCTCCAGCTTTAATATGAGATTCTTGGCCACGATAAGCTGTAGAACCAGATGCCAATGAATTAATGACATAGAAGAATGATGTATTTGGCGTTGAACTATACGCACCACAGTCTTCACATATCATTTCCCCGCGGTAAGATGTAGATCCTGATGCCAACGAACTTATTGTGATAAAGAATGATGTATTCGGGGCAGAGCTATATGCACCGGCTTTAATATGAGATTCTTGACCACGATATGATGTAGAACCTGACGCCGAAGACTTAATTACATAGAAGAAAGATGTGTTAGGTGTTGATGTATATGCACCAGCCGCAGTTGACGTACTCTCACCACGATATGATGTAGAACCTGATGCCAACGACTTAATTGTATTAAAGAATGATGTATTCGGAGCTGAACTGTACGCACCGGCTGCTATGTGAGATTCTTCACCACGATATGCCGTTGATCCAGTAGCGGATGAACTAATTGTGATAAAGAATGATGTATTCGGTGTTGAACTATATGCGCCAGCTTCTATATTGCAACTTGATCCACGATAACATCCAGAACCTGAAGCAAAAGAATTTATAGTGTAGAAGAATGATGTATTTGGTTCAGAGCTATATGCACCATTTTCCAAATCTTTACATCCTTGACCACGGTAACATGTACTACCTGATGCTATAGAGCTTTCAACAAAGAACCATTGTGTATTTGGTGAAGAACTATATGCACCACCTGCAATGTAGCAATTTTGACCACGGTAACATGTACTACCTGATGCTAGTGAATTAATTGTTACAAAGAATGATGTGTTAGGAACAGATGTATACGCACCAGCTTCTAAATAACATTCTTGCCCTCTAAAGCAGGTCAACCCTGTTGCTGTTGAACTAATTGTTACGAAGAATGATGTATTAGGACGTGAACTATATGCACCAACACTTGCTTCACAAGATGTTGCACGATAGCATCTTGTTGCGTCATTACATAAAGCTCTAATATCTCCAAACCAGAGATACCAGTCATTTTCAATCTCTTCGTGATCTCTTATATCTTCAAATCCCGTTTCACAGCCAATTTTCTTGTAACATCCTGATGCATCATTACATTCGTTAATTTCATACAAACATGCTGGGTATATTTCTTTGTCTTGTAAGCCTGCATAAAATTCATCCCAATATGGAGCATTCAAGGAACTTAAATAAAGTTCTTGTTTTCCTGTTTTATTATCAACATTGCTTGCATTGATAAATGAGCTGTAGAATCTATTTTCTTCACTACACGATATCTTTTTCCAGCATTGGTGCTGAGCATCATCTTGGTGACAATTTGTGGTAATATACGTACAACCATTATTTGCGCTTGTAATTCTACATCCGACCCCTTTTATACAAGATGATCCATTTACTGCGTCATAAGTATTACCTGTCTTTGTATATGTACCATATCCAGGATTTATATCTGCATAAAACGCATCATGGTATGGATTATTTTTTACGTATGTAGCGCTATAATTGTACCCGCTTTGTCTTTCAACAATTTCCATCCATTTTAGATAAGCTTCCTCAGAATCATAAATAACGCCTTCATTTACATGGTTACTATACCATTTACGTACATTATTACATCCAGTCCACAAATAACAATAGTTAGGAACATCATTACAGCTCAAACCGGTTCCCGTATCGTCACCTGTACCATTTGACTGAGCATAAGCGCATACAATTTTATTCGTTAAGTTATAATCTTCGGTAACAAGCCCCGTACCCGTTGAATTTAAAGTTCTAATAAGTTGTACCGTACCACTCGCATCTTTTTCATTTGTAAGCTGGTCTTCTGATAAATAAGGAATAAAGTTATCCCATCCTGTTGCTAATTGAGCACTATCATTACGATAATATTCTTTACCTGTATTCAGTTCATCGTGATTGCAATCGTATACCTGCATACACCCAAAACCGCCACAACGGGTTTCCTCACGGTATTTACAATGTTCTCCAGCATTTTCAAAGAAGAAACGTCTATCTGTATTGCATTGAGCAAATCGACACTTTCCGCCATATAATTTTGTATCAAAGCCACAGCGTGCTTCATATGGCACAAGATTTCCATCTAAATTTTTAATAGGTTCATTATTTCCATCCAGAAGTTCTTTTTCGTCAGTCGTATTAGATCCATCAACTTCAACAAATCCGTATGAGCAGCCACAATATTGCCAGTATGTGATGTTGTCCGCAGCGCCCCTACATGATTTTCCGTATCCGACTAAAGCATCATCAATTGAGCAGTTCTGATATCCTTCATTTGCGACAAGTGTAGCACAGCAATCATCATCACGATACTTCGCTTCACCTTCTGCAAAACAAAAACTCGCCCCCACTCGCGGGTTCGAGCACGTTTTGTAAGAAGAGTCGCAATCGCCTTCACCGACTCCATAAAAACCGTTTGTATCACAACTTGTGTCTCCGAGTCGACAAACCTTAGCCATTGCGCCTTCGGAGTACAGTATGCCTAACACAGCAACTGTAATCAATATCAGTTTTTTACTCATCACATACCTACTTCTAAATAGAATAATATCTTCGTTAAGATACCATTATTTTTGACAAATGTCAATATTTTTTAGTATGCGAATCGTAAAAAAATAATTAATTTCATATATATTTTTTAAGTTTTTTATTTAATTTTGGAGCGCAAATTTTCCAAAAGTCCATCAATTCCTTTGGGAGATTTTGCAATATATGATGTATATTCGTTTCTTGCCGTTTGTGCCAGACTTACGTTTTCAATAATTATATCAATTATTTTCAACTTTCCATTATGTTCATACACGCGCCACTTTACATCTATTGGTTGTCCATCAGGTACAGGAACTGAGGTATTCACATATATTTGATCTGGATTATTTGCCGATCCAGTCCCATTAAATACGAACTTCTTTCCTTTAAATTCATCAAAGCGCTTTGACCATGTTTGAACATTAAACTCTTTATACAAATCTATAAATTCTTTTCTCTGTTGTGTAGTCGCTGTTCTCCAATAGCGCCCCAAAACATATTTTCCAATAAAATCTAAATCCAAATTTTCCGTAAACAACTGCTTAAATACTTTATTTTTCTCTTCTTGAGAAGATGTTGAATTTATAATTTTTTCAATTCCTTCTTTGGTAAGATTTTCCACCATAGCCGTCGCTTTGGCACCATTTATATCCGCATATGCAACTTGAGCAAATCCAATAATTCCTAAAACCCAAAACAATATTTTTTTCATATCGTCCCTCATCTAAAATTTTAATTAATAATCATCGTCCATATCCCCCATATCAAAATCATAATCAGGGGCTTCTTGCTCTTCAACACCGCAAGTTTTCATCTTTCTTCTATTTTGCAAATACATAGACTTAACAGCCTCATAGTAGTCTACGGAGCCTTCTTCCAGACTTTCCAGCATTGACATATTTTCAGCATATAGATTTAGATATTTCAATCCACTAGCTGAGTAATATACCAACCATGCGTCCTCCCCTCCGCTTTCCTGAGCCATCCAATATGCCGGTGAGCTATATCCGTCCACAACAAAACCTGTTGCTGCACGAGGAGTACTCGGCCCCATAATCGGCAAAACCACGTAAGGACCATCCGGCACGCACCATGTTGCTAGAGTTTCATCAAATCCTGTCTTATTTTTCTCCATCCCCATAGAAGAAGCAACATCAAATAAGCCAACAACACCCAATGTTGTGTTTACAGCAAAGCGTCCCAAATTGTTTCCAGAATTTGCAAATTCACCTTGAAGCAGATGGTTAACAGCAGATATCGGTTCATCTATATTACTAAAAAAATTACTAACCCTTTGTCTGACATATTCGTTAGTTACAGCTTTATACCCCTTTGCAGCTGGGCGTAAAACATATTTATCCACTTTATTATTAAAAGAAAACATTGCTCGGTTATAACTCTCTAACCCAGATGTTTCATTAGATATTTCATCGCAACTTTCTTTTGTTCCTGCGCATCCGCATAGTCCCAACACTGTCATTATCGCGATATATTTAGAAAATTTATTCAACATTTCCTCTTCTTAAACAAAAAAATTATTTTCAATCAATATATCGTTTTTATTTGATAAATCAACTATTAATTTTACACTATAAGAATGTTATTATCTAATTACCTTTTCAAATGTTACAATTTGGAAATGTTTTGTGTTTTGCAAACTTTTTTTATTTTGTTATTATGCTCTCATGTTCTAATTTATTTGGAGAGGTAGACTTATAATGACTAGCACTTATACAAAGAAAATTGATTTATTTGACTGTGCAACTGCTCAAAAAGTTATTGGTCAAGATAAATTTTTGAATGCTTTTAAAAAAGTTTTAGATCACGGCGCTTATTGCCAAGGTCCTGAAACCAAAGAACTTGATGAGAAATTAGCACAATACTCTAATGTTAAATATTGTGCAACTTGCGCTTCCGGTACTGACGCTTTAACTTTAGCTCTTATGGCTTGGGACGTTAAACCTGGTGACGCAATCTTTGTTTCATCATTTACTTTTGTTTCTTCTGCAGAATGCGCTGCTCTACTTGGTGCAACTCCTGTATTTGTTGATTCAAAACCAGATACATTCACAATGGATCCCGCAGATTTACAAAAAGCTATTGATATTGTTAAAAAAGAAGGAAAACTAAATCTCAAAGCAGTTATTGCTGTTGATATTTTTGGTTCTCCTTGTGAATATGATGAAATTATCAAAATTGCACATGAAAATGGCATGAAGGTTCTTAGTGATGCCGCTCAGTCCTATGGTTCTACATATAAAGGTAAAAAAGCCGGCTCTATTGCTGATATGACAGCTACATCTTTCTATCCTACAAAGCCTTTGGCTTGTTATGGCGATGGTGGTGCAACTTTTACAAATTCAGCTGAAGAAAATGAGTTGTTAAAATCTTGCCGTGTTCACGGTATGAGTTCTACTGACCACTATGATAATATTAGATTAGGCTTAACAGGTCGTATGGACTCTTTCCAAGGTGCTGTTTTACTAGAAAAGCTTAAAATCTTTGATGATGAATTAGTAAAACGTGCTCAAATAGCTAAAAACTATGATGAAAAATTAAGTTCTTACTATGGCAAACAGCACATCTTGAGTGAAGCTACATCTGCTTATGCCTTGTATACAGTTACATGTGAAGACAGAGACGAATTAACAGCTTTCTTAAGAGCTAATAATATTCCTTGTGGTACATATTACCCAAGACCTGTTAACACACAAACAGCTTACGCTAAATGGAATACAAGAAGTCTTCTGGTTTGCGAGAAGTTATCCAAGACAGCTTTGAGCATTCCAATGCATCCATACTTGGAACCAGAAGCTCAAGAATATGTTATCAGCAAGATGAATGAATTTGCTGAGAAACATGCCAGAAAAGCTGCTTAGTATATAGACTTTAATATTAAGGCGCTCTAATGAGCGCCTTTTTGTTATCCATACTCTTTTATTTTATTTATTCGCATCTTTAAATTAGTTTTATTGATTTTTTTAATCTTTGCACCTATATTGTGTAATAGCATAATAATTTTAGAAGAAGGGGAATTTATATTATGTTAGAAAGTAAAGAATTTACTGCTTATAGTCAAGGGCAGGTTATTGATGAAGGTTTAAGAAACTTCATGCTTAAAATTTATAACTACATGGCAGGTGGGTTATGTGCCACCGCATTAGCAGCTTATATTATTTCAAGTAATACATCTTTATTACGTCTATTTTTTAATGAGAATGGTTATTCTGCATTAGGTTGGCTTCTTTTAATCGCTCCACTTATTTTAGTTTTCGCATTCGGATGGGTTTTACAGCGAGGCACCTTACAGCAAGTACAAGCTATGTTTTGGGGATATTCTGTACTTATGGGAGTTTCTCTTGCTCCAATTTTCTTAGTTTATACAGGTGCAAGCATCGCACGTGTATTCTTAATCACCGCCGCAACTTTTGGTGCTTTAAGTCTTTACGGTTATACAACTAAAAAAGATTTAAGCGGATGGGGTAGTTTTTTAATTATGGGAGTTTTCGGTATTCTTATTGCTTCTATTGTTAATATCTTCCTTAAAAGTTCTGGTCTTGATTACGCTTTATCATATTTGACAGTATTCATCTTTGCAGGTCTTACTGTTTATGATACACAAAACATGAAGTCTTTATACTATGCAAATGGTATGGGCGGTGATTTAGCTGCCAGAGGCGCTATTGCCGGAGCTTTATCTCTATACCTTGACTTTATCAATATGTTCATGGCGTTATTGAGATTGTTGGGAGACAGAAGATAATTTTAGTTTCAATAGAGCTGGTTTAAGCCAGCTCTATTTTTTTATAAAAGAGGAGGATTATATGCAGCAAAATATTTTAGAACTTTTTGCTAAAAGGCATAGTTTTTATGAACTCAATAATAACATGCCACTTTCTGATGAAGAAATTAAACATCTTATTCAAAAAAATTTACAACTTTATCCCAGTCCTTTTAATTCACAAAGTACCCGTATTGTTTTATTGCTTAAAGATAAGCATCTAAAATTATGGGGTATTGTATTGCAAAAACTTTCAGCATTAACGCCTGAAAATAGAATTTCAGCACTTTCTGAAAAAATTTCTAAATTTTCCCAAGCATACGGAACAATTTTATTTTATATTGATAAAAATGTCGTTCAATCACTGCAAGATAGATTTCCTCTTTATGCTGAGAACTTTTCTAATTGGAGTTATCAAGCTAGTGCCATTTTACAATTTATGATCTGGACGTCGTTGGCTGATAATTCTATTGGCGCAAATTTACAGCATTATAATCCTATTATCGATAACGAGGTTAAAGTTGCTTTTGACGTTCCAGATAGTTGGGAATTGGTTGCACAGATGCCTTTTGGCGGAATATCTCAAACTCCACTTCCTCATTCTTTTGAAAATATTGAGCAAAAGCTCATCATTCGAGACTAATTGTATGACCTTTGCTTATTACTCAACTTTTTTTAGAGTATAATTTAGCTCGGATTTAATTGGCTTCATGTCCTTATCTAATAAGGTCAGTTGCTTTTCTTGATATAAAAAGTTCATTGTATCTTCTTTATTATTAAAAGGAATAAGCTGTAATATTGTTGCATTTTTATTTTCTGTATTTCCGCTTAAAGTATATAGTAATCCTGCAAATTCAAAAACAACATCTTTTCCCTTTTCTGCTTCAAGATATGTCAATTTCGCTTTAAATACACCGTTTTCATTATTTTTATAATTATAAAGCGTTATTTCGTATACAATCCCAAGATTAGACGCTGCCGGTAAAGTTCCTTTATAAATTCGAGTTTCTAAATCTCCGCCTGCCTCTGATTTTTGCAATAAATTGGGGACGTTATCCATATCATTTACATCAGGAACATCTTCAACGCGATAGTAATTAATGCGGTATTTATCCAACTTACCCAAAGTCATTGTATAGGGAGTAATTTCTATTATATCCAATGTATCACTAAAATCTATGGTTTGCCCATTTCCAATACTTTTTCCTGTAAGCGTAATTTGTTTATCATTCAGCTCCCAATTTTCATATTTTAATGTTTCCATTCCGATTGATGACGCTGTTCCATCGGCATTCAAGTTTATACCTTGTACAATTTGTTTATTTACAGGCATTATTTCAACCCAATGGCCGACATATAAACTTTCCGTCTTTTTTACCTGACAAGCTGATAGTAAACCTATTATTAGCAAAAAATATATTCTTTTCATTACATTTCTCCCGTTGAAGCATAAAGTATCATCATTTCTTTTTATATTGTTTGTCAAGGCTTTTAAGATTAAATTATTGTTTCTTATGATATAGTCTGCCTCATATATGCTTTAAGCCTCCTTACGGAGGCTTAATTTTACTGAATCACTTTTACAATTTTACCACTCACTTTTTGGTTCGTTTTTTTATGAACCAAAGTTACAGTGTCCCCTTCTTGAAAGTAGTATCGATATATCATATCCACATTTACTCTCAGTTTATTATTAGGGCACTCTGTTTGCTTTGAAACATCAGACAAAAATGCAAAATTAAAGATATCGGCAACATCAGAAAAAATTGTATTCACTCTTTTATTTTGCAGTAGATTTCAAGAATCCTCATTATCTTCCAATTCTAGCGTAAAATAATTGTGTAACATCCTCTGATCACTTACCATAATATAGTTTCCGCTAAATTGCATTGAACATTGCCCATATGGCGTACGTTCCAAGCCACGAAAGAAATCTGTCATTAGAAGGAATTTATCTCCTTGAGAAACCTTCTTGACTTCCTTTTTATCAATAGCCATTCTCAAAACCATTCCTTCACCGTACTCATATGAGGTTAAATTATGGATTTTCGCCTTATCCTTAATCTTTAATTCTCCCTGCATTACTTTTGCCTTAAATACCGGACGTGCACCGTAAGAGGTTTCATTGCCTAAAATAATAACATATTTTTCCATAACAGAACAAATTAATTATTTAACATTATAATACTTTAACACAGTGTTTTTATATCACCGTATTTTTATTTGTAAACCTTAATCAACTATCGTAATACCATATAAATGCCGATAATAATGAGCGTAAATGAAATAATTTTTTTAATTACATCGTGCCTTGCTAAATTTTCTTTGAATCGGTTTCCAAATATTTTATAAAGTACAAATCCTAATAAAAGTGTAAATATGCTTTGCGATGAACCAACAGCCTCTACAACAAGAACAGGAAGATATGCCAGAGCTATTGTCGCGGCTAAACTTCCTGCTTGATTAAGGAGTTCATTAGATAAAAATAGTTTGATTTTCTTCTTGTACTGAGGAAATGTGCTTATAATATCCGACCTGTATTGTGGTACAATTAGAAGAAACAAACTTATTAATGTTGCAAAAAGGGCAATCCAGAATACGACCGTTACAAAATCCACACTTTGCAAAGAATATTTTGATAACACTGCTGACAATGACAGCAAAACAGAAACAAGCAACATCAGAACAAAAGCAATATTTAACTTAAATTTCTTACTATCAAAATTCAAACCAAACGTAGAAAGAAGAATAATTCCAAAGCCAATGTATTGGGCCAAATGCAATTTTTCTCCCACAATAAAATAGGCTAATATTGGAAGGGTAATTTCACCCAATGCAAACAATGCCACAACAATAGATGTGTCAATGTTACGAAGAGCATGGTAGTATGGAATTTGATAACAAACTTCAATCAAAGCAATGATGAATAAAACCGCTAAAATATCTAAAGACGGAACAACAGGCATCCCAAAAAAGAATAAAAATGGAATAATAACGATGTTACTGATTGTTGCATAAAACACTAATGAAGGTATTTTCTTGAAAATATTATTTGAAAAATGAGCATCTAAAATGCAAGATAATGCGTGTAAAAACGGTGTTAAAAAAGCAATCAGAACATACATATCAAATCCTTAATCTTTGTTTAGTTAGGAGATACAGTATTTTATTTAATTTTATATTAAAAGTAGTTTGTGGGTAAAAATGATTAGCTTGGAATATTTGACTATGGCGTCAAATAAAGTGTCAAGCTTGTTCTTTGGAGACTTTGCTCAATATTTCTTCTGAAATTATTTTCTAAGACAATAAAAATGGATTATTTCATCAGACTATTTTAAGCTTTTGAGCAAGAAAATTTAATAAAAATTAAGCAGTTTTGACTAGCATATTAAGGAACATAATTGTCCTAAAAGTTTTAATTATGAAAAAGATAGAAAATAACATAAAATATCTACATTGGTATAGTTTCTGGGAAAATTTTATTCTTTTTTATCCTGTTAAAATTTTGTTTTTTGCCGAAGTTTGTGGAAATTTGATTGAAGCAATGAGCCTTTTTGCTTTTCAAAATATATCTATTACACTTTTAGAAATACCAACCGGATGTCTTTCTGACAAATGGGGTAGAAAATGGGTATGCCGTGTTGGTGCGGCTGTAATGCTATTTTCTTTTATACTTTATGCTTTTGCCGAAAGTTACTTGATTTTAGCGATTGCATCTGTTTTTAACGGACTATCATGGGCTTTAGCTAGTGGAAATAATCGCGCTTTGCTTTATGATAGTATGGCGCAAATTAAAAGAAAAAAAGACTATCATCAAGAAGTTTCAAAAAATATATCTTTAGAACAACTTTCATTAGCCATAAGTTCTTTAATCGGTATGCTTTTTGTTTTTATATCTTTGCGTGCGGTAATGTTTGCTAGTATCTTACCTGCTATTATAGCTTTTGCAATAACACTAAAACTTGAAGAAGTTAAAAAATCTTATAATGATAAGAGTACAAGCCTTATTCATATATTTAATTCAATAAAACATCTTCTTAAGCATAAAAGATTAAGAGGGATTTCTTTGGCTGAAACTTTACATTATGGATTGAATGAAGCTGCTTTTGACTTTAATGCTATATTTTTCAAACAATTTGTACCGGAATGGAGCTTAGGAATATTCAGAAGTATTGGTCATTTTGCCAACAGCCTTGGAAATTATCTATCGTTCTTTTCTGCCAAACATTGGGGATTAAAAACAACCATTCTTTTAGGAGCTTGTTTGGATAATCTTATCAATATCATTTCTGTTTTAGCAGCAAGTGTATGGAGCCCAATTATCAAAATATTTTCTACATTTAGCAGTGGCTTAAAAGAACCTGCCATTGAAACTCTTTTTCAAAATGATTGTAGTGAGCAAGAGAGAGCAACTATTTTATCAATAATTTCATTGTTTAGTTCTTTATTTTATTCTTTATGCGCCGTTTTAATCGGAATGCTTGCTGATATTACAAGTCCGTTTACTGCAATGTTATGGGTCTATATTTTAGCTTTAGTGAGTAATAGTATCTTTTTATTTGCATTAAAAAATAACAAATAACTTATTCAACAAATCTTCTTTTATTTTGTTAAAGATTTTTCGGATAATAGAGGGGTACGTTCATTACCTTCATTACAGCATAACTCTTCAGATACCGTTTTTAAGTCTTTTACTGGTTGTTCAAATTCATATACCCATAACTTAAAACAATTATCTCCTTTATTGCAAAAAGCATCAACTTGTACAACATATACATAATTATCATTTTTGAATAAATAATCATGATTTCCACCGCTACCGTAGAAATGTCTTATACCATCAAAAATTACTATATCCGGCTCATCTAATGTACTTTTATTTTTATTCCAGGAGACATATCTATAATTTTCCCTTTCCACTTCATCCACTCTTATAATGAAATTATCCGTTCTAAAAGATAATATCGGATGTGCAAAATCCTTTATAGACGGATGTAGAACCTTTTTACTTTCTTCTAACATTCTTTGTTGAAACTTTTTTTCTTTATCCGACGTATAATTAATTGCTTTTAATTTATAATTATCTGGGGCAAGCCAAATTATACCATCATACAGCATATAACCACGCCACCCCACACGTTTCCAATCTTTTTCAACATCTGATTTTATAATCATTTCTTTTAAATAATTATCAAAAAGCATATTATATTTTTCTATAAATTCCGCTTCATTATTTATATCAGATGATGGATTAGATCTTTTAAGCGGATAATCTACATATTGGGCAATTTTTTTCGGATTATTTTCTTTTATAAGATTAATAAAGTTTTGGATATGTTGTTTTTCTTCTGTTTCAAGACCACCAGAAGCTTGAGTTTGGTATGCAGAAGATAATATCATTAACAAAACAAGCACTATTCTTAATAAGCTTTTCATATATTTATCCTTTAGAGTATCTAATTGAAATAAAAAAATAAGCTAATTATTGAAAAAAACAATTATTCAGTGATAACTTTCCAAAGTTCAGGAAAGGTTGAACCGATAGTATTGTAAACAAAGTGTCCTTTATTCTCAAAAGAATGTACCTTAATATTTTTATAATGAGATAAAATTTTATCTACACTGTCTAAAATCGATTTTTCATCATCTGTAGAATAAAATAAAGATATTTCTTTAATATTGTTTAAGGCATCATTTTTCATTTGAAAATTTAAAAAATCGGCACATTCCTTTTCAATATCTAACCATGGTGCAACAAAAATAAGTTTGGCTAATTTAATTTTAGGATTTTGTTGCAGATATTTTAGCATAAAACCAGCACCAGCACTGTGTCCGACAATGATTTTGACATCTTTATTATAAAAATTTTCAAATGTTTTTAGCCATTCTTTATAGTTTGGATTAAAAGGATTTGGCATTTCTGGTGTTTGGCATAAAAAATTATGACACAAAAATTGCTTTTGTAACCAAGGAGACCAATGAGCGTTTGAAAGAGGGGGCATATTTGCATCAAAAAACTCCTCTTTATCGCACGTTCTATGTAAGATTAGCGCTTCTTTCATAACCTCTCTCTAACTAATTTATATACTACTATTTCATATAAAATAAAAAATGTAAAGGAAACAAAAAATTCTTATAATTCTTTTATAATCATCAAAATCTGACCAACTGAAAGATTTGAGACACTTACAAAAAGCACCTCAAGGGGTGCATTCTAAAAATGGTGCGCGATATTATGCAATTATCGGACTAATTTCTATGATGATTTTAAGACATTAACAAGGAAGGTTAAACATCGTTTTTAATTTGTGTTTGAACAATTTTCCAACTCTTTAAAAAATTCTATAGAAAAGTTTTCTTCTCCTTTAGTTTTGCCTTCCTCATAATTTTTAAAGATTATATTTTGATATACCAATAAATTCCGACCTGCTAAACAAACTTCAATTTTATCTTGTTTATCTCCAGTGTTTTTCAATATATTATAGTATTGAGCATATGTTCTCATTCCTGCCATAAAATGAACAAGAGATGCAAATTTAGTTGATTCCTCTATTGTATTATGATTACCTTTTAACACTATGTAAGCTTGTGCTACAGATAACTCTCTATTATCAGTATTTAGATAATTATCTGCAAATACACTCATTGTGCATCCCATTAAAAAGCCAATAAATAATAACATATATTTTTTCATCAAACACTCCTATTTTATTGAAATTTAGATATACCTACCTGCATTTATAAATTATTTGAATGGAAAAAAAGTCACTATTGGCGTTTACAACCTTATCAATAATGTCAAAGCCGGATTTACATTGAAAATTTGCCTTCTCATAACAATAACCTAAAGTATCGCAGCTAGCCTGATAGATATTAATGCCATCTTTATTTTTATAAAGAAACTTATTAGATGAGCATCCCAAAAGTGCAAAACACATTATAAATACAATTTTTTTCATAATTATCATTCCTTTAAAAGTTATAATAATTCTAATATGATTTGTATTAGAGTCAAATAAAAGATATTTATTATTTCATGAATTATTTCATCAAAAAATGTCTAATACTTATATAAAAAAGTCCGATAAATCATCAAAAATCGCTAATTTCAAAATATATAAAATCGGACTCTCTGAAAGGCTTGGAATGCATACAAAAAAAGCACCTCAAAGGGTGCATTATCAAAAATGGTGCCGCTAGTAAGAATCGGACTTACGACCCCGTCATTACCAATGACGTGCTCTACCACTGAGCTATAGCGGCATTTATATCAATCACTCGAAAGTCATCCTTTTTTCCTGATTGCTTGCGTTAGAATAAACAATCTTTTTATAAAATCAATAGAAATTTTTTATTTTTTTCATCTATTTTGCAAATATTTTCTTTTCTTGCATAATTTATTTGAAAAAAATATTCGTTGATGATATTGATTAGTTGGTTGTAACTCTTGGGATTTTTATTGATGCAAGACAATAAAACGGCTCGTAAATCTAAAAATTCTCCGCAAGTTTCTCTGAACGTACGGAAGTTTTTGTGGCTTCGCAATAATTTTGCTTATTGCTTGGCTCTTTCTGCGCTTATATGGTTTGCGGGAATTGCTTATTATATTCAGAATTTTATTGGTTGGGAATCTGTTTTAGCTGTCCAGCCTACTGAGTTTGCGGTTTTATTGTTAGCTGCATCCTTGCCGCTTTTATTGCTGTGGTTCCTTCTTGCTTATATCGAACGTAGCAGTAGTTTAGATGCTAACGCAGAACTTTTTCATAATTATATTGACGGACTGTTGTATCCAGATGCTGAAACCTCTAAACAAGCTAAAGCCTTGGCTAAAACACTTTTAGAACAGACGCAAAAATTACAGCAAGAAAATAAATCTGTTGTTGAGCAATCTCTTAACTTAAAAAAAGATTTAGATGAACGATTGGGAGAATTTGCTAATATTCTTCAGCTTCTCGACTCTTACTCTGCAAAAACTTTAACAGATTTAAATGATGGTGTTAAAAATCTTGCAGATAAATGTACTTACATCACTGATAAAACCACTAATTCGGTTAACAATATGAAAGATTGTTCTGCAGAAATTGCTAACAATGCTTCAATGTTCTTAAGTCGTGTTAACCCGCTTTTAGATGAGATTTCCGCGCTTTCTTCCAGCGTTAAAAATAATATTGCCGATAATAAAAACAATCTGGCAGAGATAAAATCTCAATTAGAACAAACAACTAATCTCTGTCAGCAACATATTGATAATATGTTGGAAAAAACTGCGGAAAATACACTCAAAATAGAGAACTCTTTTTATAAAACGTCAGAAGAATTTGATGGCTTGTGTAAGCGAATCGACACCAGTATTTCTAGTCTTGAAGGACGTATTGATGAACAAAAACGTCTTATTGCAACGCAAACTCAAGTTTTAGATCATAATTCAGATTTGCTGGGCAATAAATTATCTTCTTATGGACAAGCTATCTCTGTTGAAATTGATAAGTTGGTTAAAAACTCAATTGAACTTGAGAAAATGACTAAAAAGCAAATCTCTACTCTTCGTGCCGTTAATTCAGAAACAGGAAAGGCTATCCATGGGCTAGGTGATACTTTTGATGAAAAAAGACACGAGCTTGAGCGTCGTTGCGAATATGTTGTCAATAGTATGCAAAACGTTATTATTGCTCTAAACAAAGAGACGGACCGCCTTATTTCCTTTACAAACCTTGCTCAAGCGAAAAACTTTGATTTACAGAATATTTCCGAAACTATGGTTGAGAAAGTTGGCGAAATCAGCAGTAAATTGGCCCTCAAAACAGATACTCTTAAAGGTAAAGCGGTTGAGGTTATTGATAAATTCAACGAGGCTCATGAGGTTATTTCTAAAAATACCGATAAAATTAATGCCTCGTCAAATCTTATTCTTTCTAATTCTCAACAAGGCGTTAAATTGCTGGAAGAACAGAGTTTCTATATCAACAATGCCCTTACCAATTTGAATATTGTTCAAGAAAAGTTAGATAACTTAAAAGATGATATCAAGAAGTCTTCTGCTGAAATGGCTTCAACATTGGCCGACTATGAAAAAAAGATTGATAAATATAATGAAAATAAAGATTCTGTTTTAAAGGTTGAACCGCTTAATCCAGATTTTAGCCAAGATAAGCTAATCTCCACCGCTCAAGGAATTAACCGTACATTTATTGCTTTGGGTATCAAAATTGATAAAATTTTTGCAAATATAGATGTTTTTGATTTGTGGGACAAATACCTTATTGGCGAAACAAAGGTGTTTACAGACTTTTTATCCGATAGATTAACTAGAAAGCAAACCGGACTTATTCGCAAGGCTTTTGATGATAAAATTGAATTCCACAATTTATCTATTACTTATCTCTACCTTATGGATATGCTAATTAAAGAAATGATGGTTCCTGATAGTGAATCTCGTAATGAGTGTATAAATTTGGCAGTTAATGCTTCTTTAGACAAGATTTACTTTATTTTGATTAAAGCGTTAAATAGTGCAGAGTGATATAAATGACAAATATTATTGGTCTTAAAAGTAATGTTTTTTTAGCGCCTATGGCGGGAATTACAGATTATCCTATGCGTAAATTAGTCGCATCTAAGGGAATTGCTAATTTATATTCTGAAATGGTGGCAATTAACGCCATAAGCCGTAAAAACCCAAAAACATATAGAATTGCCGACGTTCGCAAAGAGCCCTATCCTGTTATTGTTCAACTTGTGGGGAATAATCCAGATTTGTTTGCTGATGCGGCTAAATTAGCGGCAGATCTTGGGGCTTACTCTTTAGATATAAATATGGGGTGTCCGGTTAAAAAGGTTGTTGGAAATAATTCTGGCTCGGCTTTGATGAAAAATTTAAGTCTGGCTTCACAAATTATTGAAGCAACCGTAAAGGCTACTCCACTTAAAGTATCTGTTAAATTTCGTAAAGGGTGGGATAATAACTCTATAAATGCACCAGAGTTTGCTAAAATGTGCGAAGATAGCGGAGCTTGTTATGTTACGGTTCACGGGCGAACCAGAGCACAAGGATATTCCGGCGTTGCAGATTGGGATATTATTCGACAGGTAAAAGAAGCGGTTAAAATACCTGTTATTGGTAACGGAGATATTATATCCCCCGAACTTGCAAAAAAAATGATTGATGAAACACACGTTGATGGAGTTATGATTGGACGTGGAGCATTGGGAAATCCTTGGCTTCCGGGACAAATTCATGACTATATCAATTCAGGAATTTTACCCTCTCCAATCACTGTTGCTGAGATAAAAGAAGCTCTTTTACAGCAATTAAATGATATGGTTGATTTTTATGGCAAAGAAATGGCTGTTGCTATTTCACGTAAATATGTTTGTTGGTATTCAAAAAATCTTCGAGATGCGAAGAGATTTAGGGAAATTTATACTAAAATCTATGATTATTCTCGGGCTGTTCAGGCTATTGAGGACTATTTTGGCAATCTTGATAAGGAGTTATTATGAAAATATTGATAGGCGGAGCTGGTAACGTTGGTCGTAGTATTGTTGATTACCTTTCTCAAGCTAACAATGATATTATTGTTGTTGATACAAATAAAGACCACTTAGACGAGATTGCAAAAGAATTTGACGTACAAACATTGGTTGGCTCAATCTCTCATCCAGGGATTATGGAAAAAATTGGGGCAAAGGATGCCGATATTTTGATTGCCGTTACAGACAATGATGAAGTTAATCTTGTTGCTTGTCAGGTGGCTCATACACTGTTTCAAATCCCTAAAAAAATCGCACGTGTTGATTCTGAATATTTTCTAAATCCTCTTTGGAATACGCTATACAGTGATAGAAATCTTCCTGTGGATTTAGTTATTTCTCCTGATATTGAAATTGCAAAAGCAATTCTTAATCTTATAGAAATTCCGGGAACAACTGCCGCGTATCCTCTTGTTGATGAGAAATTATTTTTATTATCCTTCAAATGCTCTGAAAAGTGCCCACTTATCAATACGGAAATTAGCGAAATAAAAAAATATTATAACAGCCCTGTTATCCATATTATTCGCGACAAGAAAAGCTTTTTTGCAAAACCTAATGAAATCATTCGGGCTAATGACGAAATATTTATTCTTGTCGAGCGAGAGAAGGTTTTTGATACTTTGCATGATTTTGGAATTATTGCCAAACAGAATGAGAACCTGGTCATTTTTGGCGGTAATGCTATTTCTTATTACATTGCAAACGTTCTTGAAAAAGATGACAGTATTTCCTCTTGTAAAATTATTGAGGACGACAGTCGCATTGCTCAAGATTTAGCAGAAAGCCTTAATGATACACAAATTATCCGTGGCGAAATGATGAGCGATGTTATTTTAGATGAAGCGGAAATTAAAAATGCAGACATTTCTGTTGCTGTTACTGAGTATGATAAAGATAACTTGCTTGCATCTCTTATTGCTAAAAAAGTCGGGGTATCGCACACTTTGTCTTTAGTTAATTCCAGATCTTTTGATAGTTTGATTGATAGTGAAGAAGATAACGTTATTGTAGATCGTTCTCTTATTACAACTTCAGCTATGTTACAAGATATACGTAAGGCTAAAATTAATAATGCCTATTGCTTAAAACGTGGCATGGGAGAAGTATGGGAAGTCAGAATTGACAATGATAGTTTTAACTTGGGTAAACGTATTGAAGACATCGGACTTCCCGACAAGTGTAAAGTTGGTGCTATTTATCGTAATGAGGAGATTATTTATCCCAAATCTGATGACAAGATTGAAGAAAAGGATATATTAATTGTCTTTGTTTCTCCGGCAGCAATGCGTAAAGCTGAAGAAATTTTCAGACTTTAAATACACTGTTTGATGAAATAATATTAACGTCCTCGACGAGCGCGAATTATCTCACCAATTCCTCTGACCACATCACGAACAACAGCTCCTCTGTTATATTCTCCATCATAAACTTGTTCTCTACGGATTTCTCTATCTTTGCTGCGATCATACGGACCAGTTTTGAGTCTTTGTGACTCTAAGCATCTTTTCACGGAAGAATAGTGTGAATCTTCATCATAACGGCTAACAGCTTTAAATAAGACTTCACCTGTTTCACAATTAATGTATGCACCAGAATATTTTACGCTTAATCCTCTAGATAGGCGACGATCATAGATATAAGGGCTATCGTGTTGTCCATAGAAGTCCGCTGTGCTTTCCGTATTATATGACGGTGTTTCACTTACTTCTATTCTTGTTTCTGGCACAGGTGCTTCTTTGGCTTCGGCCTTTTTGCTAGCCATCCCCATAAACGCAATGACACTAGCTGCTAATAACTCTTTCTTTAGAATTCTTCTATTTCTGTTTGGCATATTTTTTCTCCTCAAATTCTTCTTATATAATTATATTAGCATATTTTTCAGGCTTCGTAAAGTTTTTTTTAAATACCTATTTTTTCAAGTATTACCGTAAAAAAAGCACTACCCCAACAGGTAGTGCTTTTTTATTTTACAGTTTAGAGTACATCATCATACAAAGCTTCTTCTGCGACCACTCTGTACGATTTTCCTTGATAAGTAATTTGCGCATCCTTTAAGCCAAAATTGAACAGGCACAAACATTTTTTAGTCATAGAGCTATTGGTACGAACAAACGCTATGACATCTTTTTCAGTTTCTATAAAACTGATATTGCCATATTCCTTAAACAAACTATTTTTACGATGAATAATAGCCTTTCTAATGCGATTTAGAGTGGAATTTTCATCGTCCTTTTGTTTGGCAATTGAATATTTCACCTGCTCTTTGTCCGGATGTAGCGCCATTTGAGCATGAGAGGTTTCATCGTAACAAAAACCTGTTCTTGCGCCATCCCAAACAGAATTAGCTATACCCCATATTCCTCGATAATCTCGACGCAAATTTTTACATTTACTCAAATTCTGAGGATTGGGCATTCCTAGCTCATCCCCCTGATAAAGGCATATACTTCCCGGTAGTGTCAGCAATAGTTCTATCAGCAAGGCACTTTTTTTCGGCGTAAAACAATGTCCCCATATTCTGGTTACAGCTCTTTCCATATCGTGATTGCTAAAAGCCCAATTTAATTTTAAGCCATTAGGCGATACATTTAAGGCTTTTACGACACTGGGTGCAAAACTTTCCAACGTATTTCGTAAAGAGCCGATGTAAAACGTATCACATATACTATCTCTGACAGTTTTTACACCTTTTTCATTTCCGGCCTTTCCTTTATCAAAAACATACTCCGCAAGTAGTGTTTTTGGTGTTTGGTACGTATTTGCAAGTTCCTTTAATTCATTTAAGAACAGAGCGCCAACTTCATTATTTATGTCGTAAATACGCATTTGTTCCCCAAACTCATCTATCGGATTGTTTCGATATAACAAATCACATCCATAATGTGTCGTTGCATCTAAGCGAAAACCATCTGCCCCTAAATCAAACCAGAATTTTGCCACTTTTAATAATTCTTGGCGCACTTCTGGATTATTGATATTTAAGTTAGGCATCGTATAGTCAAAGCTGTGCATGTAGAATTGTTGTCTTTCTTCATTCCATGTCCAAGCGCTTTCACCAGATGCATCCCATTTTGACAGCCAATTATTGGGAGGAAGCGGTTTCCCGTCCGGAGCGTATCCTCTGGCATCTTGCCATACAAAAAAATCAGTATAAGGTTCCTCTCTTTTTATACTTTTTTGAAACCATGGATTTTTCTCGGAACAGTGATTATAAACCTGATCTATGTATACTCGTATACCTAATTTATGATATACCGCGCACAGCTCACGAAAATCGTCTTCTGTACCAAACATTGGATCAACTTTCGTATAATTAACTATGTCATAGCCAAATCCGTTACGGTTCCACCTAAAAAAAGGCGCAATCCATATCGCATCTACGTTCAGATAAGAGATATAATCAGCCATTGCTGTTATACCTTTTAGATTACCATAAGCTCCCTGAAAAGGATCTCTTTTACTTCCTTTGGCATAATTAAATGTTAAAGGATAAATTTCGTAAATCACTTCGTTGCACATAAAAATAAAAATTTAGAATTATACATTAACAAAATAATCTCAAATCAAATGTCTTTTATCACAGTTTTATTTATTAGCAATAAAAAATGCTTTCAAAACTTTAATGAATATCATCAGGGAAATTGATTATATTTTTCAAATCAATGCTTTTATTTGGATTTGTAGTAATTCATTCGGAATATAAAAAAACCTTGAGTTAAACTCAAGGCTTTAATTGGTGGGCGTTGAGGGATTCGAACTCCCGACCCTCTCGGTGTAAACGAGATGCTCTAACCAGCTGAGCTAAACGCCCATCTCATCAACAAGAGCATTTATATTTGATATATTTTTATTTTGCAAGCAAAAAATTCATTTTTTTTCATTTTTTTTATTATATACACAAAATCAATACGTTACATTTGATATTTTTTCTTAAAATTTCTGATTTTTGATAATATTGCATCTTTTTTAAAGAAAAAGCAGGTTCTAATTTGAAACCTGCTTTATCTTTCTAGTACTCTTGCAAAATTAGTTTACAGCATCTTGAAGAGTTTTACCAGCTTTGAATTTTGGCTGTACGCGAGCTTTAATTTTAATTGTTTCGCCAGTACGAGGGTTACGACCTGTAGTAGCTGCACGTTTAGAAACAGCAAATGTTCCAAAGCCAACCAAGCGAACTTCATCACCGGCTTTCAAAGCTTGAGTTATTGAAGAAATAAATGCATCCAAAGCCTTACCTGCATCAGCTTTTGTAAGACCTGCTTCACTAGCAATGCTAGCAATAAGTTCATTTTTATTCACTGGAGGACTCCTCATAAAAAATTAATACGATGTGAATTTCTTTCACACTTAAATTTGAGGAGATTTTTTTTATTAAATCAAATAAAAATCAAGGTTACACACAGAAAAAGCCCTTAAAAACATAGGTTTTTAGCCTATTTAAGGACTTTTTTCTACTTTCTTTTTATTTTTCTTTTTTATTTTTTCGTTTTTTACGAATCCATCTCTTTAATCATTAGGTTAGCATATTACATTTTTAGCCAATCCGCCAAGAGATGTTTCCTTGTAATCACTATTCAGATTGAGACCGGTTTCATACATTGTCTTGATAATATTATCTAAGCTAACTTTGTGTTCGCCGTTTCCTTGTATTGCTAGTCTGCATGCATTAACAGCTTTTATTGCCGCCATTGCATTTCTTTCTATACAAGGTATTTGTACTAAACCTTTAATTGGATCACATGTTAATCCAAGATTGTGTTCCATTCCGATTTCTGCTGCATTTTCTATTTGATTAATACTTCCGCCCATTACAGCTGCTAATCCTCCCGCTGCCATAGAGCAAGCAACCCCCACTTCACCTTGGCATCCTACTTCAGCTCCTGATATCGATGCGTTTGTTCTATATAAACAGCAAATAGCCGCCGCTGTTGTTAGGAATGTAATATCGGCTTCTTCGTCATAGTAGGCTTTTTTATGCGCAAATCTTTGATAGTATCTGATTACTGCCGGTAAGATTCCTGCGGACCCCATAGTTGGCGCTGTAATCATTTTACCTCCTGCTGCATTCTCCTCTGCCACAGCAAAGGCCCATAAATTTACCCAATCCAAGATGTATAGAGCGTCGTCTACATTATTTGTAAATCTTTCTTGTAAACTTTTATACATTCCCGGAGCTCTTCTCAGTAATTTTATACTTCCCGGCAATATTCCAGGTGTACTCATACCCCTATCTATATTTTCCTGCATTATTTGCGCTATTTTTTTTATATAATTACGCGTTTCATGCTCAGAAGACAGTGAATTTTCATTTGCCATTACAATATCGCGGATTGACATATTGTTCTTTTTACAGATTTCTTTTAATTCTCCGAAACTTGAAAATTGGTATGGAACTTCAAGCGGTTTTCTTTCATTTCTTTGTTTTATTTCATCTATGCGTGCTATTGTTCCTCCGCCAACAGAAAAATATGTTTCTTCCAATATGATATTTCCTAATTGATCATATACAACGAATTTCATACCATTTGAATGTTCTTTTAGAAATATTTGTTTCTCTAGTATAAAATTTTTCTCTACTTCAAAACTTACTTCTTGCTTTCCACGCAATAAAATTTTTTTAGCTTGCTTAATTTTTTCAATGTAATTTTGATTTAAATCTAATTTATCTGCTTCTAACCCCATTAATCCATACATTATTGCATTTAGCGTTCCATGACCAATTCCGGTTAATGCAAGTGATCCATATAAATAAATTTTTATGTCTGCAACGATATTGATTTTTGAACCTAAATTGTCAACAAAGCGTTTTGCTGCTTTCATGGGACCAACGGTGTGAGAACTTGATGGTCCTATTCCAATTGCAAAAATTTCGGATAAACTATAGTACATTTTCTAAAACCTCTAAACAAACCTTTAGGCAATATACGCTCTATATTTAAAAAGTAAATAGGAAATCGTACCTACTTTTTGTTCTCCTAATATATCAGAACCATCAAATTAGCATTTATTTTCATAATTTCATTAAGAATATTTTTGTAAATTTCCTCAGGAGTAGCTAC
>CALXPU010000015.1 GCA_944390455.1 uncultured Alphaproteobacteria bacterium | reverse complement strand
GTGAAGGTGGTCACACAGTAGGTGCCGGTGTTGTAACAAAGATTATTGAATAATCTTTTTAGATAACACAAAAGAATGAAAAGGTCGGTCAAAGTGCCGGCCTTTTTTGTGTTTGGATGAAGAGGAGAGGATGAGGGGAACAGTAAGTGGCGTTGTTACCTGTGGGGCTAATGAGAGTGATGAATTATAGAGTAAAAAGTATTTAGAGATGAAAGAGAGGGGGACAGGAAGTGTAGCGAAGAGGTGGTAGAGTGAGATAAGGAGAAAAGTGAGTTAATGTTGGCAAAGAGGGGAGAAAGAAGAGAAAAGAGTGGGAGAGGGAGCGTACTGATGATAGTGGTAGGAGATATTGGGATGTGTTTTGTGGCATTTGGTATTTGAATGCGATAGGGGGGAGAAAGAAGAGAAAAGAGTGAGAGAGGGAGTGTACTGATGATAGGGGGGGGAGATATTGGGATGTGTTTTGTGGCATTTGGTATTTGAATGCGATGAGGGGAGAGAAAGAGAGGAGAAAGTAGTAGAAGATGGAGGCGTGGACGATGAAATTTGAGTGGCAAGATATGTTTTTGTAAAACGGTAAATGTTTTTTATGTTGGCTTTTTTGTACTTTGAGTGAGGGGATTTGTATGGAGAGGTTTGTTTTTAGTGGGGAATATATGAGAAAATTTTTGGGAAACAACGATGAGATTTGAATAAACAAGATGATACTGCTTAAAATATGAATATAATTATTGCTTATTTGGCTTTTTTATGATATTTTTCTAATGTATAAGGTCGTCATAAATGTTTGTTGCTATTGAAAATTTTAAATCCGCTATCGCGGTTGAAAATATTCTTACTCCCTATAAAAAGGGGCGGCTTGCCGATGATAAAAAATCGCGCCTTCCTAAAGAGAAAATTACGCCGGAAGTTTGTTTTGAAGTATTGGAAGCTACAAATTATGCCCGAAATATTAAAGATATGCTCCTCTGTATTGCGGAACTTTCGCAATCTGAACAGGCGCAGTTCAAAGATGTGATTTTTTCTACTTTTTTTAAGCGCGAACAACCACAGGATATTTTGCTGTTAGCTAAAAAAATGGCAGTTTCGGGCGGATATGAAAATAGGTTTAATTGGATAAGTAAAGCAAAAGATGGAGAAATTTTGCTTTCTGATGTCAAAAAATCTTATGGGTATTTGACGGCACAGAGGGATTTAAGATATATCAATATTGGAAATTATGAAAAGTTGATTTGTTTGTCTGAGACTTCTGTGGAATTGTCTCCTTTGTATGAAAAAGAGCCGGAAAGAAAATTGTCGCCTGTTTTGGATATTCCCTATGCTCAACAGGTTGTTTTGATGGATGGAAATTTTGAAAAAGTGAAAAAAATTAATCTTAAAAAAGGGGCTACTGTCTGGTTGAAAGGTGCAAAAAATCTTTCTTCTGATTTGGATTTTACACAGTGTGACAATATTCAAATTGATGATGTAAATGTTTTTACCGGTTGGAAATATAGACCGGAAACAGTGATTTATGATGCGTCGCATACCCATTTAGCGGGCGATATAGATTTATCTTTGTTTGATAGAGTTGATTTTAAGTGGGCGAATTTTAGTGAAGTGCGCTCTGTTAAATTTAAGGACGGGGCTAAGGTTAATTTCGAAAACGCAAGGAATTTATCTTCTAATATTGATTTTTCTAACTGCTCAGAAGTGAATTTGAGCGAGTGTGATTTGCTGGATTTGAAAGAATTGCATTTTAGGGATGGCGCTAAGGTGAATCTGACTAATGCTCGTAGTTTGCCGGATGATTTGGATTTTTCGCTGTGTTCTGAGATTCATTTAATGGGGATGGATTTGAGTAATCAGCAGCAGCTTCGTTTTAAGAACGGGGCGAAGGTGGATTTGACTAGTGCTTATTATTTGCCGGATGATTTGGATTTTTCGCTGTGTGATGAAGTGGATTTATCTTTTTGTGATTTAAAAAATCAGCACAATCTTCGCTTTAAAGAGGGGGCAAAGGTTTGTTTGCGTGGGGTTACTAATTTACCCGATAATCTGGACGTCTCCATGTGTTCGGCGGTGACATTGAGCGAGTGTGATTTGAAAAATCAACCGAATTTGTGTTTTAGAGATGGTGCAAAGGTGGTCTTAAATAATGCATTTAATTTGCCTTCTCAACTTGATTTTTCGCGTTGTGCGGAAGTGCACTTGTTTGAGTGTGATTTGAAAAATCAGCCGAATTTGTGTATTAGCGATGGAGCTAAGGTAAATTTGAGTCATGTGTATAATTTGCCACCTCAGCTTGATTTTTCACGCTGTTCAAAAGTGTTATTGAGCTGGTGTGATTTGAAGAATCAATCTTCCTTATACTTTAGAGAGGACGCAGAGGTTGATTTGTCTAATGCCCAGAATTTACCTAAATATCTTGATTTTTCCGGTTGCAAGAGTGTCAATTTATTAAATGTCAACTTCAAAAATCAAACGAAAGTTTGTCTTAAAGATGTTTATGAGGTGAATTTGTCGGCGGCTCAAAATCTACCGCGTGATTTAGATATATCATCATGTGATGAGGTGAATTTGGCGGAATGTGATTTATCCGGCTTGAATTGTTTGAAGTTTAAATCCGGGGCTCGTGTTGATTTGCGAAATTGTATGGTTACACTGCCGTTTGTAGATTTTTCTCCATGTTCTTTTGTACAGCTAGGCGGCGCGAAGAAAGTTGATTTTCATAAAGTGTTGTTTAGAGATTATGCGCAAGTTCATCTGAATGAACAGACGTGGAATGATACGGCAGAAGTCTTTTATCTTTGTGATATGGATGATATGGAGGGGAAGAAACTTCAGCAATATCTGCACGAGAATTATGCAAGAGAGGTTGCGAAACAGTCATCACGCCTTTGGGGGCGATTATTTTCACGCAGAGGAAGATAGATTGTAAAAAAAAAATTGTTGCTGCTTGAGTATAGATAGCTTCCAGTATTCATCAAAGGGACGACGGGTGATAAAAAAGCGGGGATTATTCCTCGCTTTGTTTTTTGAGCTTTTTGATTATCATATTACGTTTCAAACGGCTGATGCGGTCAATGTATAAAATTCCATCTAAGTGGTCGGTTTCATGTTGAATAATGACTGCCAAATATTCTTCCGCATCCAAAATCTGCTCTTTGCCGTTGTAATCTAAATAGCGAACCGTTACAGCACGATGGCGTTCTACTTCAGCGCATTGTCCGGGAACAGATAAACACCCCTCGTTGAACCATATTGTATCTTCGGATTTTTTGATGATTTCCGGATTTACCATAAAGCGTGGATTTGGTCCAGGGGTGCCATCTTCACTGACTTTGTCGTCAATAACGATTATTCTTTTGGTGACGCCTACTTGCGGTGCTGCTAACCCCACACCTTTATCCGCATACATGGTTTCTAACATGTCGTCTAATAGTTTTCTAATTTCATCGGTTACTTCGGCAACCGGTTCGCATTTTTGACTTAAGACTTTATCCGGATAGGTGTAGAGTTTTAGTATTGCCATCGTTTTTCCTTTTTAAATTCTTACTTGTTTAGCAATTTGGTCAAGCAGGGCATTTATCATTTTGGGTTCATTTTTCATGAAGAACGCATATGCCAAGTCAACGTATTCTTGAATGATGACTTTGGTATCAACATTTGTTGTATAAGCTAATTCGTACATGGCGCATAGCAACAAAGCTTGCATGGTGGCGTTCATGTGATCATAGGAAGATGCGTCTTTTAAGTATAAGCGTAAAGATTTTTCTAAATCTTCTTTTTTGCTTTGTACGCCTCTGACGATTTTTTCAAAATAAGCTTTATCCATTTCTTCCAATTCAACAACGTGCTCTCCGCTCATCATATCTTCTTCAATGGCATAACGACCGATTTCGCCTTTTTGAAAATCTTCAACGACTTCATCAACGCTTAAACCGGAAAAGGCGGCCATATAGGTTGCTTGTACAGCAGCTAAACGAGCACCGGATTTCTTTCTTATTTTTTCAGAAACGAATTTTGACATTTATCTTCTTTCCTTGTTGTAATTTATGAATTAATCTTGCTGACAAATTCCTCAAAGTCTTTGACCTCTTTGAAATCTTTATATACGGACGCAAAGCGGATATAGGCGACTTTGTTAATTTTTATCAATTTATCCATTACTTTTTCGCCGATGTTTTTGGAGGTAATTTCGGCTATACCCGAATTTTCCAACTCACGGCGTATCTCCTCTACCAGACGTTCAACCTCAAAACTGGAAATTCCACATTTGCTCACAGCAAGACTGATAGAACGCAACAACTTTTCTCTATCAAACGGAACTCTTTCACCGTTCTTTTTGATAACCATTAAGTCTTGTAACTGCACGTGTTCGTATGTTGTGAACCGTCCGCCACAATCCGGACATTCGCGTCTTCTGCGAATCGCCGTTTCATCAATGGTATCTCGTGAGTCTTTGACTTGTGTGTTTGTGCCGCCGCAAAATGGACATTTCATTTGTTTGGGGTTCCTTTCTGTTTACTAAGACTTGTTTTATACGCCGTTTTGACTGAAAAATCAAGTTATTTTATCAGAAGTTTGTCCGTTTATCTGACTGCTAACCCGATATTAACTTTTCGGGCTCAAAATGTCTGCAAAATATAAAATAATTCCAGCGAAAGAGTAAAGAAAATGATAGCGTTGCAAGCAAAGAAAATTGCGGAAATTTTGGGGTTTGACGGAAAAGTTTCGGATTGTGTGATTGAGGAGGTTTCAACCGATAGCCGTAAGATTAATGATAAAACGTTATTTGTTGCGTTAAAGGGAGAAAAATTTGATGGGCATGATTTCATTAAAGACGTGCTGGATAAAGGTGCGCCGTTGGTTGTTTCCGAACGTTTAATCGAGGGGGTTAGTCCTGAGAAGATTATTTTAGTTGATGATACGCTTAAAGCCTTTGGTAAACTCGGACAATATAATCGTCGGCAGTTCAAAGGAAAACTTATCGCATTGACCGGAAGTTCGGGGAAAACCACCACTAAAGAAGAGCTTAAATCTATGCTTTCTTTATTTGCGCCGACATGTGCGACAAGCGGAAATTTTAATAACTTTATCGGGGTGCCGCGTTCTCTTTTAGATTTGGATATGAATGCGCAATTTGCCGTGATTGAAATGGGGATGTCCGCACGGGGCGAAATAGAATATCTGACTTCTTTAGCTGAACCCGATATCGCAGTTGTTACGAATGTTTATCCAATGCATATTGAATTTTTGGGTACTTTAGAAAATATCGCACGGGCAAAGGCGGAAATCTTTTCCGGATTGCGAAAAGGTGGTATTGCCATCTATAACGAAGATACATCTTTTGCGGAATTGTTGCGCGAGGAAGCATATCGGTTTACGGATAAAGTATTTTCTTATGGTAAGCAAAATCATCCGCAAGTTAAGCTCTCTCTTGAAGATGAAACTGAGCATTGTTTTTATAATGCATGGTGTGTGCTTAAAGTGGCGGAAGTTTTGGGACTTGATGTGCAAAAAGCCTCTCTTGCAGTTAATCAGTTTTCTGCTCCTGAAGGACGGGGAAAAAAGCATAAACTTGATATAAACGGGAAGCACGTTGTCTTAATTGATGACAGCTATTCAGGACAGCCGGAAGCTATGAAATTAGCTATTCGGGCGTTGGGACAGATGAAAGTTTCCGGTAAGCGTGTGGCTCTTTTAGGAAAAATGGCAGAGCTTGGTGATTATTCTAAGCAGGCGCATATTGAAGTTGGGCAAGAACTCGCCAAAGCTCATATTGATGTGGTTATCGGAGTTTGTGAAGAAACTAAAGATATGTTGGCGCAACTGTCTTCGGATATTAAACAATTCTATTTTCCAAATATTGAAGGGGTGGCGGGTTTCTTGAAAGATGAAATCTTAGACGAGGGAGATGTATTGTTAATCAAAGGTGCGCACTATTCTTCGCAAGTGTTTAAAGTTGCGCAAGAGTTGTTACTGTATCGGAAATAAAAGCATCTTAAAAAGTGTTTGCAATATTTTTGAAATTAGGGTATTATCTATCTATAGATGGTTTAATAAGCGGTCTATTTAAGGATAAATTATAAGGGAGAAAGAAGATGAGTACCAGTGAAGAAAAAGCTGCTGAAGCTAAAAAGAGAATTGCAGCAAAGAAAAATAAAGAGATTGATTTATCTGGAGCTGATTTGGGTCAATTATCATCTTTAGATGAGGATATGGTGGTTGATTTGTCTGGTGCGGATTTAAGTCAAGTTAGTCATTTGTCTTTTAAAGATGTGAAGGAAGAAGTTGCAGAAGATAAAAGAGACTTGTCGAAGCCTGATTTGAGCCCGATGCAAAAACAAGCTTTTGTTGATAGAGCTAAAAAAGGCAGATAATCAATCAGAACTAAGTTTTATAGAAAAAATCCCTCGTTTGATTTGAACGGGGGATTTTCTTTTGTGTAATGTCCTTGTATGCTATTTGGTGTAGCTTTTGATGAAACGTTGGTTTTTGCCAAGATTTGAAATCAATTCATAAGCAATCATGCCCGCATCTCTTGCGACATCGTCTACAGTGTAGTCATCGTTGATGAAATAGCCGAAATCTCCGACCTTAACGCTGGTTAATGTTGTAATGTCGCATATCACGTTATCCATAGATACACGTCCTAAAATTTGGCAGAAGTGCGGCTTGCCGTTTTCATAAAATATTACCTTTCCTCGATTAGATAAAGAGCGGGGCAGGCCATCTCCGTAACCGATGGAGACAATTGCTGTTTTCATATCTACAGGCGCACGAAATGTTGCCGAATAGCCGACGAATTCTCCTTTGCCTAAGTTCTTTACTTGTAAAACCGGCGCTTTTAATTCTAAAATATTTTGCATCTGATTTTCTCGATACGGTGCGGTATTGATGCCATACATGGCAGCGCCAAGTCTGGTCATGTTAAAATGAAAATCAGGGCCTAAAAAGACACCGTCCGAGGCGGATAATGTTGCCGGTGTGTTGGGGAAAAATCTGGTCTTGATTATCTTGAAATTATTCAGTTGACGGTTGTTCATAAAATGTGCTTGTTCATCGGCACAGGCTAAGTGTGATAAAACATACGAAAAGCTATCTAATGTTTCTTGGGGCAGTTTACCTAACTCTGCAATGCTGAAACCTAAGCGGTTTAGACCGGTTTCTACTTGTATGGCGGGAGAAATGCCCTCTATCTTGTTTTGCTCCCAGTAACTCAACATTTCCGGCGAACAGATGACTGGAGTTAAACGAGCGGTCTTAAAACAGGGATATGATTCTTCGCCAATGCCTTGTAAGACGAAAATTTCTGCATCGGGCGCTGATGGGCGAATGCGCATGCCTTCTGAACCGTGAGCCACAAAGAAATGACGGCAGCCGGCTGCGTACAGAGCTTCGGTTACTTTTATGGCGCCCAAACCATAAGCGTCATCTTTGACAACGGCGGCAGGAATAGCCGGTGCGCATAAGTTTTTTAATAAATTGTAATTATCGGTCAACTTTTTTAGGTTGATATTCAAAACCGGTGTGGTATATATAGACATCTCGTTTATTCCTATTGTTTTGAAAGTGTTTGTTATTTACTATGCAGTTTATTGATACACATATTCATTTGCAAGATTTTAAGGCTGATTTTGCACCGTCGGTTCTGAATAATTCTGAGGCTGAAAAGTTAGTCTTAGTATCGGCGACACGTGATGATTTTCATAAAATCGCTGATTTGTGGCGTGCTTATCCGCAAAAATTTGTGGGGGCGTTTGGTGTGCATCCGTGGTATTATCGTGAAGAACCGCCATTGGATGAAATGCGCCAAATGTTAAGGGAATTCCCGAATGCTTTAATTGGCGAAATCGGGGTTGATGAACTTAAAGAACCGGTATGTGACGGACAGCATGTGCTTTTTTCTAAACAGCTCGAGGTGGCAAGAGAGTTTTCGCGTCCGGTTATTGTGCATGCGGCAAAGGCTTTTGCGGGCTTGATGGAACACGAACATGAACTTAAACAAATTAAATTTTCACATCATGGATTTGTAAAAAATAACGAGTTGCTGAAATTTATCAATAAATGCGGTGGTTATATCGGTTTGGGCGCACTCTTTTTGAAACAAGAAAAAGCTAAAGAAATGTGGAAATTGATGCCTAAAGATAAAATTTTGTTTGAAACAGATGCTCCGTTTCGGGTTGGTGAGGAAAATTATAATCAAAATGTGCAGGATAATCTGTTACGCTTGGCGGAGATTGCTGAGCTTGAGCCGGAAACTTTGGCTGAGCAGTTGGTTAAAAATGCGCATGAGTTTTTGAAAATCGAGGATTAAGATGATACCTTCTTTGGATGAACGCTTAACACGCACTATAGCCCTATTGGGGAAAGAAAAAGCTCAATGTGTTTTTAATACGTCCGTGATGATTATCGGATGTGGGGCAGTGGGCGGTTATGCGCTGGAGATGGTGGCGCGTCTTGGTTTTAAGAAAATTTTTGTGGTGGATTTTGATACCTTTGAACCAAGTAACTTAAATCGGCAAATTTTAGCTACCACACAAACTATCGGGCTTAAAAAATGTTTGGTTGCCAAAGAGCGGGTTTTGAGCATAAACCCCGATGCGGAAGTTGTGGCGTTGGATATGAGAGTGGCGCTGGATAATCTTTCGTTTATATTACAGGAACAGCCTGATTTTGTGATTGATGCGATTGATGATGTAATGGCAAAGGCTGCACTTTTAGCATTTTTGGCAGAACATGGTATCCTTATGGTATCAGCCATGGGGGCGGCGCTTAAAACTAAGCCGGAACTCCTTAAATCTGCAACGCTTGATAAAACAGAAGGGTGTCATTTGGCTAAAAAATTGCGTGAAATGCTTCGCAAGCAACAAGTGGATTTAAAGAAAATTAATTGCGTTTATTCGTCTGAAAGTGTTAAAATTTGTAAAGATGAAAACGGACAGAATATTTTAGGTTCGTTGCCGATTGTGCCGGCAGTAATGGGAACAATGTTGGCGTCATTTGTTTTGCAAAAAACGCTTGAAAAATAACGACACGCTTTGTTGTAAATAAAAAAAAGCATCCGCCTTGAAAGGGGATGCTTTACTGATTGCCAAGTTTGTTTACTTGATGAGCGATAGGATGAATTTTTTGTGTTCGTCCCATTCTACCAGCGAATGATACTTCTTGTCCCAGATGATGCCGGTGAAATCTCTGGAGCGAGCGTAGGCTTCAACTTCAGAATATTCTTTAAATTCACAGCAAATATCCGTATTGACGGAATGACTTCGCAGGTGATTGGCTAGTTCAAAGATTGATTTATCTACCTTGTCGGGGGTGAAAATCAAAATTTTGGGGTCTGTGCGTGGGGGATATAGTCCCATGTCTTGCATGGCAACCCATATTCTATCCAAGCCAAACGCCATACCAACACAACCAACATCCGTACCACCAAGGTCTTTGACGAGATTGTCGTAACGACCGCCGCCAAGTATCGCACCGACGTTGCTTTGCGGTAGGATACCTTCAAGAATGAAACCGGTGTAGTAATCCGCTCCTCGAGCCAAAGTTAAATCCAGTTCGCAATAACGGGTAATTTCTTCCGGTAAATACGAGAGAATTTCTTGCAGTTCTTTGATTCCTTCTTTGACGGACGGATTGTGATAGAGGGTTTCAAACAGCTCTTGCGGGCGTTGCAAATCATAGCGTTTGAATACAACTTTGTTGATGCGTTCAATCTCAAAGTCGGTGAACTTACGCTCTTTTAACTTCTTGGTGAAGTCTTCCACGCTTGCTTCCGATTTGCCGAATTTGTCGGCGCAATCTAAAGCGCGTTGAATCTTTAAAAGACCTTTCTTGCCCATGTAGCCGAGCTCTTCTGCGATACCTTTGATGATTTTACGATGGTTGATGCGGATAATGAAATCTTTGAATCCTAATTTCTTTAATCCACATACTGCCAAATTTATCACATCTGCATCGTAGTAAAGCGATTGCGAACCGATAATGTCACCGTCACACTGCATAAACTCACGTAAATGACCTTTGTCGATGTTGTCATCACGGTAAGCTAACTGCATTTGATAACGTTTTACCGGACGCTTTAATTCCGGGTGTTCGGTCGCAAAACGAGCAAACGGTACGGTCATGTCATAGCGAAGAACGAGATCTTGTTTGTTTGCATCTTGCAGATGAAATAACAGATTTTCTCCTTCGCCGTGGTGGCCGGTGAAGACTTCTTTGAACTCGAAAGTCGGGGTTTGCAGAGGTTCATAACCGAACGTTTCATAAACTTCTTTTAAGCGTTCGTAAACAAAGTTGCGATTTCTAGCCTCAGTTCCATAGATTTCTATGGTTCCGAGAGGAATGTTTGATTTCTCCATTGGTCAATCAATTTTAGTTAAACATATCTTAATAATTAAAAGTGCGAGCACTTTTTTAGTGTTAATGACAATTTTTGTCAAGAAAATTGTTTACTTTCATTTGTTTTCGCTTTATAGTCGGCGCATGACTGAAAATTTTGAACAAAAATATCTTAAAGTTGATGATATTCATACTGTGGCTTATCGGCTCTATGGTAATAAAAACGGTATTCCTTTGTTGATGTTTCACGGAGGGCCCGGGGGCGATATTGATTATGGTTTGTTGGAACTCATTGACCTGAACGCTTTTTATGTGGTGACAATTTCTCAACGTGGTTGTGGCTTGAGTACGCCCTTTGGAGAATTGCGTCACAATACGACTCAAGAGCTGATTGAAGATATTGAAAAAATACGTCAAGCCGAGGGGCTGGGTAAATGTGTGATTTTTGGGCGCTCTTGGGGGACGAGTTTGGCGCTGTTGTATGCGCTTTGTTATCCGCAAAATTGTGCTTATTTGGTGTTGCGCGGTATCTTTTTGGCGCGTGATGAAGATGAAGATTGGACGCTCAGGCGTTCGGCTACTGTTTATCCGAAAGAGTGGAAAGAGTTTGCTCGAGGCTTCAATTCTGGTGAACCGCTTAATGTGCAGCTATATGAAAAAATTGTGCAAGCTCCTTATCAGAAGGCGTTGCCTTTTAGTCAGAGATTATCGCATTATTTTGAGATTTTGGCGACGAATAATCCGCAGGCTCCGTTGCGTGAGGAAACTTTGCAAAATTTGACAGCAAATAAAATCTTTTTACATTACAGCGTTAATCATTACTTTTTAGAGCCGGATTTTATGGCGAAAAATCTGCCGAATTTAGATAAGCACCATCTTTGTGGGACAATTTTACATGGTGGCGCGGATAATGATTGTTTGGTTAGCCAAGCGCAGTATTTGCATCAACAATGGCAAGGTTCTCAGTTGATTATTGAACCTAGCGCACCGCATTGCGACAAGCACCAAGGTATTCGTCAACATTTGCAAAATATATTTAAGCAAGTTGCGCAAGAAGTTTCTGTTTAATAATTCTATTTAGCTTATTCCCATCCGTTTAAGACACGTTCTCTGGTGCGTTTTTGTACTGCTGCGTCAAAGTATTGATTGTTGCGCAATATGTCGTAGGCGTTATTGCCTTCACTGTCGCGAACTTGCGGATCGGCGCCACGGCTTAGCAATAATTTGATGAATTTTGACGGATAGTTGTTCTTTAAGGCGTACAACAACGGAGTGTCGCCGTGTTCGTTTTTGATGTTCAAATCTTTTTGCGCTAAGATGATGTTTTCAACAATCATATCCGAACCGCCTCGATTTAATACATACCACAAAGGAATATCGCCGGCAGCGTTTGGTATATCCGTATTTGCACCACCTCGCAATAAGGTGCGAATCAATACATCATCTCCTTGGGTGCGTAATAAATACCATAACGGCGTTTCACCTCTACGGTCTTTCTTATTAACATTCGCGCCATATTCTATCAGCATTTTTATAGTAGATGACGGGAGGTTTTGGCGTATTGCCGTCCATAATGCCGTTTCTCCTAAGTTGTTTACGGCATTTATATCCGCATCATTGTCTAATAATGTTTGCACATAGCTAATGTCGGCGTGGTTGGCAAGGGCATACATTAATGCTGTATTACCGGCGTTGTCTTGATGATTTATGTCGGTGCCGCTTTCTATTAATAATTTTGCTTTTTCTATTTGTAGCGACGGAACATTCTTTTCATCAGCTTGGGCGGATATAAACATTAGGGCGTTTTTGCCTTCCATGCAGGTGGCATTGACATTGGCTTTGGCATTGATTAATTTTTCAAACACACTGCGTGGACTGTTATATAAGCCGGCATTGATAAAAGTTGTGCAAGCATTATCATCCAAAACATCTATATCGGCTAAGTTTTCTATTGCGTCAGCGACGGCTTCATCCGGATTGTCGGCTAAAATACTTTCTTTTAGGGCGACGTTAAAGCGGTGATGATTTTCGGCAATAAACTTAAATTCAGCGCTTAATTTTTCTGACGGAGTGGCAAATGTGTTGATTTCAAATCCGAGTGTTTCCAGATATTTGCGCTTGTTGTAATAATCTAGTACGCTTAAGCCGTTTTTGTCTTTGGCATTAAAATCCGCACCTCTCTTTATCAAGTACTGCATGACTTCATCATTGCCACGAATGGCGGCTGCCATTAATGCGGTATGGCCTTCCGCATCGGTGCCTTTAATGTCAGCTTCATTGTCTAGTAAAGATTGTAAAACAAGGATGTTGCCGTTTTCATATGCGGATAGGGTTAAGGCGTCAAAGCCAAATTTGTTGCGCTCATTTACTTTTAATCCGTATTCTAGCAGCACGTTGATAACATCAGAACTCTTGTTAAATGTAGCGGCCAATATCAGCGCCGTATTGCCTTCGTGGTCTTTTTCAACCAGATTTGCGCCATTGTTTATCAGCATTTCTGTCATGGCGGCAGATGGATTGTTAATGGCGGCGATAAATAGAGCTTCGTAGCGAGGTGTACAGTGAGTTTGTACATCAGCGCCGTATTCCATTAATAAACGTAACGCATCTAAATTTGTGGAGTTGGCAACAATATATAACAGCATGGTTTTGCCGTTATCTAAGCACATATTTAAATCAGCGGTTTGGGCAATCCATGCTTCCACTTCTTCGGTCGTAAACTTTTTGCCTTTGCGTACTTTGCTTAACAGGTCTTCAGTACTGACGACGGGCATCGGTTTTGGTTGTGGCGTAGCGGATTGTTTTGCCTCCGGTTGTGACGGAGCAGATGTTGACGATGCGTCAGATGTTGTTTTTTTCTGTGCTTGTTGACTATTTTGATTAGGTCGTTTTTGCACCGGAGATGAAGGTTGCGCTTGTTTTTCTTGTGGAGCGGTAGGAGCCATATTCGGCTGTTCGTCTAACTGGTATTTGTGGTTGGATGGTGCGGAAGAGGGGGCTTCATCAACCGTGAATTCTTCCATATCCAGCCCCAAATCCATGGCTAAATCATCGTCCATCGCTTGGGAATTTGTCGGTGAAAATGCCAATAAACTCAGTACTATGTATGAACATGTCAATAGTTGTAATTTATGACGCATAATAACCTCCAAACCTTATAAAAACTTCTTTATTATAACCGATTATCGTTCTTTCTTCAAGATGTCTTGTTTTTCAATCCACATTATATTTGTTATAACTTTACGCGATAGTGACGGGTGGTTGCTTTTATGTCCGGAACTTCTTCAAGATAGTTTGGGACGTTTTCTCTTTTTATCAGGCGATAGTAAAGTTTGTTTTTGTTTGCTTCCGACATGTCGTAGTATTTGTCGTATTTATCAAATAGCAAAATTTGACGGACTTGATGCTTTAATAACAAGGGAATTATTGTTTTATCATCGGTCGCTTGCAATAGGGTATGGTTGTCAACCAAGCCTTCTCGATTGCGATGATATGGCGTACCGATGGTGTTGACATTACATTCCCACATGTATTGCGGACTTAAAAAGTTATCGGTTACAAGAGTACCGCCGATTTTCTCTATGTTTTGGCATAGGTGATGATTGAATGTTTTGGTGCGGGTTTGATTGAGCATGCTGATATTATAGGGTAAAAACACACCTTGTTGCAGGAGCAATATGCCTAAGCAATATTCCCAGATATGTAAGGGAAATTCGGTGCTCTTATGTTGTGCAAAGGCACTTTTTTTATAGAGTAAATCTATCAGGCAGAGCCACGGTAATATGCTGTATATTATCTGATAGTTTGCGAATCGCAAAGCAAGGCAATTCAGAAGATAAAGAGGGAGGCCTAAGCATAGGTTTAGTATCATTAGGCGTTGGTAGCTTTTGTATTTTGTAAGCCAGAGACTTAATAGCAGAGAAATACCGCTGAAACTATATACGGCAAGTGCTAATTGCCATTTTTGACGCCAAATGGGCTTCATTTCAGAAATGCGGTTGCTCCAGACGTTGCGTATTTCGTTATCCAGCGGAAAATGATAGATGCTTGTGCCGAAAATAACCAGTAAAAGCAAAGCTATACCTAATCCGGCACAAATTAAACTCCATATCTTGAGGGCGCGTGTGTGCAGATGTCCTAGTTCTATGCCGTATAATGCGATAAAAATACTCCAAGCAAAAGTAACAAATAAAACAGAAAGTCTGCCGTTGTCCGGATAAAACCATCCCTCATACGGCGGGTTTATCAGCCAAAATATGGTTAAGCATATGGCAAAGTATTTGGCGGTTTTTACAGCCGGAAGTAATGAAATGTTTTTGAAGATGTATATGTATACGAAAAAGCTTAAAAATAGGGCGTATAGGATTAAACCTTCAATAGCGGTAAAAGTTGCCAGCGCTAAGGTTAATCCTAACCATCTTAAATAGCGATTCTGTCGCTTTTTTAGCCAGCATAAGTTTAAGGATAGACCATAGATGCTTAGCATGGCCATTAAAGAGTGGTGATCGGGGCGGCCGACGGCGTAATAGTTTTGAATAATCGGATCACTTAATAAGATAAAACATCCCAGCAGGCAAAGGAAAATATTGAAACGGCGGCGTAGTCCGTATACCAGAATAATTGCCGTTAATACAAATAACCATGGTGACATTAAGGCTCCACCTAAAAATATTACTTCTTTTAAGTCGTTTATGCCTGAAAAAGCGAACGGTAATATGTTTATTAGCCACAGAATATCCATGGAGCGTGTCCAGTGAATAATCTCGCCAAAAGGGTAGTTGCTTTCGGTTATGGGCTGTTCCCAGAAAGTCGGGTTTAAAAGCCAATGGTAGATTCTTAACGCACGCATGTATCCGTCTGCATCAGAATAAGTGTATTGCCAGTTGTTGCTGTCAATACCGATGATGGTTAAAACTGTACAGGCGGCAATCAGCAGGTATATCCAGTTTTGTAAAAAACGATTGATGCGTTTGAGGGCTTTGCGATAGCGGAGGTCGCTGATTTCTTCAGGATTGCGTGCAGAGGACATTAAACTATTCTCCTGTAACTACTTTTTATCTATATGCTACTTTATAGAGCTGAAATGGTAAAATCTAATTTAAGTTTTTAGCTTTTTTAGAGATTTTTGTGCTTGTCGGAAGGCTTTTTTTATGGTATACTTCTCCTATATAATAAATGAGGGAGATTGCGCCATGGCTACACTAACAATTAAAGAAAGTAGAGAGTTTGTTATCTTTCAGGCCTTTGCTCAGAATGATACTTTTCAAGGTGCTTTGAGTACATTGGAGGATTATGACAGAGATAATCCGAACAGACGTATTTTTGCATCTCCAGAAGAGAAAAAAGCTATGCGTGATAGTTTTGCTATTTTTAAAGAGGCGGAAAATATTATCACGAAAGCCGGAACAAGGCTTGACTATGATAATCCGCAAGTTCTGGAGAGATTAAAGACTATTTTGTCGCAAAAGTTGCCGGCTATTTCCAGAGATACTTTTAAGGACGCAACAACCAGCGTGGCTATTAATAAAGCTAATGTCGGACGTATGATGGCTGTGCATGCTTATAATGTGAAAACTTTGGGTAAGAAATTGATGAAAGAACCAAAAGACAATTCTCATGTTCAGGCTGTGGTGGAGAAATACGCAAAGCTTGGTACAAGTCCGCATAAAGAAGTCTTTTCTAAAGAAAGCACATATAAGTCTAATCAGGATGTGATTCGTGATAAAATGATGGAGGAACAGAAAAAACAACGTGCTTAGTTATTTTTGATGATGTTGCTTGAAAAAACAAAAACCGGATTTTAACATCCGGTTTTTTTGATTGGTAGGGGTGATGAGACTTGAACTCATACTTCCAGAGGAAACAAGATTTTGAGTCTAGCGCGTCTACCAATTCCGCCACACCCCCATCGGTGATTAGCATGTTTAATATATATTTTTTTTGAAGTCAATACTTTTTTTTGATTTTTTTGTGATAAAATGTTGATAAAATCGTGGAAGATTATCTTTTTTGTGTTATAACTAGGTCTATTGAGGGGCTGTTTACCCTGATTGACATTGAAAAAATGCCTTAAAGGATGCCGTAAATTGAATGAATTAGAACAAAATGCTTTGGATTTTTTAAAAAATGCAGAATACGAAAAAGCCGCGAAATTATATTTGCAGTTGGCTGTGGCTCATCCCGAAAATGAAAATTACTTGGTTGCGGCGGCTAATTGCTATGATACTTTGGGGGATAAAAAAATTGCTCTCAATTTGTATAAAAAAGCCTTAAGTGTTAATCCGAATTCGTTGACAGCATTGCTTAATATTTCTACCCTTTATTATGAGTTTAAGAAATATGACAAAGCAATGGGATTTGCTCAAAAAGCTTTGGAAATTAAAGAGGGGAATTTTGCCGCTTTGATGAACTTGGGCAATGGGCACTATGCAAAAGGGGAATATCCTGAAGCACTTTCTTATTATGAAAAATTATATGAACTTAATCCGAACTCTTATAACGCAATCGTTAATATTGCTAATACTTGCTACAATATGAGCCATTTTGTGCGGGCAATAGAATTTGCTAAAATGGCTATAGAAAAAAGACCGACGAGTGTTGAACCTTATATTATCGCCGGGAATTCGTATATTGAATTGTTCAAAAATGATGATGCAAGCGTCCTTTTGAAAAAAGCGGCGGAAATTGCACCTAATTCAGATTGGTTATGTAACTCAATCGCGAATCTGTTTCAGAAAATGGGAAACTGGAAGCAATGCTTGCATTACGCGTGGAAAGCTTTTGCGCTTAAAGGAAACAGAATCTCGGCTGATGATCATATCAATTTTGGATATTTGCTTTATGAAGCTCATGACAATAATCAAAAAGAGTTGGTGGAAAAATATTTGGAGCGTTGGATAGAGTGTTTTCCGGATAATCCGATTGTTAAACATGTTGCTTCGGCTTTGCGCGATGAACAGAATATGCCAACAACCGATTTGACATACGTTAAAAGTTTGTTTGATGGTTTTGCGCCGTCGTTTGACGATATATTGAAAGAATTAGAATATACGGCGCCTCACTTAATTGCTGATTGCTTAAAAGATGTGTTTAAACCGAAACTTTTTCAAAAACGACAGATTTTGGATTTAGGTTGCGGAACAGGATTGTGTGTGCAGGAACTTAAAAAATATTTTCCAAATGAAGAATATTATGGTGTTGATGTTTCTGAAAAAATGCTGGAGTTTGCAGGTAAGAAAAATATTTATAAAGAACTCTATTTTGATGATATTGTCAGCTTTTTGGAAGATGCCGATAAAAAATATCAATTGGCAGTTGCCGGTGATGTGTTGACGTATTTCGGAGATTTGAAAAATCTATTCAGAACTTTATCTCAGGTTCTGAAACCGAAGGGATTTTTCTGTTTTACAATTTCAAAAAATACTGCGAATAATCGGGATTATTTTTTGATGCCTTCCGGACGTTTTGTTCACTCAATCGCATATGTTTGCCGTTTGTTGAAGTATTGCGGTTTTACTGTCTTGAAACAAGAAGAACATATTTTGCGGCATGAAGGAACCAAAGATGTTGATGGTTATGTTATTCTTGCGCAAAAAGAGGTGGAAGTCGTTTTTGAGTAGTTTGACTTTATTTTTAAGTCTTCTGCAAACAAAAGAAAAGGGGGAAATTCCCCTTTTTTATTTATTCTGAAAAGTTCTGTTTGAGATAAAAAAATCCCCCCGTTTCAAACGAGGGGATTTTGATTAGGTTTGTGATTATACGCGACCGCGCAGTATTTGTACGGTGTTGTAAATTGCACCGGCAGTGTTTACTGCGGCAATTACTTTGTTTATGTTGTTGTTGTGGGCAATCATGCCACTACCCCAACAACGGGTCACTTTTTTATCCGGATCAAACCACATTCCACGTTCGTGATTGCTGTGGCAGTAAGCACCGGTATTGTTATTTTGTGACAATCTTGCCAATTCTATCGTTTTGTATGTGAACGGTTTATCATGTACCGGATCATTCGGAATCATGATAACGGAGTGGTCTTTCGGGTTAATGAATGCTCCTAAATAACCGCCGTGATTGTCACCACCAATGTTGTTTACACCATTGGATAATACAGGGTCATAGATAAGTCCGTGGTTTTGTGCATAGAGCTGAGGTGTCATCTCTACGTAAACTTCCGTTTGTTGTTGTATAGGTTCTTGAACAACTACGGTTTGTTGTACCGGCTGTTGTGTTTGTGATGAGCCTATAGTACCGCGTCTTTCGGGATCAAGATTAGTAGATTCAAATTTTATACCATCTTGTTCCATCTTTTTGTATTGCTCTAAAATTCTTGGATCAGTTTCTTTGTTTGTTGGATTAAGTATTTCTCTTGTTCGGGCATCCATTTGCGCATTCTTGTTCGCTTGTTGATCTGCGGTGTGAATTTGTTTAGCACGATCATATTCTTCTTGTAAACTCAATCTTTCTACTTTTGGCGGTTCGTGTCTTGCTTCCGTTGGAGTATGGGTTTGAGTTTGGCTATAATCCGCAAAGTTCTCTGTCTTGAACTGCGTACCTTCAAAGTTCTGTTGGATGAAGTTATTTAACGCAGTGGTTTGCTCCGGTGTTAAGTCGTTGTTTGCAAGATAATTAATCATATTGTAAGAGCTCGGGTTGTTATCCGGTAAGTTCTCAATATGTAAAGCTTGTTGCAATGCATGTGGAGCCATTTTGCATGCGATGGTTGCAAGGTTTGCATCTTTACCGATGTGTTCTGATAAGCCTTCGGCAACGGCGTTAGTATCCGTAATGCGGCTGTCGCCCAATGATTCCAGATGTTGTAAGGTGTGTGCAAAGGAACTCTTACCTTCAATACCACTAGAGTTTTCTGCTTTGGCTGCTTCCAAATTTGTTTCATGAGCTTTGATACCACTGATTTCATCAGGAGTTACACCTTCTCTGTATGGAACATGAATTTCTGATTTGTCATCGGCTTGAGCCATAATGTTATCTTGTCCTTTTAGCCATGGGGCTTGGGTCGGATCATGATTCTCATCTTGCCATGGCGCTTTGTAATCATCTTGAGCCCAAGGGTTCATGCCGTGTTCTGTGGCTGCGGTGGCAATGCTTTGTGCTGCGGTTGTTGTTGTTTCTTGTAATTGGTCTATGGCTGAATTGATAAGACTTGGAACAATCTGTGTTTGTGCCATTCCGATACCAATACCGGAGCCGATGGCTTTGCCGATTAATTCATCTTGGTTCATTTGCGCCTGACGATTTAAGGCTTTTTCTTCATTTAACAAGGTGGCCATATCTTTTGGTGCTTGCTTTTGTAAGTTAGCCATTTCTTCATTTAATTTGGCTAATTTCTTTTCGTCCGTCTTGAAGAAAGTTCTGACAATCTTTTTGAAGCTACCGCCTTGTCCGATTTGTGCTTGGGTTTGAGCAATTTTATCTTGAAGTTCAGTTACTTTTTGGTTGTAAGCGGCAAGTACTTCCGGTTTTGGTTTACCGTCTTCTCCGAGGTTTGCCATTTGCTTTTTCAAACCATTCTTTTTGAAGTGAATAGATGCTTTTTCTACCCAGTTTGGAACAGTGGCGGCTAAGGTTGATACTGCTGTACGTCCGGCGATACCCAATGCTCCTCCGGCGTTAGTTAAGGTTTGTATCATTGCCGGTGTGTCTAAGCCTAACGCACTAGCTGCAGCGCCTAATCCACTGGCTGCGGTAACCATACCTAAGGTGGTGGTCATGCCGGCACCAAGTAGCATTGCGCATTTTTTAGCTTTGGAAATTGATGGATCGGTTAATTGATGTTTCATGTTCTTCCATTGTTTAACCGTATTGTAGGCGATTAAAGCCGGAATACCGACCGGGTTAGCTAAACCGGCTACTGCGAACATCGCACTGCTTTTTACACTCTCTAAACCGATTTTGCCAATCATTTTGGTGTATTTTTTCGCAGTGACGTATTTTTTGCCATAAGTGTCGGTTAATTGCTTATCTAGTTTTTGTAAGCGGGCCGTAATGTCTTTGCCCCATTTACTGTTTTTGAATTTTTGAGTTACGCGGTTACGGAATGTTTCAGCTTTGGTGTGGCTGACAGCCATTCTCGCAGCGATTTCAGTTTGATTAAAGGTCTTATTGCCGTCCGGACTATTCAAAATCATGGCGATTTTATCGTTCATGACTTTGTTTAATTGCTCTTTACGTTTTTCCGGATCTGTTTCAGCCGGCATTTTAGCGAGTTCTTGTGCGGCTAATTCGCGAGCCATATTTAAGATGGCTTCTTCGTTCTTTTGAGCATCGTTACCTTTGCCGGATATCCAGCGACGAGGATTCCAATTGCTACGGTCTTTATTTTCAAGAACTTCACCTTTATCATCTGTAAATGTATAGCCCCAAAGGGTTGGCTTTTTATCTTCGCCATATGGTACGAAATCTTTTAATTCTTTGGTTGCGTCCATGTAGTTTTTGCTTAAATCTTGTTCGGATAGCTTACCAAAGTTTTCGTTATCAAAATTGCGTAAAGCGGTGGCAATCTTGTTGGTGATTTCATCATAGAGCGCCGTGTTACCTTTGACTTTATCGGCAAGTGCTAACAATGCATAGGCATTGTCAGGATTGATGTCTTCCATTTTAAAGCCTTGTAAACGGGAAACAATCGCTTCGTCTAAGTCTGCTTCTTTGCCATTTTTTATGCAGTAATCCATGGCAACCAACATATCGTCAACGTTTGCCAGTGCCATTGCTTGATTTTCAGCAGCAGATACTTCAACCGTGGTGCCGTCAGCGGCCATGGTCGGTCCAAGGGCTAAGGTTGCTTCAATATTTTTACGACGGATTGGGTATTCTATGGTGGCAATGTAGCCGTCTAGGGTATGATCAGAACGAATTTCATCTAAATACTTATTTTTTTCTTCTTCGGTTAGAGGTTCTGGTTCCGGTTCTGAGGTTTCCGTTGTTTCACTTTGTTCTTCTGCAGTAGCTTCTTGTTCGTTAGTCTCTTCTTTTTGTTCGTCTACAACAACTGCTTCTTGTTCGTTAGTTTCTTCTTTTTGTTCGTCTACAACAACTGCTTCTTGTTCACTGGTTTCTTCTTTTGGTTCATCTACAACAACGGCTTCTTCTTTATTTTCTTCTGTAGTTTGCGCATCAGGAGAGACAACAGCTTCTTGTTCTTTGACTTCTTCTTGTTCTTGTGTATGGCTGGCTGCTTTAATAGCGTTTGCAAAAGCTAGTTGTTGCTCTTCAGGCAGTGAAGCGATGGCTGCGGATACCTCTTCTTTATAGGCACTGAAAGCGCTACGTAATGTAGCTACTTCTTTTTGTCCAAGTTGATAGCCTTGGGAGATTTCATCAGCTAATTGTGTGTACGCCTCTTTGATTTCTTTTTTGTCGGTGTTGGTAATATTGGTTTTTCTCAATTTGCTTTCAAGCGTATTGATGATTGATTTTACATTATTCTTAGCCATTGTTTTTCTCCTCATGTTGGCTTAACATGTGTTTATTGTACCATAAAAAAACGCCCTCTGCAAGCGTAAATTTTTAGGATATTTTAACCATCTGTTTCTTAAGATATTCTAAATTTTTCGTTCTTAACTTGCGGATTTTAAAAGAAAATGCGGGAAGATTATAAAAAAATATTGGCAAGTGATGTTAAAGTACTTGAATTTTGGCGTAAACGTTATTTGGGGCAAGCGTGCATTGTTTTGCTTTTGGCGGGCGCTTTGCTTTGGATGGTTTTTTATTATGTGAACGATTGGCGGTTATGGTTGTTGTTGTTGCCGTTGATTTGCTTTGTGGCGTATATTATGCTTAAAGAATTACGCGAAGGTTTACAAACTAAAGGTGAAAGTTTGATTTTTGCGAAAACTAAAGCACTTTTTGACAATATCCGTTTTGATTATGCGGCTGGTGTTGATGATAAATTTCCGATTTGGGATAAGTGGAACTATAATCAACGTGAATGCCAAGTAGTGGTGCGTGGTCAAGGGTTTTGTTTGGAAGAAGACGCGTTGTATAGTGTGGCTGCATCTAAGTTTTTTGAAATTAAAGGGACGGTTTTTAAAGGAATTTTATTGACACTGGATTGTGATGAAAAAGCGCAAAGTTTATTAAATGATGTGCATTTTAAACAGGAAGCAGAGCGTTTGCGGCAAATTTTGAAAGCAGATAAAATGACACTTAGTTTTGCACAGAATAAAATTTGTCTTTGCTTTGCATCTAACAGACGTCTGTATCATCAGTTTTCTTTGTTACATTTTAATATGTTGACGATATTTATTTGTAAATTGGACGCCGTGTTGGCGCAGGTTTCTAGTTTGCAGGCGTTGCTTAACGTTGACAAAGAAAGTTAATAAGGATATTTTTATGCGGGTTATTGATTTTATTTTTTAGGGGGGATTTTATGAATTTACGTAAAGTTTTGTTTCCGGCGGTTGCGGTCTCTGTTTTAAGTATAGCTTCGTTGTCTTCTGCTTGGGCGGGGGATACCTCTACGGAAATCACTATTTATAATCAGGATTTGGCTTTGATTAAAAAAAGTCAGAATGTTCCTCTTAAAAAAGGAGTGAATGAAGTCGTATTTGATGAAGTGGCTCGTCAAATGCGTCCAGAATCGGCGTTTATCTTTGGTGATGGAATTAAAATTTTAGAGCAAAATTATGATTATGCCGGTGTTAATTATATGAATATGCTTAATGCTAATATCGGTAAAGAAGTTAAAACTGTACGCGCAAATCCATCTACGGGGCAAAATGTTTATGAAAAAGCTACGCTTATTGCCGTTGACGGGGCAACGCCTGTGTTGCAATTTGATTATGGAATTGAAACGAATTTTCCGGGGAGAGTGCTTTTTGATAAAGTTCCACTCGGTTTGAACAGTACACCGGTTTTGAAAGCGAAAGCCGAAGTTCAAGAAGATGGCGATAAACCGCTTTATCTTGCTTATCTTACTTCCGGATTTTCTTGGGAAGCTAATTATGTTGCCAAGGTAAATGATGATAAAACCCTTGAATTGTTAGGTAGGGTTTCTTTGAATAATAATTCCGGCAGTTCTTATGATAATGTCAATGTTAATTTGATTGCCGGCGATGTTAATACGGTTAGTCGGGTGGTTATGCCGAGAATGATGTTGATGAAATCTGCCGGAGTTATGAACGCTATGGGGGATAGTTTTGCGGAAAGCGCTGTTATGGCAGCTCCTGAGGCGTTGGGCGGTTATTATATGTATCAAATCCCTCAACCGACTTCTCTTAAAGACGGACAGATTAAACAGGTGTCTTTTGTTAATGCGCCAAAGGTTAATTATTTGAAAGAGGGTACTATCTTTTCTACATTGTCTTTCGGGGCTAATAAAACTTCGTTTGAAAATGTTAATCCCAGCTTGATTTGCAGTTTTGAAAATCTTGCCGGAGATGGTTTAGGAATCCCTTTGCCAAAGGGGAAAATCAGTTTTTATGATTATGATAAAAACGGCGCACTCCAATTTGTCGGAGAAGATACGATTGATAATAAAGCCGAAGGGCAGAAAATTGAGCTGAAACTTGGTAAATTCTTTGATATTTATGCAGAAGGGCAGGTGGCTGATATTCAAAAAATTAATGAGCGTAAATACAAGAAATCCACCAAAGATACTTGTGTAACCGTGGAACAAACCAATCTTTATGAAGTGGTTTATAAAGTTACCAATAAAGCTAAATATGAGGCTAATTTGATTTTGAAACAACCGTTGCCATCTGGTGCAAAGATTATCAGCGAAAGCATCAAAGGCGAAGAGGATAAAGGAAATCTTCGGGTTTGGAAATTTAAAGTTGCTCCAGGGGCTACGCAAGAAGTTAAAGTTAGTTTGCAGAGCAAATTTGAACAGCGTGATTGTGCTTTGATTTCTTTGGAATAATCCGAAACTCTTTTTAATAAGGCATTTCGTTTTATGGCGGAGTGCCTTTTTTTGTACTCAAAAAGTGTTATTTAATTGGGGAGAAATGTTGGAAAGTTAGGGGTAATAAAAAAATGTGCAAGATTTTGAAAAAAGTTCTTGACGTTTCAAAAAATATATTCTAATTTGCGTTTGTTCTGATGGAGATGTGGCAGAGCTGGTTTAATGCACCTGACTTGAAATCAGACGAGGGCGCAAGTCCTCCTGGGGTTCGAATCCCTACATCTCCGCCAATTCAATCCCTCGCTCTTTGAGCGGGGGATTTTTTTGTTATAAGAAAACTATCGACAAGGTCGGATGGATTTTTTGTAGTGTTTCTGACTTTTTAAGATTTGTTGAAATGATGGCGAAACTCTAGGTTAAGTGAGGAGAGATTGGCTGATTATCCATGAAAATATGCGGTTGACGGAACGGACAATTTTGCGGATTTTATGTTTATCTTAACTTTTCGGCGGTATATTCTTGGCAAATAATGATGTTTGCGGAGGATTTTATGCGTGGTGTTAATCAGAAAATAAAAGTTTTTACTTTGGGAACAATGTTGCTTTTTGCCGGAATAGCTTCTGCTCAGATGTTAGATGATGAAACCTATGGAAGCTGGGGGAATTTAGAAATTGAACAAGTAGAAGAGCAACCGGCTGCCTCACAGGATAATTTTGTGCCGGATGTTTCAGCTTCTTCAACCTCATCATCTTCAACGACTACCTCTTCTTTTGGGGCTACCAGTGGAGCTAAGTTAGATGATATGGAGGCCAAGCCGAAAGTTGAAACGGTGGGAAATTCCGGAACAGTGTCGTGGTCTAATGATGCAACACCTCCTGAGCGTATTTATGAAGTTAAAGAAGTTCGCGAAGATGCAGAGGGATATACTCGTGAAATTACCAGCGGAAAATTAATTACCGGTGAAGTGCGTGATCGCTATCCGGGAGGAAAGGTGCTTTCTAAGGTCAGATTTGTGGAAGGTGTTAGACACGGGCGTTCGTTGATGCTTTTTGAAAATGGAACGATGTTGAGCGAATCTTTCTATAAAGACGGAAAAGAAGAGGGTGATGTTTCTATTTTTTATCAAAATGGAGATGAATTTGTTCGGGTGACCTTTAAAGACGGTGTGCCGGTTTCTGGTTATTGCATGACGACTACCGGACTTCGGATTGATATGGGAACCGAACAGTTGCGCGAATTTAAAGATAATGGAAAAGTGCCATGCGCTTCTAAACTTTAGTTGATGAGCATTTTTTACTTGCGTTTCTTGCGCTTTGAGATTATTCCTTTTTTCGTTATTTTATTATATGTGTTTGGTATTATTCTTTTATAAATTTGCGTTATGAAAAATGATTTGAGAGCTCAGGCGGAATTATGGAACAGTTTTTTATATACTTGGTCTATGGTTCTTTTTGCGGCAACGTTGATTGCAGCTGCTTTGTGGGCTTGGGAAAATGTGCGCTGGATTTTGTGGCTGTCTTTGGCTGCTTTTGTGGGCGCGAAGATTATCAGAGTTTTAGAAATTGCCTTTTTAATGAAAGAGGCGGGCGTTGGATCTAGACTCTATTTGATGATGGTTAATTTGGCTTTAGGCGGTGGTGCTGCTTATATTTTAGCCGATTTGCTTGGAAAACACTTAGGGATTTAACCTTAAGTGTTTTTTTGTGAAAAAATGAGTTGAAATATTTTTTGTGACGTGTTAGGTTGTCTAAAAATTAATTTTTATGTCTAATTAAACATCTAAATTTTATGTATCTATTATTCTTTTTACAGTCTGGACTGTTGTGTTCAGCTAAGCGTTGGAAATTTGCATTTAACAAAAATGGAATGTTTTTGTTTTGCGTCATTCTTGTTTACGGATTAATGATCTTTGCGTCGTATCCGTGGTGGTATTGGCTATTGCCGCTTATCTGTTATTTATTGGTGCTATTGGTGACACTGGTGGTGCCTAATGACGAAATGACGGTTGGTAAAGGTAAGCGTAAGATTAAGTTTGTGGTTTACGCACTCGGAGAAAGTCAATTTGGACGAGTTGACGATGGGCTCTTTTTGAAGACGCGCCGTCATCGAGTGTTTGACATTGTTCCGATTAAAGTTTATCGCAGGCGTTTTGGCGAAAAACCGGTGATGCTGATTCAATTAGCGGACAGTCCTGCTAGCTATTTGTATAGTGAGGATTATCCTTCGGGAAATTATCTGGGCTATTCTCAGGATGAGGATATGGTCGTGTTTCAGGATTATGTCTTTCGCACAACATATATTGTGGAACCGGGGGCGGTTTTTAAATATATGAATGTTAGACGTGTGTTGTGTGGGGATGGTCTTTATTCTGCTTATTGGGAGAATGCTTTGTATGCGGAATTAGGCGCAAAAAGTGAAGATGATGAATTTGATGCGTTAGGGTATGATGACTTTAGCTATTATCATCAGGTTGACGAACGGCATTTCTTTTTGATTGAACACGAGGACTGTGGCATAGAGTTATTCTTTGTTTTGCTTAGCAAGGATAATGTTGTCGCAGTGCTTAAGATTAAAAACGTGGACTCCCTTCGTTTTGTAACTCAGGATAATCAGACTTTGGAGTTACAGTATGATAAGGAGAAAAAACATTACTTTTTAGTTTGATGAAAAGTGTTGAGGCGGTAATCTTTTTTTAGATTGCCGCTTTTTTTTGTTTGTATATGCGAGGCTTGACTTTTATATGCACTCCGGTCTATATATTCCTTATGAGTAATCAGTTTGAAGTTGTCAGCCCGTTTCAGCCGTCGGGTGACCAGCCGGAAGCGATTAAACAATTATGCGATGGCTTGCGTAGAGGCGAGAGAAATCAAGTGCTTTTAGGGGTTACCGGTTCGGGTAAAACCTTTACTATGGCTAAAATTATTGAAGAGATGAAAAAGCCTACTTTGATTATGGCGCCGAATAAAATTTTGGCGGCTCAACTCTATGCTGAAATGAAAGAGTTTTTTCCGCATAACCATGTGGAGTATTTTGTTTCTTACTACGATTATTATCAGCCGGAAGCTTATATTCCTAAAACCGATACTTATATTGAAAAAGATTCCGCTATCAATGAACAAATCGACCGTATGAGGCACGGGGCGACGCGTAATGTGTTGGAAGAAAAAGATGTGATTATTGTGGCATCGGTTTCGTGTATTTATGGTTTGGGAAGTATGGAATCGTATTCGGCGATGGCGTTCTCGCTTAAAAAGGGTGTTTGTATTGAACCTAAAGAAGTTTATCAAAATTTGGCGGCTTTGCAATATGAACGCAATCAGGCGAATTTTGTGCGTTCCACGTTTCGGGTTAAAGGCGATACATTGGATATTTTTCCCGCTCACTATGAGGATAGAGCGTGGAGAGTTTCTTTCTTTGGGGACGAGATTGAAAAAATTATTGAATTTGATGTGTTGACCGGAAAGAAAACCGCAGATTTGGAGGAAATTACCGTTTATCCGGCGAACCACTATGTGACACCAAGACCGGCTCTTTCTCAAGCGATGATGCACATTAAAGAAGATTTGGCTATTCGTTTGGAAGAACTTCGTGCGCAGAATAAATTGGTGGAAGCGCAACGTTTGGAACAGCGAACACGCTTTGATTTGGAAATGATGGAAACGACCGGACATTGTAAAGGGATTGAAAATTATTCTCGCTATTTGACCGGGCGCGCTCCGGGGGAACCGCCGCCAACATTGTTTGAGTATTTTCCGAAAGATGCTCTGTTGTTTATTGATGAAAGCCATATTTCCGTGCCGCAAATCGGCGGAATGTATCGGGGAGACAGAAATCGTAAAACCACTCTTGCCGATTATGGTTTCAGACTGCCTTCGTGCGTGGATAACAGACCGCTTAAATTTGAGGAGTGGGATAAGTTTCGTGCACCGACTATTTTTGTTTCCGCTACTCCGGGAGATTGGGAACTTGAACAAAGTCATGGCGTGTTTGCGGAGCAAGTTATTCGTCCGACCGGTTTGATGGATCCGCTTTGCGTGGTTAAACCGGTGGAAACGCAAGTTGATGATTTGATGGCGGAATGTCGTCGAGTTATTGCTAAAGGTGAGCGTGCGCTCGTGACGACTTTAACCAAAAAAATGGCAGAGGATTTAACCGAATATTTGAAAGAAAACGGAATTAAAGTACGCTATTTGCACTCGGATGTTGATACGCTGGAACGTATTGAGATTATCAGAGATTTGCGACAGGGTGTGTTTGACGTTTTGGTCGGAATTAACCTCTTGCGTGAGGGATTGGATATTCCGGAGTGTTCGTTGGTGGCTATTCTAGATGCCGATAAAGAGGGGTTCTTACGTTCTTATCGTTCGCTTATTCAAACTATCGGGCGTGCGGCTCGTAACGCTGACGGCAAAGTGGTGCTTTATGCCGATAAAATGACCGACTCGATTAAAATGGCGTTGGATGAAACCGAACGTCGCCGTAAAAAGCAATTTCAATATAACCAAGAGCACGGGATTGTGCCGAAGACGATTAAAAAGGCTATTTCTTCCGTCTTGCAGACAATGACCGAGGCGGAAGGCGATAAAGAATTGACCGCTCCGATTGCTCGTGACAAGCTTGAAAATATTGCTAAAGAGATTAAACGCTTGACCAAAGAAATGAAACAATACGCTGCAGATTTGGAATTTGAAAAAGCGATGAAATGTCGTGATGAAATTAAGCGTTTGGAATCTATCCGTTTGATTACGGAAGACTAATTTCTTTTTCTTTTAGATGAATTTGCGCTTTCATAATTGTGATGTCGGTGTGCGCTTTTTTTTATTGTGGATTAAACGTTGTCAGGGTTGCGAACTTTGTGCCGATTTTGCAAAATTACACTTCAGGTATTGCAGAAGAAAAGGGGCAACACTATATAGTATTAGTCCGATATGGGAGTGCTGTCTTGGTTCAAACGGGAGGGAAACTCGGTTTGAAGAATTGTCTGTGGCGCCGGATGTCGGGCGTTTAATGGTTTTTGGATAATTGTAAGGATGTTGTAATGAGCCGCGTTGATGATAAAGATTTGGGAAATGAAAAATTTTTGGATGCTAAAGATGCTCTTCCACCGATGGATGATAAAATAATCTTGGAAAATATGGAATATCCGGTGTTATCTTTGCGGGATATTGTTGTGTTTCCGGATAATTCCGCTTCTTTGTTTGTGGGACGCTCCATGTCGCTTAAGGCGGCAAAGGCGGCTTATCAATTTGGCACTCCTTTGGCGTTGTTGACGCAGAAGCAGTCTGTGGTGGAAAATCCGAAAGAAGATGATTTGTATCAAATCGGAACGCTCGCTCGTATTAAGCGCTTTATTACCATGCCGGACGGAACACTTAATTTGGCGGTGGAAGGTATTGCGCGGATTAAAGTTAAAAAATTAAATATGTTTGGTGAATATTATACCGCGTTTATCGCTCCTTATGAGTTGGAAGAAGATGATGGTGATCCGATTGAATTAAAAGCTTTGGCTTCGGTGGTTAGTGAGAAATTTAAACAGCAAACACTTGATTATTCCAAAATGCCGAAGGAAAGCTTGATGATTGTTAATCAGCATGAAAATTTAGGTAAGTTGATTGCTACTATTATCGGAAATTTGGATATTCGTACCGCTGATAAACAGGAATTGCTTGAGTGCAAAAATGAACGCGCTATGTTGATGAAAATTCTTGAAATCCTTAATGCCGAAGGGGCAAGAATTGCTGCGGAAAATAAAATTAAAGATCGGGTTAAATCGCAAATGGAGAAAAATCAACGCGATTATTACTTGAACGAGCAACTTAAGGCTATTCAAAAAGAATTGACCGGTGTTGAAAATGAAGAAGAAGACGAAATTCAGCAATATACCAAGAAAATTGAAGAATCCAAAATGTCTGCCGAAGCTCGGGCAAAAGCAAATCAAGAACTTAAAAAATTAAAAGCTGCAGGGCCGATGAGCGCGGAATCTACAATCATTCGTAACTATTTGGATTGGTTGGTTGATTTGCCGTGGGGTAAATATTCTCCTATCAGTCATAATTTGACTAAGGCGATTGAAATTTTGGATGAAGACCATTTTGGCTTACAGAAGGTTAAAGAACGCATTATTGAATATTTGGCGGTGCAAGCTCGTTCTAAAGATTTGAAGAGTCCTATCCTTTGTTTGGTTGGGGCGCCGGGTGTGGGTAAAACATCTTTGGGGCGTTCTATTGCTCGTGCGACAGGGCGTAAATTTGTACGCGCGTCTTTGGGCGGTATGCGTGATGAAGCGGAAATTCGTGGACATCGTCGTACTTATATTGGGGCAATGCCGGGAAAAATTATTCAGAGTTTGAAAAAAGCAGGTGTGTCTAATCCGCTGTTTCTCTTGGATGAAATTGATAAACTCGGTTCCGATTGGCGGGGTGACCCAAGCTCGGCTTTGCTTGAGGTTTTAGACCCTGAACAAAACTCTACCTTTAATGATCATTATTTGGATTTGGATTATGACCTTTCTAAGGTAATGTTTGTGACAACCGCTAACTCACTTGATATGCCGAGACCTTTGCTTGACCGTATGGAAATTATTCGTATTGACGGTTATACCGAACAAGAAAAAATAGAAATTTCTAAACGTCATCTTATTCCGAAGGTATTTAAAGAAAATGCTATTAAACCGACGGAACTCTTTATTACCGATGAGGCTATTCGTGATGTTATTCGCTATTATACATCAGAATCCGGCGTGCGTAATTTGGAGCGTGAATTGGCGACGATTGCTCGTAAGTGTGCTAAAGAATTATTGCTTGACAGCGAAAAGAAAAACGGGGCTAAAAAGTCTAAGAAACAGGCAGATGAGCATATTACCGTTGATGCCGATAATTTGAGCAAATATTTGGGTATTAAAAAATATCATTTCGGTGTACGTGAAGAAAAGAATATGGTTGGGGTTACAACCGGTTTGGCGTGGACGGAAGTCGGCGGCGATATTCTCTTTATTGAGGCGGTGGATATGCCGGGGAAAGGTATTGTTAAACAGACCGGTAAACTCGGTGATGTGATGAAAGAATCTATTGATACCGCTTATTCTGTTGTTCGTTCGCATGCTCGGGCTTTGGGTATTAATCCTGAAGTGTTTGAAAAGACAGATGTGCATGTTCACGTGCCGGAAGGGGCAATACCTAAAGATGGTCCTTCTGCAGGTATTACCATGTATACAACACTTGTTTCCGTGTTTACGAATATTCCGGTTAGAAGCGATGTGGCGATGACCGGCGAAATTACGTTGCAGGGTAGAGTTCTTCCTATCGGTGGATTGAAGGAAAAATTGCTTTCCGCTTTGCGTGGCGGTATTAAAACCGTGATTATTCCGAAGGAAAATGAAAAGGATTTGGCAGAACTTCCTGAAATTGTTAAAAATGAACTCAATATCGTGTTGGCGGAAAAAGTGGACGATGTACTTAAAGTGGCGTTGGAACGTCCGGTGACACCGCTTGTTTAAAATGATGTGATTCATTAAAACATAAACTGTTGAACTTAAGAAGTCGGGATATTTATCTCGGCTTCTTTTTTGAGTGCCTGATGATTTATTTGTTGTAGGAGGAGGGCTGGAAAACTTATGGATTATTAGGGCTTGACAGCGGTTGGTTTTCAGATTATATTCCTTTCCGTTTTAATAGAGGTTTATCATGGCTAAGAAAGTAAAAAAATCTGATTTTATTGCAACGGGGCAGGTTGCTGTTAATCGCCGCGCCACGTTTGATTATGCTATTGAGGAAACCTTTGTGGCCGGGCTTGAGTTGCGTGGAACCGAAGTTAAATCTTTGCGCTTGGGTAAAGCCTCTCTTACCGATACTTATGGCTCTTATGACAACGGTGAGTTGTTTATTGAAAATTTGAAAATTGAGGAATATGCCAATAAAGGATATGAAAAGCAAGATCCTAATCGTAAGAAAAAATTGCTTTTGACGCGAAATGAAATTAATCGCATTATCGGTGCTATGACGAAAAAAGGTTATTCTTTGATTGCTAAACGTCTTTTCTTTGATGAAAGAGGACGGGCTAAACTTGAAGTGGGACTTGGTAAAGGTAAAAAACTTTACGATAAACGCGAGAGTATTAAAGAGCGTGAAGTTAATCGTAAATTGCGTGAATGGTAAATTCTTTTCCTTAATGTTGTAAGCTTTATGACAGAGTGTTTTAGGTCTATTAAACGGCTTGTTTTGTCGTGTATATAAAATTCAAAAAAAATCTAAAAATTTATTGACAGAATTGCAAATATTGCTATTTTGCATGCCGTTGTAAAATTATTGTGAACTCTAAAATATTTTGTATGGAAAAAATTAGTATGTGGAGCGATTTGGATGCAATCGGCGAAAAGCTCGGTTATCCGATTTATTTGTTTCAGGGTGGGTATTGCGCTAACTCTATGATGTGTGATAAACAGACGGCTATGGCGGTGGTGCGAAAACTTCCTCGTTCAGGAAAATTGCAGGTTTTTATGGTGTCAGATGATTTTCCGCAGACGCAGTTTGAAATTATGCCTTATGCGATGGAAGATGGAGATGATGGATGGAATTTGCAAAAGGCCTTGTTGCAAGTGATGAACGGTTGTAAATTGAGCGATTTTCGCTTGGCCAGAGCTTTTTTGACTGAGGGACATAGCACGGTGGTGGCTAAATATGTTAAAACATATCCATATTTGGCGGCAAATGAAATTGCTTGTTTTTTGCGTAACCCTAATTTGCGGGAGAAGGTCATTAAAGACTGGATTGTTTGGCACTCTAAACATGAACAAACTTTGTTTGAAGATGGAAAAACTTATTTGGCCTTTAATGCTTCTAAAATTGTGGCGAGCTTAAAAATTGAATTGCTTGGTTGGTTTATTCAGACTTTTTTGAAAGAGTTTTTCGGAACGGATATGTTTGCGGAAACAGAACAAGCTTTGCTGAAAAGATGTCTGGATTTAGGGCGAGTGGATTTGATTAATCTGTATTTGACGGAGTTGGAACCCTTAAATGGATTTTATGGTTTGTACGGTGGTGATGTATTTGAACTGGTGCAAGCTGTTGCAGAAGATAATCCTAAAGTGGCGTCTTGGTATGCTAATGAGTATTTGCCAAGGACGACGGTTGATGCGTAAAAATTGCTCTTTATTTAGCGGATGTTCTTTACAGAACGTCCGCTTTTTTGTATTCTGAAAACCACGCGTTAGACGCGTGGTTCAGTAAAGCTTATAGCGGTGAGGATGACAAAACGCTC
>CALXPU010000014.1 GCA_944390455.1 uncultured Alphaproteobacteria bacterium | reverse complement strand
AATTAAAAATTATGTAAAGTATCAAGGACAAAGGGATTTAGGTCAACTCCATTTGGAGTTGTAAAGAAAGGCACCTTGATGGTGCCTTTCCAAGAACCCCGGGTTTACCCGGGGATATCTATTGTTTTGTTTGTTTATTCCATAATCTGCCGGTTTCAGGATAATAGTAGTAAATACCATTTTGGAGATTGATAAAACCGCCTGCTTTTAGGGCTATCTCTTTACCGTCAAATTCCACTTTTCCTTTGCTGAATTTTATTCTTTCAGCATAAGTACAACTCTCTTTATCACAAGTTAGCGCGTCCTTCTCGTGAACTTTGTATTTTCCTTTGGTCTTTTGCCCTGTCCACATCTTTTCTAAAAACTTATTTTTATGATAACGTGAGGCAACCAACTTCCCTTGGTGATTTTTATAGGCATAAGTTGAGCCATATTTATCAAATACGAAGTCTGCTCTGGGGCTGAAGTATAAGCTCATTAAACCAATAATTATTCCGGCTATCCCCCAGACGCGCCATTTTGCCTGCCAAATGCATAGCCATAGTAATCCCAATGTCAGTATCAAAATTCCCCAATCCGGCAGAAAACCTACCCCTTCCCCGGTTTTTGAGCCAGGTAATTCTGTTACCCATGCGGTAATATTGTTAATTACCTCTATTCCTTTTTCAAACGGCTTTAATCCATATTCGCCCCAACCAAACGGTAAACTTATTAGAAACAGCAGCAAACAAGGCATCACCCAGAAACCAATTATCGGACCGGCCAACAAATTGCCTAGGCTCGTATAAACAGAGATTTGATTGAAATAGTACATGCTATATGGCAATGTCATTAAGCTGGCGACTAAATCGGTAAGCAACAATCCCACAATATATGAGCCTAGCTTTCCCCATAGGTTTCTTTTATCAAACCATTGATGTATTTGGAGAGCATATTTTTCATAAAAGGAAACTAATCCCAGCACTGCGGCAAAAGACATCAGAAACCCAGGTGACACCACCGCTTCCGGCGTTATGGTTACAACCACAAGAACTGCAAAAGCCCACATTCTTAATGAAATGGCACGACGATTAAACATTACACCTATCAATACCATTGTGGTCATGACAAAAGCTCGGACACAGGATACACTCTGACCGGATATTAAGAAATATATGAGCATAAATAAAATGGATACGCCGGCTGCCGGCTTGCGCAAATCATATCGCCCTTCCCCTATCGGAAACAAACAAATTCTTACCAAGAAAAATACCAATAGCGCTATAATACTCATATGCATTCCCGATATAGACAAGAAATGCGCTAATCCTGACGTTCGGTAGTCTTCATTTAGCTTTTGAGATATTGTACTACGATCGCCAATGGTTAATGCTTTTGCAATCGCTCCGGCTTCTTTATTCTTACTCTTCTCGTCAATCAGATTCTTGATATATGTTCGTACTTGCTCAATCTTATCGCCTATTCTCGTTTCTGCTTTAGGGCATTCTATCTGAAACATCGGGCCGATTGTATAACCGGTACCGCTGATACCTTTATAGAAATTTGCTCTGTCCATTTTGTAATTGCTGAGCGGGTTGGGCGTAAATCCATGAGGTAATTTAGCCACTAATTCCACACATACTCCCGGTTTTAACCATGGTTCGGAATAATTTAGGCTAATTCTATATTCCCCTTTTAATTCTTTCTCAAAATTGTTTACATCCGTCAGTAAAATTCGTGGACGATTATTAGAATTGTAATCTAATACTTTAACTTTGCCTCGCAAGTAATTTATTTCAGGAAGATTATTTTCAATACTTTTGGCGCGATGCAGCGCATCAGCTTTGGTCACGCATAGTCCCAATAAGAAAACAAGCACATACGTCAGTAACTTAAATTGTCCGTCTTTGCGTTTGGTTAGCCATAACAGCAACAATACTGCTTCTAAATATCCGACAATTACCCAGGTTGATAATTCCCATGGAAATGCAAAGTAAAACGCCGCCCCTAAAGCATAGCTTACCGCATACCAGATTATCAGACTTTCAGCCTCGTTTTGATAGTTCTCTGCCGCATACAACTTAAGACGCAGCCATTGTTTTCTTAACCACCAAATCACTCTTTATGCCTTATTTTTTTCTTTAATTGCCGCAAAAATGATTTGAGCCGCCTTTTCACTCGGTTTCAACTCGCCGACACCCATTACTTGACAAAGTTTATCCATCTTGTGATTAAACTCTTCGCGAACTTCATCTATATCTAAATATGCACCGATTGTGTCGGCTATCTTTTGTGCATTGCAATCTTCTTGCAATAACTCCGGAACCACACTTTCATCTAATAAGATATTCGGTAAATTTACCGATTTTATTTTCAGCAAATGGCGTGCCAACCAAGCTGTCAACGGTGCTACCTTATAGGCTATAATATGCGGTATCTTCATAATGGCCAATTCCAACGATACCGTACCCGATGCCGCAATCGCTGCCGTTGCTTTTAACATTGCCTCACCTTTTTCTTCTCTGCCATGTAAAACTTGGATGTTTTTCACATTCTTTTCGGTCAAAATCCGCTCTACGCGCTTTTCTACCGTTTTAACCGTTGGCAAGACATACATCAAATCGCTATATCTTTTATCCAATTCTTTCGTCGCATCAACAAATGTCGGCAATAACTTCTCCACTTCATTGTGGCGAGACCCCGGTAAAATTAAAATCAAACGCTTATCTTTTGTATCTATATTGCCACTTGGTTGCAACTCTCCGCTAATCAACGGATTTTCTATGACCGGATGTCCGACGCAATCGGCTTCTAAATGATATGGCGTAAAATATGCCGGTTCATTGGGGAACAATGTCAACAAACGATCAATGTATTTATACATCGTCTTGGCTCGGCCCTTTTTCCATGCCCAAACTTGTGGCGCAACGTAGTGCATTTGTAATACCTTTATGCCTTTTTTACGTAAAGCTTTGTGCACACGTTCCGAAAAGCTCCAGCTATCTATGGTGACCACCACATCAGGCTTTTTTTCGGCAATATCATTTACGGTTTCTTTGATATGGCGCAGTACTTTCGGAATACTCGGAATTACCTCAGCCAACCCCATAACTGCCAAGTCTGTTATATCAAATAATGAGGTTAAACCCTCTTTTTCCATATTTTCCCCACCAACACCGGCAAATTCGGTTTCTGGTGCTATCTTTTTCATCGCATGCATTAGGCGTGCGCCTAACATATCTCCGGATGGTTCTCCCGCTACTAAATATATCAGCATTCTTCATACTCCGTCGGAATTATCCCTTTGATAAACATTCCATATTTATCGGCCAATTTTATCACTTCTTCTTCATTGACAATCAGCGTATTGCCGGCATGAACCGCAATCCCTTTAAAGCCGCTTTTATATGCATTTTCCACAGTTCTTGCACCAATGGTCGGCAAATCAATACGCATATCTTGCTGTTGTTTACGCAATTTCACCAATATCGGCTTTTTGCCTTTGCGCACATATTCTGCACATCTTTTGATTAGTTTATCTGTACCTTCTATCCCTTCCAGCCCTAAAACCAAACCTTGTTGAATTACAACCGATTGACCAACGTCTAATTTGCCCAACGCCGTTGCCACTTCTACACCGCGGCGAATATCCTCTTCATCTTCTTTATCCGGCTTTTTTTTCGTCAGTATGCCGGTATGCGCCAACAAATCCGGCACGACTTCATGAATACCGACCACTTTCATACCATCGCCTTCAATTTCTTTAACAAGTGCGCGCAAGATGCCATCATCTCCTAAAGCTTTGGCTCCCAATTTTGCAAAGAAAGCGGCGGTTCTAAAATCCGGTACCAATTCGGCAAAAGTCGGGCGTTTGATGGTTCCTATCAATACAATCTCTTTCACACCCTCTTCTTTAAAACGCTTAAAACCAGTTCCTGCTTGCCCTATTCTTATCCATTCATGGGCAACGTCCGGCGTAAATATATGTTCATCAGCATTGCCCTCTATCGCCAAAGCATAATATGGGCGGGAATGTTTTTGACACCATTCTATTACCTTATGCGGCAATTCTCCACCGCCGGCGATAATTCCTAATTTACGTTCAGGATTATGATTTACCTCATAATTATCTTCTGGAATTTCTTGCTCTTTCATCTGCTTTCAGACCTTTCTGTTGCTTTAGGACTGCCTTATTTTTAACATATCAAAATTTTTATGCAAAATATTAAAAAATATTATTGACAATTATTTTTTTTGAGTATATACGTTCTCTTGTTCATGACATATGTACTTATCGCGGGGTAGAGCAGCCCGGTAGCTCGTCAGGCTCATAACCTGAAGGTCGTTGGTTCAAATCCTTCCCCCGCAACCATTAAAATTAAAGGCTTTCGATAACTCGAGAGCCTTTTTCTTTTGCCTTTATGGGACACTTGTCCCACTATAGCCCCACTTTTTTTAGGTATTGTGGGGTTATCACATTTTATCATTGGCGATAGCTGATGTGTGCAAGTGATTAAAAATTTTATAAATTTATGGTAAAAGACATTCTATGTTAGTAATTTTTTATTTAGATTAATAGCTTTTAAATTTGTTATCTATTTTGTTCCTCGAGTTATAACACTTGCGGAAGAATATTTGTTTCCATATATTTATTCTGCTGCTTTTCTCCAATTAAGCAGAACATAAAAAATATTTCCTTTTTGTGCGATTATAGAGTGATAAATGGGTTTATTATGCCATGCAGAAGTTGGTTTTGTTATAATATCTTGTCCATTGATTGCAAATTTGGTATATTCCACCCAAAGTTCTTTAATACCTTTGTTCCTATCGTTTTTATCTTTTAATTCCCAAGGACCTCGCAAAGCAAAATTGATTTTACATTTATCGGATGTGGCCGTAATTTCAAGTTCTTCAGACATAGCATTCTTTTGAATGACATAGCCTTGCTGACCGAATTTTGCCATCCACTTTGCTGGAGTGAGAAGTTTCTTGGTAGAAACTTCTCGTACTTCAAAGCAAGGTTGACTATTCGTTGTCTTTTCAGAAATATCTATACGAGCTGTTGTGGGTTTAGCTTTATTTCCACCATTCAAGATACTATACGCTCCTAGCAGCGCTAATATTCCAATTATGCTTAAAATAATTTTCTTTGCCATTTTATTTTAATCTCCTATAAATATTTTGCAAATTCACAAGATTTACTGAAAATTAAGATCTGAGATTTCAGAGCATTTCGCTGTTGAGTTCCAAACTTTATACCTAGTGACGTTAGTTTTGCTTTGGTCTGAGCAATTGTATTTTGTTCCCCTGCTCTTTCCGCATCGTCAAACATAATGATGAAGTCTTGCGCCAAATTATGTTCTACCAATTCAACGATATTAGAACGCGGTAACTTTTGTGCACCGCCAAACGGACCGTCAACGATAATCAAGTTGTACTTTTTATCTCCGGCTATTTTATCGAGCTCTTTATATTTACGATTTTGCTCACCTTCATAATCAAAAAATTCTATATCGCACTGATGCAATTTGATATTTTGACTTTTGGCTAGCTTTGGTTCATAAATTTTTATCCAGCTTTGATCATTTTCTATAATATCCAAATCGGCTTCAGGCTTATTATTTTTGATATATTGCGTCGTTACCATTGAGGTTTGCCCTAATCCCATCTCCAAAATATGCATCGGTTTGATGTTATCCAAAATTCTGAACAATGTATAAATAAAGCTATAATTTGCAGCGCCGCCATATAATGCAAAATTTTTATCTTTGAGCCATGGACTATTTTGCGTACTATCGTGCAACAAATCTGCAAAATTCAACTCTTGATATTGAAGGTGTGCCTTGTTTTGTAAATTCTGTACTTTTTCAAGTAATTGAGATTTTTGTTTTTCTATATCTTGAGATAATACACTTAATTCACTCTTTTGCGCAAAATCTATTTCTTTCAAAGCAGATAAATCTTCTAGACGTTCCTGCACTCGATCCAATACGGTCTGTTGCTCTTGTGCCAACTCTCGAAATTTTGCAATTTGTATCTGCAAAGACTGTTCTGTTTGATTAATTCCGGCCATAATATTATTTTTATTTAGCTGAGATGTTTCTCGTTGCGTGTTCAACTCATTTAACAGCTTTACCTCTGTATTGCCTAATTGATGAGCAAAATCCGCACAATAAGTTTTTATTTCAGAAATTTCAGAAATACCGGAATTTTGAAGTTCTTCCGTTGCGCGTTGAAGCTCGGTGGATAGCTTATTCTCAGTAACTGAAAGTTGAGCAATGAAATCACTCAATGTCGCTTTTATTTCACTTGCTTGAGATTGTTCCGCACTCTGGAGCTCTGCCGTTGTGCGTTGGAGTTCGGTGGATAGCTTATTCTCCGTCACAGCTAACTGAGCAATGAACTCACTCAATGTCGCTTTTATTTCACTTGTTTGAGATTGTTCGGCACTCTGGAGCTCTGCCGTTGCACGTTGAAGCTCGGCGGATAACCTATCTCCGGTTGCCAGCAACTGTTTTGAACGCTCTTCTTGTTGCTTTTTGAAATCTGTTAATTGCGTGCTAAAAAAGCCCTTTAACACTTCAATTTCTTTTTTTAACTCGTTGTTTTTATTTTCTAAGTTTACATTTTTTGTTTGAATTTCTTGTAAAATCTGCAACGTTTGGGCCTGATTTTTTTGCATCATTTCCATAATCGGTGCAATTTTATGTGCAAAAGACAATTTATCTTGCCATAACTTTATTTTTTCTTGAACATTTTGCTTAACTTTTGCAAATAAAGTTGTTTGAGGAGATGATTTTATAGTTGTATTATTAACTGTTATCTTTTTATAAATTTTATTGGTTAATTTCTCTATATTCTCCTTAATATACTCTGAATTTGGATTGAGTTTTAAAATAACATCTTTCAACTCGTCTTTAGAGTATTGGTGATATTGTTGCACTACTTCCACTTTAACTATTTGCCCGTCTTTAACCGGCATTTCATAGCGGAAAGGCTTATCGTGCCAAGTTGCGATTGGTGCTGATAAAATCTCTTTTCCATCAATTTTGATAGATTTATAATCAGCCCAAACCGGAAAACGAACTCTCTCAAAACGTTTATCTTGACCTCTAAAGTCAAAACATAGGTTTCCGTCTTGAATTGCTTTAATCGTAATATTTTGAATCTTTTTATTTGATTCTACAACTTGTCCTTGCCCTTGCTCATTAGTAAACCACATTGGTTGAGATACTTTTGCTGATGTTGTAATCTCCACAGCATTATTTTCATTACCAAAGTTTTTGATGTCTATGCGAGAATTAAATAATTGTTTCTGTATATTTTTTTTCTTGATTTTTTTCTCTTTATAATTCCAATATGCCTTTTGGCATAAATTATACGGTAATAGTAAATATGGCTTTATCTTGCTTCTTTTGGGGCTTTTGTAATATTCCCCTGTGTTTATATTATATGCCATTTTAGGGAGCTTTATCATGTCTCCTAATGTTTTATTGTATTTCTCATTATTCCAATGCGCTGCTCCTGTAGAGCGAGTAAATGTCATTTCTCCAAAATATATGGTTCCATCATTTAAACGATACATATCAACACAAACAAATGCAAAACCTTGACATAGTTTCTTTGCTATATTTATCATATCTTGAAAATTATCTGGTTTTTCTAATTCTTTATCATAGAGAGGATGATCATAATAAAATGGTTGTTTTTTCCAATTTAAATCATAAAAAACCATTTTTAAATTCGCAGAAAAATCGTCCCTAAATTGCATATATTTTACTTCACTATTAAAGCACCAAAATTTATAATCATATAAATTCTGGCTACCTTTATTTTCCATATATTTCTCTATAATGATTTTAGGTTTTATATCTCTATAATGAAGCTCATATCCTGCTTTGAACGCAAAATTTTCACTCATCCATTTATTTAATTTCTCTTTAACCTCTGCCAAATCTAATTTGGTTTTATCCCTGACTATTATGTTATAAGCACATCCGTGGTTACATTTAATCACAAATTGATTTGGTAATTTCTCAAAATCAATCTCTTCAAATTTATCATATACACCTAAAAGAGGAATGAGATATTGTTCACCAATTTTTTCCTTTACCCAATCACGCACAAGATATTTATCTGCCAAACGTGTTTTAATTGGTGTTGAATCATAGAGCTTCAACCATTGTATTTTTTCATTAAATGTTCGTGGATTGTCTAAGTTTAGATATTTTCCTGTTACTCTTTGATACCAAGTTTGCAATTCTTGTTTATATAATTCTTTTTTTAATCTATTATTTTCTTTTATTCCTAATTCATGCATAAATACATGCATTTCTTTCTCATATTTTTTCTTATCTTGAGGCGTAAAGCTGTTGTACTTTCTAATTACGCTATCTGTATACATTTTTATTTTTTTTCTAGAGAAATCTTCAATATTATTATAATGTTTGAATAGTTCATTTATTTTTAAGACTATTTTAATATAATCAGAAAAATGTTTGTTCCAATTTTGAGTTGTACTCGCTTTATGCACTCTTCTATAATACAGTTTCTCCCTTAATATTCCATATCGCTGAACTAATATTACAGCTTTTAACACAAAATAGTTATCTTCAAAATATATTTTTTCTGGAAATAGAATATTATTATCCATTAAAAATTGTTTTTTATAAAAAAACCTACATGCCGAAACTGGTATAAATTCTTTTATTTTTTCTAAATCTGAGCCACTATATACCTCTTTTTCTTCTTTAGGAGATATATAAAAAATCGTTTGTCCTTTTAATTGTTCTTGTTTATTTTTATCAAAATTTATACCTTCAAAATTTATCATATCCAAATTTAATCTGTTACATTTGTCATATAACTTTTGACATGCATCTGGAACTATGTAATCATCGGAATCTACAAATTGTATGTATTCTCCTTTTGCAATCTTTAATCCTTTATTTCTTGCTGCTCCTTGTTTTTGATTTGTTTGAGTTATTACTATAATTCTTTCATCTTTTTTAGCGTATTCTTTTAAGATTTCTAAAGAGTTATCTGTAGATCCATCATCAACACAGATAATTTCTATTTCTTTTAAGGTTTGATTGATAACACTGTCTAAGCATTGCGGTAAGAACTCTGCCGTATTATATACGGGAATAATGATACTAACTTTATGGTATAGATGAGATTTTTCTTTAAATTCCATAATTTTCTTATTAAATTCTCGTTTTAATTTTATATCAATGATGCGTTTTTGATGAAAGGCTATTTGTTCATCAACAAAAGAAATATATTCTTTTTGTAAAAATTTATCTATATTTTTATCTATAAGAAATTTTTCAACACACTCTATCGCTGTAAATATATCAAAAATATTCTTTTCTCCCCTGGATATATTCATGATACTTCCTATACGATTAACTCTGTAAAAATATAGATTTTCATTAATAAAAGAAATTTTTTTAGCTTGTAATATTGCTTTTACATGTGTAAAAACATCTTCAAATAATACTTTTTCTTCAAAAAACAATTTATTGTTCATAAAGAAATTCTTATTATACAATTTCATAACAGCACCAAATCGTCTGAACACAACAGACGAGATTTCTTTATAATCGCAAACATCGTTTCTACGCATATCATAACATGATATATCAAAATATTTATCTACAATATATCTATCATTTATTTCATCATATTTTTGTAATCCATAAATACACATATCCGTTTTCGTTGATATTATTTTATTAAATAATTTCTCTAGACAAGTTAAATCTAGCCAATCATCCGAATCAACAAAGAAAATATATGGCGCAATTGCTTCTTTTACACCATTATTTCTTGCATTTCCTAATCCTCCATTTTTCTGATTAATTATCTTAATTCTTTTATCTTTTGCCGCATATTCTTTTAATATATCTAAGGAGTTATCGGTAGAACCATCATTTACACAAATGATTTCTATTTCTTTTAAGGTTTGATTAATAACACTATCTAGACATTCTCGTAAATATGATGCCGTATTATATACGGGAATAATTATTGATACCTTCTTAGTTTCTAAAAATTGTTGATAAAAATCAGGTAATTGATAGTTTGGATTAATCATATAAATTTTGTGATAATTTAAATTATTTATCATACAGCATAGAAGCTTTTTAGTATCTTCCTCTTCTATAAATAATTTAAATATATTGGAAATATACGGATTTATGGCTCTTTTAGATAATCTAAAATATAATTCATCATAATTTTGAGTTTCAGCTAAATTTAAACAGTCCATTAGCCCTTTTGCAACATCTTGTACCTTTCGCTTCGTCCATTGAATCTTTTTATATGACACGCGGTATACATAAGTAGCCTCTGCTAGTGCATAAAATTGTTGTGCTATAGCCATAGCTTTAATAAAGAAAGGCGGATCTTGTCCCCTCAAATAATCAGGAAAATAAAGTTGGTTTTCTCTTAAAAATTGTCTCTTATAGATAAATCTCCAATATCCATAGTCAAATTGATAATCTTTATAACTGATTATTCCTTCTTTTACAAATGTATATCCATCTTCAATTAATTTAGGGTCTGTTATGATTTTCCCTTCTTTTAGCTGATTTAATGAACCGCCACATATATTAACATTATACTTACACGCTTTTGTATACATATTTTCTAATGTATGACGTGACGGATAAAAATCATCTGAATCCATAAAGGCAATGAACTCACCTTTGGAATTATTAATTCCATTATTTCTAGATTTTCCTGAACCTGAATTTTTCTGAATAAGAATACTTATTCTATTATCTTTCTTGGCATATTCTTTTAAAATTTCCAAAGAATTATCTGTAGAACCGTCATCAACGCAGATGATTTCTATTTCTTTTAAGGTTTGATTGATGACACTATCCAAGCACTCCCTTAAATACTCCTCAACATTATATACAGGAATGATGACACTAACTTTCGGAGTGTAATTTATCTTGTTTTGAATCAAAATCTTAGCTTCAGTATCCGGCTCACCTTCGGCATTTTTTACCGTTATTATCTGTTCAGCTTGTTTTTTTAATTTATTTTCTGCTTTAGCTAATTTTGATGCTTTAATACCTTGCTTATTCTTCTGCTTCTTCATGTCTAATCTTCCTAATTCTGCTTTAATGGGGTTATTTCATTTGTTGTTCTAATGCTTTGATTTCGGCCTTGAGGCGGTCGCATTCTTCTTGTAAACGTATCGGATATTCCAATGCGTAACGCAATTTTCCATACCAGTTCATATCCGACATTTGCGGTTGGCTTATCTCTCCGCTCACACTACTGTAATATCTACCTTCCTTACGTCCATTGATGATGTAATGAACGAGCGGGCATATCCCCTTCTCTGCTACTTCCGGATAATCGCATAAATATTGGTTGCCATCAAATTTCGGACTGGGATTACGCCCCTCTTTCCACCCATATTTTACATAGTGCTTGGCTGCTCCCAACTTTTTCTCTTTTACATCCGGATTAACCGCAAGATACCATTTTGTATCAAATAAATCCGACGCTTTCACCAATTCTATCTGGCGCTTTTTATTATACTTCTCTTTGCTTATCAGGTGAAACAGCCTGATAAACTTTAATATTGCTAATTTCATGCTTATTTCCTTTTCTGGTTTGTTTTTTATTCCTAATATTTTATAAAACTGTGTTTGAAACTGCTTATCTTTGGGATAATCGCAAAGGCTTCTCATTAAAAATCTTTCATATTCATATCGTGCACCCTCTGTCAGACTTTGCGTATCTCTCAAAACTAAAGCCTTTTGCAACACTTCTAAAATATCTTTTTTGCGCTTGGCTTGTTTGGCCGCATCCTTACCGATTGAATCTTCTTGAATGGTGTACTCATAATTTGGAGAGCCGGTTAAAACAATGTTATCTGTCTGCAAAAATGCCTGCAAAATAAATAAGTTGTCTGCCGTATATAAACCTTCCGTAAAGCTTATATGGTTTGTATCCAGATACTCTTTTCTGTATAGCTTATCCCAAATTGCCCCATTTTTCAGAACCTTAAACTTATCTGACATGCTCTGTATCTTCTTTATCCGATGAGGGATATTATTGTATAGGCCGTATACAATATTAGCGTTTTCTGCTTTGGCTTGCTCATAAAGGCTTTCAAAGTAATCTTTCGGTATTTTATCGTCACAATCAAAAAAGCCTATATATTCACCTTTGGCTTGTGCTAAGCCGATGTTTCTTGCGTGATAAGGTCCTTTGTTTTCAGGACTTTTTATAATTTGAAAACGATTATCGCTTTTAGTCTTTGCTTGCAAAAGTTTATACGTTTTATCGCTTGAGCCATCATCAACAATGATAAACTCTATTTCTTTTAATGTTTGGGATTGCAGATTATTCAATAGATTTTCAACCCATTGTTCTCGATTGTATATCGGAGATATCACACTAACTTTTATCATGCGCTATCTCCTTTGCATAAATCGGTAATTTGCAAATTTTAATGATTATTTTGCCGGATTTTGTTTGCTTCTTTTGGTAGAAAAAGCGCTGTAGTCTTTTTTGGTAATCTTTTATTAGAGCTTGATAGACTTTTCTTAATGAAATAATTTCTGCTATGCTTGGATTTACACTTTGTATAACCTTCTTTAACTTAAAGAAACCTTCTTCATTGGAAATTTTTTCTTGAAAACTCTTCTTTTTAACAATCGGGGAACCTTGATTTATCATCCAAATCGGGCACGCTGTTAAATTTGTCGCTCCTTTTATAGGTAATGGATACCGTTCGGGATAAGGTATATATGCTTTGCATTTGAATTGTGCTTTTATCAATGTTTGGCTTAAGCCTATCTCATAATTTTCAATGACATCACGCACTTGCTTTTGTGGTTTTACCGAGGCTAAAAAGTTTTCAAATACTTTAGCCTTAAAGACTTGCGGACGGAAAACCATAAAATAACTTTGAATGTGGCGGGCAATTTCTATATTCTCGGTTATTCCCCAAAAATCTATTTGCTCTTTTTGCATTTTTGCAAATATCGGCTTAAACGAATGTACCGGCGCATAGCAGCTGTCATTGCACAAAATCAATTCATCTATATCTTCTAACATTCCCTGCTCCTTGGCATACATAACCCCTCGTTTATAGGAGCCAAAGTCATACTCGCCATGCTTTTCGGCTTTGATATAGTTGACTTCTTTGCTGATTTTTTCTGCTTCTCCGGCGATTAACTCATTATCTGCAATATAAATGATGTTGTCGGCAACCTCTTGCAAAGCTCGGATATAGTAAATATCTGCTTTATCGACAAAACCATCTGCATCGTACGCGGCATAGATAGCCAGTCTTCTCTTTTGGCTTGGATTTTTCTGAAATTCTTGTTCAATTTTGTATGTGGGCAAAATCTCTTTGCTCTGCCAAACAGGAATTTTACAAATCTTGATAATCTTTTTGCCGTTTTTCGTAATTTTCTTCTGTGCGGCAAAGCGCTTAACACTTGCCCACAATCTTGAGAACTGGTATTGCTTATATGCAACGCCTCTTATTTCATATCCTTGTGCAAGAACGGCCATACCAAATAAACGCTCCAAACAGTGAGCCAGCATATAGTCATGAACTTTACTCTGAACTTTTTCAAAATCAGTTATCCGGTAAGCTAAAAACGGTTGCATTAGTTTTGCTTTTACCATAAACATTGTTCCGGCTATAAATGCTATGGCATCCTTCTTTGCTAAAGATAATCTCGTACATTCATTGGTCATCTTGGCTCTGATTTTGGGATTTTCTTCTTTTTCAGATAAACAAAAGCAACTCCCCAACATACCAATTTGAGGATTTTCTGATAAAATGCTATAATTGTTTTTGACAACTTCCGAACTACCTAGTAAAGCATCCCAAAGCATATTTGCCCAAGTTTTAGAATCTATACGCACTCCGTTAAAACAACCATAATCTCCGCCTTTTTTATTCTTAGTATGGACTTTGAGGATATAGTCGTAACTTTCTAAATCTATTTTATGCAAGAAATCTATAAACGGACCGATGTCATAACCGCGATTTTCTACCCGCCATACAACAGCTTTCGGAAAGGCTTGTTTTATCTTAGTTTCCACCTTTTCATCTTTTGCGGTCATTGTCACATACAAGTCATAATCAACGCCTGCTTTGTCCATATTCTGCAGTTTTGAGATTATCTCGGGCAGTTGCTCCATGTAGTATAAATGCAAATGTACAGCCGTTTTCATCTTTACCTACCCGCGCCAATGCAGTGCTAAATTACAAGTTTTTAGCAGCAGATTGTTTTCTACCGGTAGTTCTGTCTTTTTCAGCAATTTTGATGAATTAACTCCGCCGAACACAATCGCGTTTAAGCACCTTTTTACTAAGTATCTGCCACATACTTCGCTAAATTCTTTTACTGGAACCAATGGGTGTTGTTGATTTGCCTCGTTGATTTTACTTAAAACTTGCTCTATCTTTTCTAGTGTTTCAATATTACTTATGTGGCACTTACCTTTGGTAACGTATTTATCAAAAATTTCTTTTTCTTCTGCTGTCAACTCAATTCCGGCATGTTCAAACCAATGCGCATGAAAGTCACATTGCTCTGCAAATATCTCCGGCTTTTTCTGTTTAGACACCATGTTTTTATGGAAACGATAGCGATACAATACCTCCGACATATTAGCCAACTTCGCATATTGTCCGATATCGTAATAAAACTTACGATCATTCAAGCTCACATACTCTTCTTTGTAACGAATATGATGTTCCTCTACCAATTGACGGCGGTACATGGTGGTTGGATGATGGATACTTGACTTAAACAACAATAAAGCTCTAATTTCTGCATCGTCTTTCGGGTTTTCTATGGTCTTAAAACGATTGATTTCGCCAAATTTCTTATATGCAGTACCGACTAACCCAACCTCTGGATGATTTTCTAGATACGCTACTTGTTTCTCCAACCGCTGCGGGTGAGAAATATCATCATGATTCATTACGGCGATAAATTCACCTTTAGCTAAATCCAGCAAGCGATTGTAACTCTTGGCTACACCTAAAGTTTGTTCATTTTCAAAATATTTAATTCGGGAATCTTGATATGTGGAGACAATCTCTTTTAAGCACACATTCACAGGGCTATCATTCAGGATGATAAACTCATAGTCCTTGTAACTTTGCTCTAATATACTCTTGATTGCTTGCCTTAAATACTCGTCCTTTGTATTATATATCGGCATTATAACACTGACTTTAGGCAATACAACTCTCCTTGTTTTCAAGTCCGTTTCTCTTAACAAAGTTAAATACTGTAATGCGGCTTACACCAAAACGACGGGCAATTTCAGCCTTGGTTACCTTCTGCAATAAAAGTTGGCGGATTTCTTCTTCTTTGCCTTCTAGTCTCTTTTTAACGATTGCTCCAAACGGGCGGCCCAGTTTCATCCCTTCTTCTTTCTTTTGTTGCAAAACTTTTTTGGTATTTTTGGAGATTAAAAGACTGCGGACTTCAATCGCAACGTCAACACCTTTGAAAAAATCGTCCGTTAAATTTTGGACTTTGAAATTGTAACCATCTTCAATAGACTGAATGGACAAATTGTGCTGTTTGCAAAATTGCAAATTGTCTTTAATTTCTGCAAGCGACTCGCCTAGGCTACTGATGTTATATAATAAAATTCCATCACAAGATGGCAACATCGTATCTCGAATATTGGCAAAAGAGATATCAACATAAACACACTCCAAGTGTATACCGTTATCCTTAGCATACGATAAAAGAGCTTGATGTTGGCGGATTTGCTCCGTTTTGCTTGCGTTATTCTGAATGTAACCTATCTGCATATCCAATCCGCGATATTCAAAAATCACCATTTTTGCAGATTTGATTTGCTAACCAACTATAAAATCAGCAAAAAAGCTTATTTTACTTATGCTGCAAATAAAAAATATTTATCTTGAAAATATAAAAATACTTGATATGATACCCATACTTAATATTAAAAATAAATGGTGGTTTTTGAACGCTGCTTATTTTTTAGCATACTTAACCCTTTATCATTTGCTTATCTACTATCTTGGGCAGTTTAAGCGTGACGTTATCAGTATTAACTTGTTTGCCCGAAGTATCAATAATGCAATACTTATTGTTTACGGCTACCATTGCTTAGCCATTATAAGATTGTCCGGCTTTATCAAAAATTAAATGACTATTTTTATCATTTTCCTTTTGGCTTCTTGAAAAAAGAAAATGAAAATGATTGGTTATTGAGAAATATTCGCGGTCTTAATATTTTTGTTAAGTGTTCTTTTAGACTCTTGGTTTGGTGTCTTCCAAGTTCTCATTTATTAAAGTCCCTTCTTTGGGAGTTTTTTGTTTTTAAATAATGTTTTGTATTGCACTCAAACTAAATTGGTGACGATAAAATTTCTTCAAAACTTGTAAAATGAAAGAAAACATGGTGCTTAGCACGCGGAATAACACGTAAACGCTCTTGATAAAATTCCTTTTGTGCCGCTAACTTAAACAAAACATCGTCTTCCGCCATTAAGGCTTTATCAAAATGCGGATTTATCTCATCTTTATGCGTTTGATACAGATTTTCTAAACTTTCTAATTCTTTTTGACAACTCTCAATGGTTCGTAATGATTGCATCGCATTATAGCGCTTATATTCCTCATCGGTTGAAACCATATACTCACGGCGGAATTCCAAGTAATTGTCCAAATTTATTGCCTTAAACCATTTTAAGGTTCTTGCGGATACTCCTAAATTTTCATCTAACAAATATGGATTACCGCATACAGCCACCCTCTTCCTCACATTCGGGATTTTATCCGCCATAATTGAAGCTACAAATACGCCTGCCGAATATGCTATCACTTCTATTTGTTTATATCCGGAAAAATCAAAATCCAGTGTCAAATCTTGATAATCGTACAAAATCAATACATCTTTCTTGTCTTGCAAATTTGTAAACTGATTTTCATCACATCCCCACCCCGCAAAAAATACGATTAGTTCATTTGATTTATTGTTCTGATAAAAGTAGCGCATTTTATTCTCCCTTTCTTGGGCGCGATGTAACATAGGATTTGCTAATTTTGTATTAACAATAAAGCATAAAAAAACACCTATCGCTTGTGACGGTAGGTGTTCTTTGTTTATCTTACTGCTATTTCTTCTTAAAAAGATTTATCAGTGAGATAAAATAGTGTTCTTCTCTTTTGCTGAACGGATGCTGAGGATCTTCATCCAACTTTCTCTTTTCATACATCTTTTCAAGAGGTAAAGCCAACATCCCGCTTAAGCCGCGTTCTATCAACTCTTCAGCATGGAGGTGCAAAACCATAAAGGTATTCTCACTTATCCAATCGCCTTTAAGCATAAATTCGAACATCAACGGATGCGGAATAATGCCTTTTTCAAAGGCTTCTTCTATTTTCGCAAACATAAAGGCTCTTACCTTGTTGTAATACTCACCTTTTCCTTTGGGATTATAGGTACTCAGCATGATAAGCCCCATTTTGGATAAGATTGAATATTCTTCCTCTGTGCTCTTGCCTTCATTGAAAATATCCAAATCAAACATGACTTCAAAATAAGCCATCGGGATTTGCATTTTCAATTTTTGCATCTGTGTGATGGTCTTTTCCATCTGAAGAACAGCTTCCTTTTTAACTGCTCTTACCGCTCTTTGATGTTGACGCTCTTTGATAAGCTTTTGAATTTTGGTTGCTGATGCTCCGTGCATTATAGCCATATAGCATTCCTTACGTAGCTCTTTGTCCAATGTCTTCAGCAGCTTTTTTTCTTCATCATTCAGCTGACGCCACTTTTCATTTTGGTGGCGGAGCTCCGACATTTTTCGGTGTACTTCTTCAAGAGATGCGCCAGCTGCAAAAAGTTTACGTGCTTGATTACGGAAGTGTTTTTCCAAACCTCGGATGTACGCATTCTTTACGTTCCAATCCTTAATTTCTCTTTCCATGATAAATAATATTTTAGGCATTTACCCTTACTTTCTATACTTGCCTAAGGTATAGACAGGGACTTAATAATTTAGATAATTCTTTTTCACAGAGTTTCATTATATCGCTTTTCCTTGTTTTATGCAAGCGATTTTATTTAAAATTTGGACAAAATGTTTTTTTGAAATCAAATATCTTAGTCTTGTGTCTTGATTAATTGTTGACGAATAACTTGTCGCATTTCTTCATTGCTCAAGCTACCTCGACGTTTGGTTTCGTCTGACTCACGTTTGGTTACAATAACCTTCTCGCCTTTTTCTAATTTTGAAGTCAAGTCTGAGTTTTCTTGAGTTATCTCTGCTTGGGTGGCATCGTATTTTTCTTGAGAGAAATCTCCATCAAATCCTATACTTAATGGAGCTTGTGTTCTGGTATCCCTTGGTATTGCTAAATCTTCATATGCTTCTATACTTTTTGCGCCGGTTTCTTTTTTCAACTTTCGCTCTAATAAATTACGAATTTTTCTTACCTGTCGTTTAACTTTGCGTTCACTTAATTCTTCTGTCTTTATCTCACCATCAGCGTCTTCTTCGCTAACATGGCCTTTATATTTACCGCCCACAAAGGAAACTTCCGTAAATTTATCGCCCTTTTCTTTGGTATATTTTTCACTTCCCTCACTGTATGTTCCTGTATATTCTGCTTTTTGTTCGCCTTTGCGATTATAATCCGTATAGTTCACAGTTGTTTCTTTTTTATTCGGGCCATCAAAATGTCTAACCTCAAACGTATCGTCCAAAGCTCTATTACCATCTTTATATATATCTTTGCCTCGACGCCCGTCTACAACTATATCACTCATCAGACTTGCAGAGTTTCCATAAAAACCACTATGTACTCGGTTTTCTGTTACCCGACCTTTTTTATCATATTCATCTTGGCTATATTGATAATTGCCATATGAACTATTATTGCCATACCCATACATGCGCTGTAAAGCGTTTGCTTCGTGATTATTGGCTTGCATTTTTAAATCTTCTTTTAAACGCAGGCGGTTCTTTCTATCATACTCTTCTCGCTGTTGTTCTACTTTATTTTCTTCACTTAACTCTGGGGTAAATTCTTTGTAACTTTCTTCCTGTCCTGTTATTTTAACACGTGAATCCGCATTGGGAACTGTTATATCTATCTCTCTAACAGCAACTCGGTCGTCTTGAGGATATTTATTGGGAACAAAGTATTCTGTGCGTTCGATGATTTTATCGTCTTCCATTGGCGCTTGCTCGGAGGCTTGCGCTGTTGGCGCATTTAACGTAGACAGTACCGTCATGGCGGTTACTGCGGCTTTCTTTAAATCTTGTTTTAGCTCTTCTCTCGTCATCAGCGTTCTCCCATAAGATAATTTTATATTATTTTTTGCCTTAAGTCAATTTTTTTCACTTCACCTTTTACTTGACTTTCTTTTTTCTTAACTCTATTTTGCGGATGTAAAATTACCGGAGTTAATAAAGATGGTTAAAATCGCTAAACTTTTACAAGGCTATCAAAACTTTTATAAACAATACTTTGTTGAGCAACCCGAAATATATCAAACTTTAGTTCGCGACGGACAAGCGCCCAGAACTTTGGTTATTGCGTGCAGTGACTCTCGGGTTGATCCTTCTATTTTGCTCAACACCAATCCCGGTGATATTTTTGTTATTCGCAATGTTGCTAACCTCGTACCGGCTTTTGATTCTGATATGAGCCATTGTCACGGAACTTCGGCTGCGATTGAATATGCCGTTCGTCACTTAAAGGTGGAAAATATTGTTATTCTTGGACATAGCCACTGTGGCGGAATTAACACCTTGGTTTCCACTCATAAACATGACCATAATTTTATTGATACATGGCTTGATATTGCCGATACACCTGAAATTCGAGATATTTGCGCTAACCATACTCACGAAGTTGCTTGTAACTTATGTGAAAAGGAAGCTATTCGTGTTTCTATGGCTAATTTGATGACTTTTCCTTTTATTAAAGAAGCTGTTTTAAACAAAACTCTTGATTTACACGGTTGGTATTTCAACCTTGAAACCGGGGCTCTTGAAATTATTGCTTTGGATAACTGACGTGTTTTTGATATTTTTACTTACCGTACAGCTTTTGAAAAGGTGCGATTAATCTATATATTATTTAGCAAGCGACCTATAGCTTGTGACAAATCTTTGATATAGGTATTATCGCTGATGGGGGCTTTTTTCCCAACGCTTTTACTTTGATATTTTTTAAGTATCGGCATATCTACCGGTGTAAATAAACGATATAAACTTTCTGTCTGTGCTGTATTTTCTTTATTTTCAGCAAAACTTGAACGTAATTTGTAAAACTTTACCGGAAAACCATCTTTTTGTGAGAATTTACGGATAATATCTCCCTCGCCTGCCGCATAGAAAAATCCCTTAAATGTTTCTGGATTACTCTGCCAATACGCACGACAAACTTCCAGTAAATTTGCGGTTCCATCGCCCATTAATGCCACTTGTCTGCCTTTTTTAACAGCAGCTAAATGCAATACAAACTCTATTTCTATGCCACTTTTGGCTGCGGTGTTGAAAATTGAGGCAAGAAAAGAAATATCCGCCACATCGCCAAAACAAAACTGAACATTGTGTTCTTTGAACGCCTCCGCCGTTATCGGTAACGCTGATGTTGCTTTAATCATTTTGTTATTTGCCAATAACGGACTGAAAGCATCTTCTGAATCGCCTAATGCTAAAACTTTACGACCTGATGACACCAATTCATTTAAGATTTCTTGTCCGACAAAGCCGGTTGCTCCGGTGATTAAACATACTTTTTGCGTCATCTTGTCCTCTCCTTTCCTCTTTTCTTTCCTTTCTTACTATTGTGAAGATTTTTTCGGGTTTTGTCAATGATGTTTTCTCGCAATTTTGATTTTATTTTTTGACTTGACTTTTTGTCTAATTATTCTATACTTCTAGTGTTTTATTTATCTTTTTGTATCACTATTAATTTTTTACTTTTATGGAAAAAAACACATGTTTAACTCTAGCTCAAGCCTATTGGGTTTGTCTGCAATCTATTTTTGAACTGCAAAAAATTCAGCAAAAATCTTGCAACATTGCGTTGATTAAGTCTGAGTGCTCTTATCCGGAGATTGTTCCGGCTTTACACAATAAAGTTGTGGAATTACCTGACGCCTGTACAAATTTGTTGCCGGCTCAAGTTGATGAAAAGACTTCTCCGATTATTCTTCGTGAAAGAGTTTGGGGGCTTAAAATCGGTAATATGCTTGCTTTTGATGCCGGTAACTATGCCTTGGATTCATTAATGAGATATGCCCTTAATATTCCTATGGCAAAGGTCTTTTCCGACAAAATTGTTTGCTATCATGCCAACGGACGACGCGTGGTAAAAAATGCGAAACCGATTACCTTGGTTAATCGTTTTAAAAGACCTCCGATGGCTGATTGGTTCAGAATTGATTTTGATGACGCCACACGCTTCTTCCCTGAAGAAACTGCTAAGCTCGCTCAAGATTATCCGGATGTCTTATCTAAAAATTGGCGCCTGCTGACTGACCCTAATGCTGAAACTCTGGTTATTGCTCAGGATGAAACTTCTGATCACTATGTACCGTTTAAATGTATGATTAACGGCAATCCGATTAATACGGATTTCTGCGATCCGATTGTTGAAAAACTTAACGGTTTCGGTAATTTGCAACCCTTATTCCATGAGTTTGCTCTCATGCTTAAAAACGGACAATATGAGCAAGTGGCACAAAATTCAAATCTTCACTGCTTTGAACGTGGTTACTATACCAGAGAACCCTACTCTTCTACCCTTTATTCCGGTACAAATGAGTTGGAACTTAAGGTTGGATATGTTGATTTGCCATTTGAACAGGCTCTTCCTCTGGTGCAAGATCAGTTTGAATTAAAAAATCGTTTTTTGCGTGGGGAAAGATTGTTCTCTGTTGATGTGAAAGGAAATATTATCTGTTCTGATAACATCATCAACAGTAAAGATTTCAAAGCAACTAAACGACGTGTGCTTTTGATGCCTGAGTTTGTGTATGAATCTTGGGGACGCGATTTTTCTGAAGACGTCTTAAACTTTTTGGTGCAAGACCGAAAATTTGATTATTGTCAATATAGCAACGATTATATTCGCAATATCTCCGGACATGAACTTGAACAGTTTAAAAATCTTAAGAAAATTGCTCGTATTGCAAAAGTTGGAGCCAAAGTTTCATCTCATTTAAGTGTTCAAGTAGCTAAAGTCGGTGTTAGTGCCGCAGGTTGTGCCGCGGTTGGATTAGGTAGAGTTCTTTTCAACGCGTTTGACACGCTGGCTTATCATTTTGAATCAACCATGCCTGTAGAAGGAGTGCATTTCTCTTCTCCGGAAAGAATTGGATGCATTACCGGTCGCATTCACCCTAGAGACTAGGTCATATTAATCGTGTATCATAAAAAAAGACGTTTCCTTGAGGGAACGTCTTTTTTTGTTTCATCTAGCATTTTTGCTTTTCAATTCTTTCTGTAAGATACTGTAATACGACTGTATTTTTTGAAATTTTTCAGTTGCATTCGGTTCTTTGTTTCTATCTGGATGATAAAGCTGAACCAAGCGACGATAAGATTGCTTTAAGCTTGCTTCGGTTAATGTCGAGGGAGTTAAGTCAAAAGTTTTATAAACGCCTTCTAACCTTTTGTAAGTTCTCTCGCCATTACTACTATTGCTGCCACGATTACTGTTGTTATTGTAACTATTTCGGCAATATTCTTGTCTGGCACGCTGCTTTTCTTCCAGAACCGCTCTTAATTCCTCCAAACTCTTCAGTAATTCTTCAAGACTTTTATGTAATTCTTCAAAACTATTATGTAATTCTTCAAAACTATCATCTATGTTTTGATGTATATTTTCAGTATCTTGTTTTCTTTTTTCTTTAGCATTTCGGCGGAATTTTGCCTCTTGTTCAGCTTGCCTTTTGTAGTATTCATTATCTTCTCTTATTGTCTTGGATATCAGATATAAGAAAAAAACTATAGCAGCCAACACTAAAATCAAAAACATATAAATCATAACGATTGCCATAATCCTTAAATTTTAAGTCCATAATAATTGTTAATTGCTTTTATCATATCGCCTTCTTTTATTTTGTCAAGTTTTTTGTATTTTATTTTGGCGATTTTAAAAAGCAAAACGCCCCTTTTCAAGGGACGTTTGTACTTAATTGATTGAACGGTTAGGCTGTCTTGCGGTGTAATTCTCCTTTGAGATATTTATAACACCTCTGTACTCTTTGAAATTTTTCGGCAGCATCCGGCTCTTTATTTTTATCCGGATGATACTTTTTAACTAACTCTCGATAAGCTCTTTTTAAACTTTCGGATGTCAGTGTTTCTGGAGTTAAGCCGAACATTTGATAGAAAGAATTGACGTTTGCGCTTTGGGCCTGACCAGTGTTTGTGGAAGTTGTTCTATAACCATGATTTTGTTTCGTTTGGCTATAACTGTCCCACTTTGCTTTTTCCTTTTCTTTTTGACTGTTTTCAGCTTCTTGGGTAAAATCTGCAAAGAGATGATTGGTCTTTCCTAAATTACTTAAGAAATCTCGTAATTTCTTGCCTTGCATACCGCTAACTTTTGAAAAATTAACCAAATACGATAACTGTTGCCGTGTTACCCATATGCCCTGAAAGAAAACTTTAGCTTTCGCATACTTGTTTTTTATACGTTCTGCTTCTTCACGTGCTTTTTGTTCACGCATTCTGTTCATAGCTTCTTCTTTTAAGCGCTCTTGGCGTTCACGTGCTTTTTGTTCACGCATTCTGTTCATAGCTTCTTCTTTTAAGCGCTCTTGGCGTTCACGTTCCAAACGTTCGCGTTCCTGTCGTTCAAATTCTTGTCTTTCACGTTCTTTTTTTTCTTGTTCTTCTATTACTACCACAAAAGCAACAATAACGAACAATACAACGATAATCACAAATAATTTTGTCATAATCCTTAAAGTTTTAAGTCCATAATAATTGTTAATTGCTTTTATCTTATCTACTTCTTACATTTTGTCAAGTTTTTTTGTATCTTATTTTGGCGATTTTAAAAAGCAAAACGCCCCTTTTGAAAGAGGCGTTTATTAATTACTTAATTGCTTTAACAATGTAATTCTTGACGGAATTTTTTATATTCTTCTTTCCATCCATCTTCATCACCACCGTTAATTTCCATGTAGAATCGGGCTTCTTCCAACTCTTTATCCGTAAGATGACCATTTATTTGAGCCTTTTCGCGGTAATAATTCAGAACTTTTTCTCGTTCTTTTTGATAAAATTCTGAACGCTTCTGACAATAATCGGCTAATCTTTCTTGTCGTTTGCATTCATCGCGAGCATTTTCTATCTTTTCTATGATTTTAGCAATCAAGAAAAGACTGCCTGCTACTAATAAAATAATCCAAACACCTCCTAAGACACACTGAGCATTCAGCAGTACGTAACTACTCATAATAAAATTTTCCATAAAAATATCTGTTTAATTATTAGACAGCTTTTATGTTGTACTTTTTTTATTTTTTTGTCAATCTTTTTTTTAGCGAATGAAGTTGGTTCTGGCTCCTCTTTCCGGTTCTGGGGTTTGAATACCCAACTTCTTACCCTCTTCTATCAACTTTAGGGCCCACGCCATATTTTTACCTAAATTGCGCATGGTCTGCATTCCTTCCGCATCTTGTTTTACCTCTTCTGGCGTATTACCGTGCACTTCGTTCCAATAAGTTGAGGATATTACCGGCATGTTATTAATCGTAAAATACTTGTTTATTACATCCACCGATGCGATGGTGCCGGCTCGTCTGGCTGACGCAACAGCTGCTCCCGGTTTATATGCAAATGCAGCTCCGCCTGAGTAAAACGCACGATTTAGCACACTCAACAATCTTCCCGACGGATGCGCATAATATACCGGTGTGCCAAAAATAAAGCCATCGGCGCTTTTGGCCTTTTCTACCAACTCATTTACAATATCATCCGTAAACACACAATGTCCCAATTTACGGCATCCACCACAACCGACGCAATCTCTGTACGCAGTTGCTCCCAACTGAACAATCTCACTCTCTATCCCTTCTTCTTTCAAGGCTTTTGCCACTTCGCTCAACGCTGTGTAGGTGCAACCTTCTTCATGCGCACTGCCGTTTATCATCAATACTTTCATTTTACCTTCTCCTTTCTTTACCCTAACCTGTTTTTCTTCTTTACATGCCGACAACAATGTCGTTCCGCCCAATGTCATCAGCGAATTAATTATAAATTCACGCCGATTCATTTTAGTTCCTTCTTGATTTTTGAATACTTTTATTTAGCCCCGAAACAATTAAAATCAGCAATAGTTCTCTTCACTTATCCCCTTTTTTGTGGGTAAATCGGTTTTATTAAAGACATTTTATGCTTTTTCTGACTATATTTTCATTGTTGAAATTTATTTTTTTATTTGGGAGGTCTTATGAAAAAATTGGTTCTTGGCGCCATGATGATGCTCTCTGCATCATCTGTTTATGCCGCAGATATTAAGTTGACCGAGCCTACAACTTCCGGTGGTATGCCTTTAATGGAAGCTATTGCAGCTCGTCGTTCTGGTCGTACTTTTGATACGAAAATGTTATCTGACAAGCATCTATCTGACTTACTCTGGGCTACTTGGGGAATTTCTTCTGAAGACGGAAAGCGTGTTGTTCCAACCGCCAGAAATCGTCAAGATATTGATTTGTATGTTTTACTTCCCTCCGGCTCTTACATCTATGATGCCAAAGCAAATATCTTAAAGCAACTCGGCTCTGAAGATTTACGCCCCATCTTGGCCAAAGATCAAAAATTTGCTCTAGATGCTCCGGTTCATCTTCTCTTTGTTACAAAAGACAAGAAATATGGTGAAATGCACGCCGGTTCTATGTACCAAAACGCAAGCCTTTATTGTGCTTCAGAAAACTTAAAATGTGTTGTTCGCGGACTTTATGATCGTACTGAGCTCAAACAAGCGCTCAAGCTTGAAGGCGATATGGAAGTAGTTATGACCGAAGCTATCGGTTATCCGAAAGCTCAATAATTTCGCTCTTTACTTAAAACTTCACCCGTATTCGCTTGAATACGGGTGTTTTTTTGTTTAAGCGTCTCTTAATTCAAACAGCTCTTTGCCTACGCCACATAGTGGGCATACCCAATCTGCAGGTAAGTCTTCAAACGGAACATCTCCGTCATAAACGTATCCACAAACCGTGCATACCCATTTTTGTTCATGTGTTTCGTTTTTGGCAGCAACGGTTTCTGCTTTTGCTGTCTGTTCTTCACTTTTTGATGCTTGAAATGCCATTATTACTTTCTCCTTAAATCCATTTCTGTAATCGTGATACGTTAATGGTTCTTCCCCTTTTTTCAACTCAAAGGCATCTTCAACCTCGGCTATAAACAATGTATTGTTCGGAAAAACCTGTTTATTTACGACACGAGCGCGTATCTTCGCCATTGCCGTCTGTAAATATGGTAAATCATCTTTGATTTCTTTTACCACATTATCCCACTTGTTTACATCCCTACTGCTCTGGAATCCAAAATTGGCAATCACAATCGGATCTACTGTTTTTGATAACACACTCAGAGAGAAAACTCCGGTGCTTTCAATCGTTTGCTTTGTGTAACTGCTATTCATACACGATAAAATTATCATATTTGGACCGATAGCCACTTGCGAAACTGCATCCACCAATGATCCTACATATCTATCTTTATCTTGTGCGCCTAATACATATAAACCATTACTTAACGCAAACAGTGCTTCTTCTTCCATTTTCTCTCCTTTATCTCTTAAATATGATGATATTCTTTGTTTTCAAGAGCTCTTCATTCTTATTCATGAAGTTCTACAAGATATTGGTCAAAATCTTTTGCGGCTTTACCGGACCAGCCCATAAAATATTTATCCCCCATACATATTACCGGTGCCAAAACGTGCTGAAACTTAAATTTCTTGGCACATTGTTTTAATAGCGCTTGCCCCTCTTCTGTTTCCAGATTAACTCTGACAACATCCGGACGGGTGAAATATCTTTCATTTATATATTCCAACGCTTGTGTACAAATCGGACAACCTTCCAAATAAAGTACATACGCCTTATTATCCTCCAAAGTCGGCATTTTCTTTTTACGCGCCTCTGCCGGAACCGCCACCAAAACTGCGGCTATTAATAAACTTAAAAATCTTAACATGTTAGTTTCTCCTTTTTTTCTAAGTTACTTATTTTAAATGTTTTGTCAAGGTTGAGTTACGGTTTTAACGCGTATATCCTGCTAATGATATACTTTTTAGCATCTGCCACGGACGCCCAGTTTGACGATTGCGGATGGCTATTATTCTTCCGGCGTCCACAGGTTTAAATATCGGAATTATTATTTCTCGTGTTTCTCCTTCTTGCATACTGCTCACATCTTTTAATTGCGGATAAAAAATCTGGCGGTTTATCGCCAGATGGGTTGATTTATGTATGACAGACATATTAGTAAATGAGTGGACGTCCATTGATTCCGAGCCGGATAACGGAAATATATGATGCACATCCAAATCTTTCGGGAGGTATCCTTTTTTTGCCTCTTCTATCTCTTTTTCTTCAAGAACACCGTCAAACCAGCCACTATACGCCAAATATTTTATAAATGCTTTTTTCACTCGGCGATCGTAAAAGTGACGATGATACTTGCTTTTTTCAGGTGAAATTTTGGTATATACCACTTTTTTATATTTCATCCGCTTCTCCTCTTTTTGCAACTCCCGATTTAGCATATCGCTACTTCTGGTAATTGCTATTTTTTTCTTGTTTTTTCTACAGCTTTATTTTTTTTACTTCTTTTTAACTTTTTTAAGACTATTTATTTTCTGCTTTTAGAGAGGTGTGATATGGCAAAAAAAGATATTTTAACAGTGACGGCTCAAAAATTTGCAGCAAAAAAATTAGCCTTAAGACGTATGGTTTTAAGAAAATTAGCACAGAGGAAAATTGCTGCACGAAAAGTTGCGAGTATGAGTGTTATATTGCTTTTGCTTTCTGCTTGTCATGTTGCACAACTCACTACGCTCTATTCTGATGACACTTCTTTTGAAGAAAACGGAATTCGTTATGATGCCGCTCACAAACCTATTACCGGTGTTTATCAGAAATATGCAGACAACATGCAACTCAAGGAAGAAATCCATTATGTTAATGGTAAAATCAGTGGGTTATATAAAGCTTTTGATACAGACGGAAGCGTTATGATGGAAGCTGAATATAAAAATGGTCTTCCTCATGGTAAAACTATTACTTTCTACCAAGATGGCGCCGAGCATGAAATCAGCTATTATCGTAAAGGTATGCTTTCCGGCGGACAACTAGCTTATTATCCCAATGGGGATTTAATGCGTAAAGGCAGCTATATTAGAGGTAAGAAAAATGGCGTATTTGAGGAATATTATGATAATGGCGCCGTTAAGTCTTCCATTACTTATAAAAAAGGTAAATTGCATGGCCCTTCCCGTTTTTATACACCGGGGAATCATTTGACTACTTATGTGGAATATGTTAACGGCAAACGTGAAGGTCCGGCTTATTCTTACTATGAAAATGAAAAACCTAAAATTTTAGCTTATCGTAAAAATGACTTGTTAGACGGAGCTGCCAAAGAGTTTAATTCTAAAGGCGAACTAACTAAAGTGATTATTTATAAAAATGGTGAAATTCTTCAAACTATAAAATTTTAAGACTTAGCTTCCTTCGGGAAGCTTTTTTATTTATTATCATCCTGTTTGAATTGTTTTTTTATATTTTTTAGAAACAAATATAATTGTATTTGTCGAATTAATTTTAATTTATGCGGATTAAATATATTCCCCTCTTTTAGCACGGTTATATCTTGTACAATTTTTTCGTATATCTCTCTATATATATCTATCTTATATTTATTTTTTACTTCAGACACATACATTCCATAGACATAATTCGCTATTATTTTTTCTATTATATTGTTATATTTTTCATATCTTTTTGATAATTGTTTTAACTCTATGGCTAGGTTTCTATATTCTTCTAAGCGATTTAATGTTAGTTTTTTCATTGTTTGAGATGTTGGAATTATGCGATATGCAATCAATTTTTCTTTCGTCTGCACTAACTTTTTACTCTTCAATAATATCTCTACATTAAATAATATATCATTGATTGCCGGTAATTTTTCCGAGAATTTTATTTCTTGAAGTAGTTCTTTCTTATATAGCTTAGTCCACATCAGGGTTTCTATTTTCTTTTTTCGCTTAAATTTATCTATAAAAGGATTTTCTGAAACAAATAAATATTTTTCTGTATTTTCTCTCTCATTAAATTTATAATTTCCGTTTCCTTCAAAGCGTATATATGAACAACAACTAACATCTGCTCCATATTTTTCTATATTTTCGTACAATCTTTCTAAATAATTGGGATTGTATATATCATCGTTATCCAGAAATGCTATATATTTTCCTGTTGCCTTTTTTAGTGCATTATTGCGCGTTATACTCCCTCCTAAATTAGATTGGCTATATATCTTAAATCGATTGTCTTGTTCTGCAAACTTCTTTAATATTAGTAAGGAATTATCGGTCGAACCATCATTCATACAAATAACTTCATAATCTGTAAATGTTTGATTTCTTACTGAATTCAACGACATTTCCAGATATTTTTCGGCATTATAGACTGGGATGATTATTGATATTTTAGGCATGAGCTTCTTTCTTTCTAAATAAATCTATTATTACAAATCTTAACTTAATGAACTCTATGAAATTAAAATATTTACCGACTGTTAGTTTTTCTCGATATTGCTGTAATCTACACTGTAATCGGTATAAATAATATATGTCTAAACCATATATATATTCTTCTGCTGATAAATGAAGTCTTTTATCTATTTCAGAATACCAAAATTGAATTATTTTCTTTTTATTTCTATATATCGGAAAACGCAATACCGTTGATATTATAAACTCTGCAATATCTCTGCCCACATAACTTAGACAAACAGAATCCGTATCTAAAAATGATGCAAAATGTCCTTCTTTGCATAACATATTAGATTTTGTAATATCACAATGTATCATCTTTTTAGGAGGTTCTATTTTATTTTGATGTTGTATTTCTATATTATTTAATATTTCTTGTGTTATTTTTTTTATTTTATTATACATTATTTGTTTTATTTTGTTTTGTGAGTTTATGTCTTTAGTCAGATAATGTTGACGTAAATTATTTATATAATATGAAATATTTTTATCTTGATACAGATTAGATATTGCTAATTTACTTTTTTGAAATATTGCATATTGCTCTGCAACCTCTGACAATATTTGCAAATTCATTTCTGAAGTTTTTATCTCTTTCCCTCTTATATAGTAAAAAATGAGTCCATAATATCTTTTGTATTTTAAATACTTATTGGGTATTTTATATAATTGTGGCACTTTTAGTGCTTTATTTTTCTCTAGCTGTAAAGACACATTGTATGCGTATTTTACATTTTCTTTATTCTTATAAAATTTTATAGTAAATTCTTCTTCTGATTTGGTTTTTATATAAAAACTTGCTATTTGTCCTTTGGAAAATTGTTTTATTTTCTCTATTCCTTGAGTAAATATTTCTTTTTCTAAAAAAATTTTTACGCTTTCTTGTTCCATAGTTCTAGTCCTTTGCGTAATTGTTTATAGTACTTTTTTTATTGCTTTATCTATCTTTTCTGCCACCTTATCTATGCTATATTCTTTCTCACATAGGTGCCATGCTTTTGGAGCCTTTTTCTTAGTATCCTCCCTATTTTTAAGAGCTTGTTTTAATTTGCTTGCCAAATCTTCAACGTTGCCTTTTTCAAACATATAGACGCAGTCTTTGTTTTTTCCGAATATTTCTTTGGGACCTTCCGCATCTGAGGTTACGATTGGAGTTGAATATTGCATCGCCTCTAGCAAAACAATCCCAAACGGCTCATAATTTGATGGAAGAACAAATATATCTATATCCTGAAAAAAATTTGCTTTATCTGTTACCCATCCACATAATGTCACACTTTTATCCAACTGATTATCTATGATTATTTGTTCCAATTTCCTCTTTTCCTTCGGATATTCTTTTTGGGCATCTCCGCCTAAAACAGCCTTAAACTCAATTCCTTCTTTTCGTAATAAAGCTAGTGCATTCAAATATGTATCAAAACCTTTCATTGGATCAAATCTTCCCATACTACCTATTACCGGAAGATGATGCCATATCTTTTCTTTATACTCTATTTTGCCTTTTATCATATTAGGAATCACATATATGCTCTCTTTGGGATATCCTTTCTGGATAAAAAACTCTTTTTGATATTCCGTTATTGAAAAAATAGCATCGCATTGATTTATCTTTTTATATTTATCATTATGTGCCACTCCTATCAGTGGAATCTTTAACCATTTTGCCACTATACGCAATATTGGGATTGTTTTTTTACTATGTGTTATGATTATGTCTGCTTGAAACTTTTTGATTGTTTTATACAATTTAAAAATCAAAAAATAATTATATTGATTAAAATTTATTGTTATATACTGTGTATCTTGTATAAATGATTTTACTTTAGTTTTTATGTCAACAATCGCTAAAATTTGATGATTATGCATTTTTAACGCTGAATTATAATCCAAGAAGGCTTGCTCAACACCTCCTGTCCTTTTACTTATCATCACATTTACTATACGCATTGCAATTAGTCCTCATACTTTTATTCAAAACTCTTAGCTACTTTTAAAAAGCGAAAGTAGGCTAATAAACTTGCATATATAAATCCTTGTTTACCTCGAAAAATGTATCTGTGACCTATGTAATAATGCAAAAATTGCCATGGATACTCTATTATTAGACGAAACCATCCAACCTTTTTCCCTTCTTTTTTCCATGTTTTTTGTAGTTCTGTCGAATGGCGATTATATTTATCTAGAGTTTGTTCTATATTCAAAAATGAATAATGATATATAAAACTCTTCATCTGACCTATCTCTATTCCTTCTTGCAACTCTACTCGGTCTTTATTCATTTTATCCGCTGGCATTACGCCATATTTGCGACTATATAATCTCACGGGATTAAATTGTCGGGCATATTTTGATGCTTTTGTATCTTTGGGTAGCATATCTACTATTTTTATTTTATATGCTTTATATTGCGGGGACTTCTTTATCGCTTTAATCTCTTCCAATAACTCTTTAGATATAACTTCATCGGCATCTAACAATAATACCCATTCATTTGTGCACAGACTTTCCGCATAATGTTTCTGATCGCAATAACTCTTCCATTCATGAAAATATATTTTGGCATGATACCTTTTTGCTATTTCTAAAGTTTTATCGGTTGATCCGGAATCTACTATAATTAACTCATCTGCTATACCTTGCAGCGCTCGCAGTGTTCTTTCTATACGCAATTCTTCGTTATATACAACCATATATATAGATAGTTTTACCATCAAATGTCCCTCTACTTTATTTATGCAATTTAACCTACATTTTTTCTTTAGGAGATTTTGATTATTAAACTTCTGTTTTGGATAACTTCTTTTTGCTTGCATATTGATAAAAAAAAATGTAGGTTTTCTTGTAGCTGATTATTTTTGCTAATAGTTTTGCTGAGGTTTATTGCTGGGAAACGATTTGAATATGACTAATGCTGATTTGAAGAAAATTTCTGAAAACGAAACTTTGATTGATAGTACCTCTTCTGAGGAAATTGATGTTTCTTTTGTGATGACGGTGTATAATAAAGAATTTTATTTGCCGGCCGTTCTTAAGGCTCTCTTAAACCAAACCGGACTTAAAAATCCGCAATATATCTTTGTTGATGACTTGTCTCGCGATCGTTCCGTGCAAATTATTGAAGAAATGACGAAAGACGTCAAAAATGTTATCATCCTGAAAAAAGATAAAAATGAAGGTATCAGCATTTCTATTAACAAAGGTATTGCTTTAGCTCAGGGCAAATGGATTAGGATGCTTGATTCAGATGACATTTTCCCACTTAACTCTACTGAAAAGATGATTGAGGTCGCTGATAAACATCAAGCCGATATGGTTTATGGAACTTTTACAAAAACTGGTAAAGAACCGATGGATATTGCGGCTGAATATATGCCTAATGACTTTCGTTATAATTATAATCCTAATGCCTTAAAAGCTGTGTTAGGCGGACATTTTACCCGTATGGGACAACTTATTAAGCGTTCCGTTTTACAAGAAGCCGGCGGAGCAGACACACGCGTATTTATTCAAGATGAAAGTATTCCTTTGAGAGCGGCTAGATTGGCGCAAGGCATTATAAAAATGGATGCGCATGTTGTTTTAGTTCCTCGCGAAACCAACAACCTCAGCAAAAATACTCACCAATTAGATAATGATCGCTTTTTTGCACACTACTACTTTTTGAAAGATTATCAGGATACTTTACCGCGCAATATTCTTGCTATTCTTTTCTCTAAAGCTCTTTCCGATAACTGGAAATTTGTAAAGAAGAATTTACCACATCCCTACTTTACGGCTGATTTTTATTTATATCTTTTATCTAAAGTTTTCCCGTTAAAGCCGGATTTTGACGTGCTAGATAAAATGGCTGAACGTTTCTTATCTCTTTCTGACGTTTTACGTTCTAAGCCATAATTTACTATTCATTTTTCATAAAAAACTCAGGTAATATTCATATCTCACCTGAGTTTTTTATTTTATTAATGCCTTGTAGAAAACCACCACTTTAGTGGTGGATGAATAAAAAGTCGGCGATATAATAAAGATATG
>CALXPU010000013.1 GCA_944390455.1 uncultured Alphaproteobacteria bacterium | reverse complement strand
CAAACCCCTTTCTCAGGGGTTCGCTTCCCCTTACGATAGCTTAAAACAAAAGAGTAGGGCTTAGCCTACTCTTTACTAAACTGGTGGAGCTGAGGGGAATGACCTTCGGCTTTATCCAAAGCCTCGGCCGCACGGGCGCTCACAGGCAAAGCCTGCCGGCGTTCTTCCGCCCGCCTTTCGCTGGTAGTCAAACCCCTTTCTCAGGGGTTCGCTTCCCCTTACGATAGCTTAAAACAAAAGAGTAGGGCTTAGCCTACTCTTTACTGAACTGGTGGAGCTGAGGGGAATCGAACCCCTGACCTCTTGAATGCCATTCAAGCGCTCTCCCAACTGAGCTACAACCCCATTTATATGGTACGGACTTTCTTATATCGTTATCTTGCTTAAAATGCAAGTCCAAAATATTTAGTTGTGAAAAAGATAATTCCTTAATGTGCTGGCAAAAAAAACAAAATTTTTTTGTATTCTTGATTTTTTTCTCAAAATGGGATACTCTTGCCGAAAATGATAAAAGGATGTGGTTATGTCTGAAATGCCGAAAATTTTATTGCTTTCCTGTTGCGCTCCGTGTGCTTGCGCCGTGATTAAAAAACTTCATGACGACGGAGTGGATTTTGCCGTGGCTTTTTATAATCCGAATATTCATCCTGAAGCCGAATATATCAAACGACGTGATGAGCAGAAACGTTTGTGTGAACAATGGAATATCCAATTTGTGGAATTTGAATATAATCCTGATGTTTGGTTTAAACAAACTCTTCCTTATAAAGATGAACCTGAACGGGGTAAACGTTGTGATATTTGCTTTGAATTACGCTTAAAACGAGTGATGCAATATGCGAAAGAAAACGGTTTTGAAGCGGTTGCTTCCGTTTTGGGTGTTTCTCGTTGGAAAAATTTGGCGCAAGTTAATGCCGCTGCGGCTAGAGCTTCGGCTCAAGTCGGTGTTCCTTATGTTGAAATAGAGGGGCGTAAACATGGTATGCAAGAAGCGCGGCTTGCCTTAATTAAAGAGTTGCAACTTTATAATCAAGATTACTGCGGATGTGTTTATTCCGAACAACAAGCTCGTTTGCGGAAAGCTCAGCAAGCGGAGAATAAATAGTCACTTTTATGCTTGAAGCTGATAATGTAAGTGCGATGTGAGTATCGTGCTTAATTTTTTGTATTTATAAGTTGTTTTGGATATAAGTTTAATTATATTTAGGAGAGGAGGCGAAGGTGTTGATTTCTGTTTGTGATAAAATGCAGAGCGGATATACTTATGAACTTACCGAACCGATGGGAGAGAATTTCTCGCCATTATTCAAGCCAGAACTTACACCGCAGCAGATGTTGGAGTTGGGCGTGTTTGAGGGGCATTATCTGAATGATTGTCAAAATGAATTTCCTCACGAGTGGTTTGTTAATGCTAAACTTTCGCTTGAAAAGCCAGATGTAAACTGCAACTGTTTCAAAGTAAAATCACGGCAATCTCTTCAGGAGTGGCAACGGAAGAATTGGATTATCGGTCCAGATGTGCGGGGATGGTTTCAATGGTATTGCCGTTATTATATGGGGCGGCGTATTCCGTTTATTGATGAAGTGCAGATTAAGCGTTGGCGTGCATTTTATCGGCATGTGGCGCAACTTAAAAAGAATTGCGCTTTGGCTGATTTTGCTTGTCGTCCACGACAAAGACAAGCGGTGTTACAGTGGGCGTATAATCCGTTTATTTGATGAAAACTTACTTTAATTTGTGGCGCTTTTTTATTTGTTTTTTCATAAAAAATTTAACTTTGTTCAATTAAACTTCTATCAAATAGGGTTAATGTGAGAGTTTTATTTTATGGATGAGCAAAGTAGAAATTATTTGCCGACAAAATTAGAGAACGAGTTTGATGAATTTTATCGGGCGACACTTTTACAAGATTTTAGGTTTTTGGAACCGCAACGCAAAAAATATTTGCAGCAGTTTTTTATAATGTTGGCTTTATTTGGTTTTGGCTTTTTTGTTGCGTGGCAGTGGCTGGTTGTTTATATCCGTTTTGCTGATGAAAGTAACGGCTCAACTATGTTTAATCTTTGGTTTGGATTTTTTGTGGGATTATGTATATTGACGATTTTATTTTTGCCGAAACCCGCAAAGAAATATAAACGTGATACCAAAAAAATGGTTATGCCGAAAATTATGGCTTTTTTTAAACATCTTACTTATCAGTGGGAAAATGGCGGAATTAGTGCAAATGTTATTAGAGAATCCGATTTGTTTGAGGGGATGGAAAAGGTTTATTATGATGATACATTTCAGGGTTCTCATAAAGGCACAAAATTTCAGCTGGGCGAACAGCGTGTTACTACTTATGTTCAGACTAAAAACGGACGAAGAGAAGTAACTATGTTTAAAGGAATTTTTTTGTTTTTTGAACTTGGAAAAAAATTTAAGGGACAAACCGTGGTTAATGATAAAAAAGGGCAGTGGTTGACGTTTTTCTTGTCATTTTTGGGCGGGGCTCTTTTTTTGTGGCTTGTGGTGATGAACATTAAAGCATTCTTTGCTGATGGATTTGTAAATTGGAATTTTTTGATTTGGGCGATTGTATTTATCGGCGCATTCCTTTATGGTATTTTTAAAAGTAAATACAAAAAGGTTTATTTGGAAGATGTGGTCTTTGCTAAAAATTGGAAGGTTAAAGCCACTGATCAAGTTGAGGCACGATATGTTTTAACGCCGGCTTTGATGGAAAGAATGCTCAAAATCAAAAAAATGTTTTATGGCAACAGTATTCATTTTGCTTTTTTTAATAATAAAGTATTGATTGCGGTGGGAACAAACAAGGATATGTTTGAAACGACTTCTCTCTTTGCTTCTGCGTTTGAATATAGAAGAGTACGGGAAGTTATTGTGCAGTTTTACAATATTTTTGCGGTGATTGATGAGATGAAGCAAAAAGAATTAGATGCGAATATCGGGCAACTTAAGAAGTCTAACAGGGTTGTTGAAAACATGTAAGGGGATTTTTTTATGAGCAAAAAGCAGTGGCAAGCTTTACCGCCGCAAGTGGCAAAAAACTTTTATGATTTTTATCATCTGAAAGTTGCACCTGAAATGTATGAAATTAAGCCGTTGCGTGATAAATATTTGAAAAATTTTTTTACGACACTAATCGGTAGTGTTGTCGGGGGTATTTTATTTACAATCTTAATTCTTATCAATCCGGATTATGAGGCTGAAAAGGATAAGTTTGTTGCTCTTGGTTGTGTGATGTATTTTTATATTGTGTTTGCTATTTTTATTACACTACAGCCTTTGGGGCAATATGCTAAAGCAGTTAAACCGTTTATGCTCAAAAAAATTCTTGGCTTTTTTGGTGATGTGCAATTGGTGGAAAAAAATCAACCGATTGAGATTAACAAAGCATTGTTAGAACGGAGTGAATTGTTTTCTTCGGTTACTAATACTCAACCTGATGACAGCTTTGTTTGTTCTTATAAAGGTTCAAAATTTTGGGTTTCTGAGCAAAAGTTTTATGGAAACGAGACTGCATTTCAAGCTGTGGAGCGAAGTTATTTATCCGTGTTGTTTGTGTTGTTTGAAACGGAAAAGCCTTTTGCTGGTAAAGTACGCATGTTTGATAAGCAAAAAACACTTCGGACTAAGTTTAATCTTTCGTTGTGGGTGTTATTTGGCGGGCTGTATGTTTTTGTGGCGATATGGAGTGCTTTGCTTAATGGCTCTTGGAATCGGTTTATTCTGGATTTGTTTCTTTATGCGGTGTTGATTTTTTTAGGTTATAACATTTATTATACGTTTTTTAGAAGGGTACATCTGGAAGATGTGCTTTTTTCTAAACAATGGAGTGTTGACGCTACGGATCAAATTGAGGCTCGCTGTATCTTAACTCCGGCTGTGATGGAGAGGATGTTGCAGGTTAAGCATATGTTTAACGGGGCAAGAATTAATTTTGCGTTTTTTGATAACAAGGTTTTAATGGCAATGGAAACGGCGCAAGATCTTTTTGAAACATCATCGCTCTTATCTCCGCAAAAGGATTTTAAGAAAAATCTTGAGGCTATAGAACAGCTGTATAGCATTTATATGATGATGGATGTGCTGCAAAAAGATCATACAACAGAAGAAAATATTGATGATGGTACTCAGAATAATCAAAGAACAAAACCTTGGTTGAGAGAGCAAGAAGAAGCTCAAGATGTAAAATTTTATTCCTACACAAAATAATGCTTGACTTAGAGTGAACTCTAAATGTTACACTCCATCGCAGAATCGTTTTTATGGCTTCGTCTGTTTTATTCGGGAGGGGAGCCGATTTTGATTTAACTTGATTTTTTATGAGGGAAATGATGACTTTGTTAGATACTGTACATTCTCCGGCTGATGTTAAAAAAATGTCAGTGCAACAGCTTAATGATTTGGCGCAAGAAATTCGTCAGGGAATTTTGAAACGCGATAGTCTTATTGGTGGACATGTTGGACCGAATTTGGGTTTTGTGGAGGCTACACTTGCGCTTCATTATGTGTTTAATTCTCCGATTGATAAAATCGTATTTGACGTTTCTCATCAATGCTATGCACACAAGATGATTACAGGGCGGCAAAACGGTTTCTTAAATCCTGATGATTATGATAAAATTACCGGTTATACCAATCCGCATGAAAGCGAACATGACCATTTTGTTATCGGGCATACTTCAACTTCTGTCAGCTTGGCTTCCGGCTTGGCTAAGGCTCGTGATTTGAAGGGCGAAAAGCATAATGTGATTGCGGTTATCGGCGATGGTTCTCTTTCCGGAGGAGAGGCTTTGGAAGGGCTTGATTTTGCCGGTTCTGAACTCGGTTCTAACTTTATTGTCGTGGTTAATGACAATCAGATGTCTATTGCTGAAAATCATGGCGGACTTTATAATAACTTGAAACTTTTACGCGAAACAAACGGTCAAGCCGAATTGAATTTGTTTAAGGCGCTTGGTTATGACTATCTTTATGTTAATGACGGTAATGATGTTGAAAAATTGATTGCGGCCTTTCAATCTGTGAAAGATACAAACAAGCCGGTTGTGGTGCATTTGAACACTCTTAAAGGTAAAGGGTATAAATTGGCGGAAACGTATAAAGAACCATGGCACTGGAGCGTACCGTTTGATATTGAAAGCGGTGATAAAACCGTTGATTTCGGCGATGGGGAAAGTTTGGACGACTTAACCTACAACTACTTAAACGGCAAAATTAAAAATGGCGAAAATGTTGCGATTGTGGTAGCCGGTACGCCTGGGGTGTTTGCCTTAAACGAACAACGTCGCCAAGAATTGGGCGCTCACTATGTTGATGTCGGTATTGCCGAAGAACATGCGGTGGCGATGTCTTCTGCTTTGGCAAAAGGCGGATGTCGTCCGGTCTTTTGTGTGCACAGTTCTTTCTTGCAGAGAACGTATGACCAACTTTCGCAAGATTTGGCTTTAAACAGAAATCCGGCAGTTATTTTGGTTTATTGGTCAGGTTTATCCAGCGCAGATGCAACTCACTTGGGTTGTTTTGATATGGCAATGGCTTCTAATATTCCGAATATTACTTTCTTAACACCGGCAACTAAAGAAGAATATATGGCTATGCTTGATTGGTCTATGACACAAAAAGACGGGCCGGTAATGATTAGAGTGCCGAATGCGGTTGTTTATGGTGACAGCGTTCAACCGAAAGCTGATGAAATCAAAACCATGGCTTTTGCGCAAAAGGGTGAAAAAGTTGCACTTCTCGCTGTGGGCGAAATGCAGGGCTTGGCTAAGCAAACAGCGGAAACATTGATGAATTTTCATGTTGATGCCACTTTAGCTACCGTGCGTTGTGTTTCTGAATTGGATACGGCGGCGCTTGAAAGCCTTAAAGATAAGCATAAAGTTGTTATCACACTTGAGGGTGGGGTTGTTAACGGCGGTTTTGGCGAAAAAATCGCACGCTATTTCGGAAATTCCGAACTTAAAGTTTTGAACTACGGCGCTAAAAAGGAATTTACCGACAGATTGCCGGTGGATGTGCTTTATCGCGAAAATCGCTTGTTACCGCAAATGATTGCCGAAGATGCTCTCAAGCTGCTCTAGTTAAGCGCAAATTTGTTTCTTTTAGCTCCGTTACTTTTATGTGCGGAGCTTTTTTGTACAAAAAAGTTGACAGAACTCGTAAAAAGGTGTATGTTATATGTTGCTAAACTAATTATTTTAATAACTTAAATTTTATAAATTATGTATTACATTATTTTTTCTCTGTGTTTGACCGCCGTGTTTGCGGTTATCAGTTATCGTAAATCAGTATCTATCTGGAACAATCTTTTATGGATTGTCGGAGTGATGTTGGTGCTTATGGTGATTAACTTCTTCGGTTTGCCTGTGTTGGCTCCTTGGGGATTTCACGGAGTTTGGATAGAGGCTTTTCTAGTTTCTATCTTGGGCGCTGTGGTCTACTTTTCTAAATATGAGCTAAATCGTATAAAGTTAGACTTCTGGCGTTTTATTCCGGCGCTCATTGCTGTTATTGCGGCGTTTGTCTGCTTCTTCCAATCTGCGGAATGCTTTCATGCGTCGTCGTATTATCAGCGTTTGAAGGTTACCGAGGTGGCAGATACTGCTGTACATCGGGATTTTAATGCCGTTGTTTCTCCTATTTCCGTATCTAAGATGATTTCAGTGGATGCGGCTTTGGCTCGTAAAGTTGCTGAAGATAAATTGGGCGAAAACATCGGACTTGGTTCAAAAGTTGAGGTCGGTAATATGACTATTCAGAGTATTACCGGTTCGTTTACCATCAATAATGGTAAAAAACTGAACTTTGACAACGATGTTATCTGGGTTGCTCCTTTGGAGCATCGTTCTTTCCGTAAATGGTTGTTGAACGACGTTACTCCTGGGTATCTGATTGTTGATGCAACGGATGCAACCAAACGTTATCTCGTGACCGAAGTTAACGGACAACCTTTGCAGATTAAGTATTTGGAAAGCGGCTGTTTTGATGATGATATTGAAAGACATATCAAAATGAATGGCTTTGTATCTAAAGGACTTAATGACCATTGCTTTGAAATCGATAGTGTGGGTAGACCTTATTGGGTGCTTTCTACTTATACGCATACGATTGGCTTTGGTGGTGAAGAATCTGACGGGGTTGTTACTGTTGATGCGCAGACTGGTAAACTCAAAGCGTATAGCGTTGATGAGGCTCCAAGTTGGGTGGATAGAATCCAACCGCAGGATTTTGTGGAAGATCAAATCCGCTGTTGGGGCGAGTATAAAAAGGGGTGGAGAAACTCTTTTATGGCTCAAGACAGCGTTCGGGTTCCAACTCCCGGTACAACACTTGTCTATTCTCAAGGACGAAGCTATTGGTATACCGGTATTCAATCTGCCGGTTCCGATAATGGTACTAACGGGTTTATGCTCGTTGATACCCGTACAAAAGAAGCTAAGTACTATCACGCTATCGGTGTGAACGAAAAAGAAGCGATGCGCATTGCTGAAGACCAACCGTTTGCGAAAACGGCACAATATACGGCTAACTTTCCGGTGTTGTATAATGTGCGTGGTATTCCGACCTATTTTATGGTGATGAAAGGTAGTTCAGGTAATGTGGTCGGTTATTGCTTTTTGGCGATGAATAATCGTCAGGCCGTCGGATGCGGTGCTTCTAAGCAAGATGCTCAAAACGCATATCTCAGAATGCTTAGAAAAACTCAGTCTGATACCATTAAAGACGGTGCGGTTCAAAAGGAAACAAAATCCTATGTCGTTCGCGGAATCGTTCAAGAGAATAATCTTTATTATCTCTTGTTTGAAGAAGAACGAGGCGTGGAATTTACCGGTAGTACCGAATTTTTCCCCGAACTGAAATGGACGGAAGTCGGCGATACGGTTAACGTGTCATTCGGTAGAGGCGAAAGCAAGGTTATCCCACTTGATTTCTTTGATAACGTTAACTTTGAAATCTAACGTTGTTGAAGTTTGATTAAAAAAAAGAGCCAGACCTTTATGGTCTGACTCTTTTTTTGTAGCGGATTTTTGTTTGACTTTTGAGCGCTATGACTTATTATTTACTAAGTGTGTGTGGTTTTTGAGGAGGAACACTCTGATGAACTTTAAATATGGAGTTTGTGTCATTATTACAGGCGCTGTGGCGCTTTTGGGAAGTGACGCTTGGGCTAAACGCGATTTTTTTGTACGTCATGAAATTCAATGCGAGCTGGTAGATAATCAATGCGTGGAGATTAAAACCGGTGCGCCGCTGAATGGTATGCTCAGAGCTTATTTCCCATCCGGTAAAGTTGAGGCGGAAATTAATTATGCCAATGGAATGAAGGATGGTAAATACAAACTCTATTATGAAAGCGGAGCGTTGCGTTCTTCCGGTGTGTATCTTAATGGTAAAACAAATGGACGCCTGACGTCTTATTATGAAGACGGAACGTTGAAAGTGGAAACGCAAGTTTCTGATGGATTATGGGACGGGGTGAGACGTACTTATTATAATGATGGAACGTTGCAGTCTGAAGAAGAATTTTCGCAAGGTAAGAAAAACGGGGTGCAGCAATTTTATGATAAAGATGGAAATCCTACTTTACGAGTGGTTTATGATATGGGAAATCCTATTTCCGGTTATTGTTTGACTTCTCGCGGGCAGAGGATGGATTTTACCGCGACAATGGAAGAGTTTAAAACCACCGGTAAAACACCTTGTGATAAAGCGGCGGTTGAATAATCTTTTAGCACTGCTTTAGCAAGGCTTGAGTGGCGGGAATTCTTCTCCCATAAAATGTTCTTCATTTATTAAGCAAATAGGTATGAAAAAATCCCCTTATTAAAAGGGGATTTGGGTTATTTATTTATGCGATGGTTATAAGCCTCAATAATCTTTTCGGTTACTTCATCAATGGAGCCGGATGCATCTATTACGATAAAGCGTTCGGGTTCTTGTTTGGCTAATTCCAAATAACCTTGGCGTAAGCGTTCGTGAAATGCTATATCCACATTTTCAAAACGCAATTCTTTATTAATCATCGTTTGCGCTTTTTTAAAACTTCTTTCCAGACCAACTTTGACATTTATATCTAACAAAAAAGTTATGTTCGGTTTGAAATCTCCGGCGACGATTTGATATAGATTGTCCATTATCTTGCGGTCAGCGAATTTATTGGAACCGTAATATTGATACGCAATCGTCGAATCGTTGAACCTATCTGATAAAACGATTTTGCCTTCTTCCATTGCCGGACGGATTACTTTGGTCAAATCTATGCGTCTATCGGCGTAAAATAACAGAATTTCGGTGATTTCATCAAATTTATCTTTATCGCCTTCAACCAATAAGCGACGGATTTCTTTGCCGGTTTCCGTTCCTCCGGGTTCACGAGTGGTAACAACTTCGTGTCCGCTTGTTTTCAGATATTCGGCAAATCTCGTGATTTGTTCTGATTTTCCGGCGCCTTCACCACCTTCAAAGGTTATGAACAAACCTTTTTTGTTTGATGTCGTCATTGTTTATTTGGCTCCGAAAACAAAGTATTTTAAGTTTTCAAGAAAACGGCTGAATGGTCCGATTTTAGCGACATTGTCTTTGGCTACCAACGGAATTTTATCAACGATTTCATCATTGTAGGTGATGAATAATTCACCAATCTTATCGCCTTGCAATATCGGAGCTTTTAATGGTTCATCATAAATCATTTTGGCGCCGTATTTGCTCTTGCCACTCTTTTTGATGGTTTTGATAACTTCTTCAGGTACAACGGCGGCAACACTCTTTGAGGTTCCGTACCAAACGGGAACTTCCGCCATGATTTGATTTTTGGTGAAGAATTTGTAGTTGTCAAAGTTTGCAAAGCCCCAAGTCATTAAACTTTCGGTTTCTTCAGAGCGTTGTTTGTTGCTCTCAAGACCTGTCATGACTTCAATCAAACGGCGGTCGTTTCTTACAGCTGTGCCGGTTAAGCAGAAGCCGGCTTCCGATGTGTGACCTGTCTTTAAGCCGTCTGCACCTTTTAAGCTATATAATAATGGGTTGCGGTTGCCTTGACGGATGCCGTTATAGGTAAATTCTTTTTCGGAGAACAGATGATAGTATTCCGGAAATTCTTTGATGATGTGACGAGCCAATATCGCTAAATCTTCAACGGAGATTTTGTGTTCCGGATGAGGTAAACCCGTCGCATTAACAAAGTGGGCGTTTTCTAAGCCAATCTTTTCTGCTGTTTCGTTCATCATTGAGGCGAATTCTTCTTCTGAACCGGCTAAATTTTCTGCAACAACGATGCAAGCGTCATTGCCGGATTGGATTAAGATGCCTTTTAATAAATCTTCAACACGAACTTCTTGTCCAATCTTTAAGAACATGGTGGAACCACCGGATGCAGCTCCGCCTTTGCGCCATGCGTTTTCACTGACGGTGTATTTATCGTCTAACGAAACTTCGCCGTCTTTGATTTTGCTTAATAATACATAAACCGTCATTAGTTTGCTCATAGATGCCGGTGCAATCATATCTTGATGATTTTTGGTAAATAAATACGCTCCGGTTTCATAATCCATCAAAATTGCATTCTTGGCTTTGGTTTCAAACGCATTTGCGGTTTTGCTCATCGCCAAGACGGAAACGCCCATGGCTAATATGCATAATGTTCTAAATGACATGGCTTATTGTTCTCCTATTCTTTTTCTACTATCGTTACGTCCGAGTGTCCGTAATCCAACACGCGGTCTAAAATTTTCATGGCTTCGGCTTTGCTCTGGTAAGCGCCTAAACGAACACGGTAAACGCCGTTTTTGCTCAAATAGGCTTCGTAAATGGATACGTTGCCGAAACGCTTCATATTGTCTGCCATTTGTTTGGCTTTGTCATAGTCTGCAAAAGCTCCGACCTGAACAAAAAATGGTCCTTCTTCGGCACTATTCGGAATATTGACGTTGGTATCTGTATTTGATGCCAGAGTTATTTCTGAAGTGTACTGTAACGGACGGCGAGCTGAGGTACTGATTTCATATTTGGTATTGGCAGAGCTTGCTTGTGCCGTTGATACAGCTTGTGTGTTAGAATATGGAATGGTCTTGTTGCCATAAGTTTTAGATGAGTTATTTGGCGATAACATAGCTTCTTTTATTGCACGACTTTCTTTTTCCAATATCTCAACTTTTACTTTGGTGGTGCCTTTGTTTTTATAGCCTAATAATTCGGCACCTTTTTCTGACAAGTCTATGATGCGGTTTTTAACATAAGGGCCGCGATCGTTTACACGGGCAATAATGGATCTGCCGTTTTCTAAGTTGGTGACACGCACTATTGATGGTAATGGCAAAGTGCGGTGCGCCGCGGTTACGGCTCGCATGTCATAAGTTTCGCCATTAGCGGTGCGCTTGTTATGAAAATCGTCCCCATACCAAGAAGCCATGCCGACTTCTTCGTAGTCATAGTCTTCTTTTGGGGTGTAGCTTTGCCCTAAAACCGTGTACGGATTGCCTACTTTATAGATGCCTCCGTCTTCTTTGATGGCGGCTACTTCTTCTTGTAAATTTTTATATTCAAATTCTTTGGGTTCAGAGGCGCAGCCTGAGAGTAATAACAGGGCGCAGAAACCTAGTTGAAATTTGTATCTTTTCAGTATCGTCATTTTGTATCGTTCCTTTTGCGCGATATTCTAATCGCTTGGTTGTTGTCTGTAAAGCATCATTATTCAGTTATTGACTGTTCTTTTTTCCAGATGCTCTAAAAAAATTTGACAATTATATTCTTTGTTTTATCATAGCTCATAAATCCTTAATAAATAGATAAGGGAACGGGGAAATGTTGACAGAACGCAAGGTGTTTTTAGGTTGTATGATGGCCGTCGGTTTGTGGGCGGAAACTGTGGGGGCTAAACCGGTGGAGGTTATTCGTCCTGAAGATGAGGCAATTTTAGAGGGAGTTTTTGAACTTGATGGGGCGTCTGCGCAACAAAAAAGACCATCACCGATGGCAGACGGAAACGGCGTGGCTATGAAGGGGGCCAGAGATGCTACCCGTATTAAAGCTGTGCCGCTTAATGTTACTTTTGGTGAAAATGCTTCCGGTGTGGTGTCTGCGACGACTGGTTCAAAAGAAGATAAAAAAGACGCTTCCGTTACAACTTCTGTTGACAATACTCAGGAGATGACGGTTGAAGTCAATGGTGGGGCTGATTTGAAAAATACGATGAAGACCGTGGTTGAAGGGGATACACAGAAAACAACGGCTCCAGTTGAAAAAGTTGAGAAAAAAACTGTTAAAACGACGGTGAAAACCATAAACGCACAGAAGGCTGATGAAACAAGCGAATCTGCAACAGAAAATGCTTCAGAGTATCGTTACCAAGATGAAATCGGTTATACTTATCCGAGCAAAAGCGAAAGAGAACAGGCGCGTCAACCGTTGAATGAATGGTATAATCCAAATTTGAGAGCAGCGGATACTTATAAAACGGAAACAAAAAGCGCTCCACAAGATGAAACTTTTATGCAATATCGTTTGGCGATTGCCGATTGTTTAGATACACGCCAAGATGATTTGGAGATGGATAAGGCAATGCTTAAACAAGGAAATATGTATGATGCAGCGGCTTATTTGTCTCAGACGCTCGAGGCGGTTAATGTATGTTATGAAAATATCGGTTATGATATTATTCGCGATTATTATGGTGATGAGCCGCAAGTCAGAGCTCGTTTTGCTCAGAAAATATCTGATTTTTATATCAGCGGCAGTGATGTCAACTTTAATCCGAAATTCTGTGGCGATGATTGTTCGGTTGAAGCGATGGTTGATGCGCAACTGGCAAAATTTGCAGAATTCAGAACTTATTTGGCGCAATTATTAAATGAACGTCCAACATATGCTCCGGCTGATGTGGAAGTGTCTACCGCTGTTGTAGAAGAAAAGCCAACAAAGGCTGAGGTGGAATATGATGAAGACGGGGTGCCGTTTATTGATGAATATTTGGAAGAAGACGAGCAGACGCGTGCAAACTCTGTACAACCAGAGTATGAAACTCGTCCGCTTCCGGTACGTTCGCAACCAAATTACAATGTTCGTCCGGTTCGTCAGCCGGTTGTAAACGGGCAGGACAATCGTTATGAAACTCCTGAAATTTTATAGAACGCCAGAAACGATGAATTGTTAAGCCGATGGAGGTTTGGGCTAGATTGAAAGAATTTGGGCGCAAGGTTAAACATACAAAAAAGTGAGCGAAACCTATTTTGCGGAGCGGAAATAGAGAGGCAGGCATTAAGGGTGGCTGAAACTGAGAGAGGCTGAAATTAAGAAGAGAAACTACGTAAGAAGAGAAGTTAAGAAAAGAAGAGTGTAAATAAATGGCTGATGATGTAATTTATCCTTATCAAAATCCGTACCTTATCGGGCATGATGAAGAGGTTAAGCTCTTTTTATCCGCATATAATTCGGGAGCGCTTCATCACGGGTGGTTGATTACCGGTGACGAGGGTATCGGTAAGGCTACGTTGGCTTATAAAATCGCGCGCTTTTTGCTTTCGGTTAAAGATGGGGAAAAGTACAACTCATTGGATGTAGATGTTAACGGAACGGTGTTTGCACAAGTGGCGCAAAAATCGCATCCGGACTTTAAGGTATTGGAGAGGGATTTTACCGATACGGATAAGAAAAAGTTGATTAAGGCGATTAATCAAGGGGAAGAAGTCGACGAAGAGATGAAGCAAAGTCTTAAACGCTCGGCGGTGATTAAGGTTGAAGATGTGCGTGATGTAGTGGAGTTTCTTTCTAAAAAGTCGTTTAATGACAGTTGGCGGGTGGTGATTGTTGATTCTGCCGATGATTTGAATGTTTCCAGCGCTAATGCTTTATTGAAAATTCTTGAAGAACCGCCGCTTAAAAGTATTTTGTTGCTTATCTCACATAATCCGGGGAAATTGTTGCCGACTATTCGTTCTCGTTGCGCAAAGTTGGCGCTTAAGCCGTTGGCCGAAAATGAAGTTGCTTCTTTGCTTAGACGTTATAAGCCGTCATTGCCTGAAACAGAAGTTACGGGACTTGCTAAAATTGCAGCGGGGAGTATCGGACGCGCAATTAAATACGCTGAAAATGACGCGCTTGAGATGTATGAGGATATTAAGAAAATTTGCTATGCCGGTGCGAAATGTGACGGAACTTTGCTTTTGGATTTGGCAAATCAGGTTTCGGCAGACGAGGATTGTTGGGATTTGTTTGTGGAGTTGGTTTGCCGGTTTGCTCGGGATAATTTGCCTGATGCGGCTCATCCTCGTGAGTTTTATGAAGCGTATGAACAGGTACTGAAAGTTTTTGATGAAACCGTGCGTGTGAATATGGATAAAAAAATGGCGGCGCTACAAGTGTTGACTTTGTTCGGCGGAGCGTGCTAAACGATATTGTCGTGATGAACTATATGTTTTCAGATGTTTCTCGGAGTTAGATAAAAATGTTTGTGGACAGTCATTGTCATATTGAAGATGATGAAACGGCTTTGCGTGCCGGAAGCGCCGGTGTGGGAGGGCTCTTAAACGCAGGAAAAGATTTGGACGAGGCGCAAGCGCAACTTTTAATGTGTGTTCGCTTTGATGATTTGCATCGGCAAAATCCGCTTGCTCCGAAGATGTGGACATCGGTTGGCGTGCATCCTGATTCAGCGCCGGAAAAATTGAATAAAATTCAAGTGGAAGATATTGTGAAGGCGGCGCAACATCCGAAAGTTATCGCTATCGGAGAATGTGGACTTGATTATCATTACGGCGCAGAGGTTAAAAAGGAACAACAAGAAATGTTTGCGCGTCATGTGGAAGCTTCGGGGATGACCGGTTTGCCTTTGATGATACATCAGAGAGAAGCGGAAGAAGATTTGTTGCGAATCTTATACGATGGTGTGAAAAAATATGGTCAACTTTGCGGGGTTATTCATTGTTTTACATCTAATCAACAATTTGCCGACGCTGTGCGTGAGTTGGGATTTTATATCTCGGCTTCCGGTATTGTTACTTTTAAAAGCGGGGCGGATGTTGCGGCGGTTTTTCAGAACTATCCTATTGATAAAATTTTGATTGAAACGGATAGCCCGTATTTGGCGCCGGTGCCTTATCGGGGGAAAACCAATGAGCCGGCGTTTGTGCTCAAAACGGCAGAGAAAATTGCCCAAATTAGGGGCTTGACGATTCAAGAAATTGAACGTATAACTACCGATAACTTTTTTAATTTATATTCTAAAGCTCAACGATGAACGGAAAGGTGTGGCGTGTCTAAAGTTTTGATTTTGGGGGCGGGAGCAGCTCCGGGGGTGCCTTCTTTGGCTAATGGTTTTGGTGAATGTGATCCGAAAAATGAGAAAAATATTCGCTTGAGAAGCGGAACTTATATGGAAATCAGCGGGGTTAAATTCTTAATTGATACATCGCCTGATTTGCGTATGCAGCTGATTCTCGGTAATATTCGGGAATTAGATGCGGTTTTTTATACCCATACGCATGCGGACCATTTGCACGGAATTGATGATTTGCGCGAAATTAATCGTATTACCGGTCAGGCTATTGAACTGTTTGCTTCTCCAGATAATTTGGAAATTATTCGGACACGTTTTCCGTATTTGATTGCAGAGAAAAAGGAAGATGTTAATCCGGTTTATCGTGCCGCTTTGCACCCGAATACGTTTAACTATGAGGAAAGTTTTTATTTTCAAGATTTGAAAGTGACACCGATTAGATTGCAAGGACATAATGTGGAATGTTCGGGCTATATCTTTAATGATGGTGAAGTGGTGCATATATCTGATTTTCGTGATATTCCGGAAAGCGCTTTCCAATTTATTAAGCGCAAACCGGAAGTGATGATTATGCCGTTGACTTCTCCAGAGGGTAGTCGCTTTCATGCCAGCTTGGCGACATTGCTTGAATATGCGGAACGTTTGCAACCGAAGAAAACGATTATTACGCATATGGCGGTGGAATGCGATTATGAAACAGTTAGAAAAGCTTGCCCAAAAGATGTTGAACCGGCATTTGACGGAATGGAGGTTTCTTGGCGCAGTAATGCGGTGGCTCAGGCTGTGTAAGTGAGTTTTGATTAACGAAAGGATTGGCTTAGATGTTGTGCATTTATCATTCGGCAGATCATGACGGTAAAGGTTCGGCTGCGATTGTCAAATATGCGTATAAAGATTGCGAACTATTGGGATTTAATTACGATCAGGAAATTCCTTACGCTGAGATTGAAAAACATCAGGATATTGTAATTTGCGATATTTCTTTTCCGATGGATTATATGTTTAAGTTGCATGCCGAGAAAAATTTGACTTGGATAGATCATCACGCATCGGCGATTGAGGCGTATGAACAAATGCTCAAAACCGAAGGTGGTTTTGGAATTAAAGGTTCTCGTGCGGTCGGAACGGCTGCGATTGAACTTACTTGGCAATATTTCTTTCCGCAAAAAGAAGTACCGGAAGGGGTGAAACTTTTGGCGCTTAATGATTTGTTTGATTTGAGAGATAAAAGAGTGCGTCCGTTTGAATTTGCCTTTCAATCTTTAGGCGTTAATCGCCCGTATGAAAAAGTTTGGCGTGATTTGTTTGAGGGGCGGATTGATATTAATTTGATGGTGGAAAAAGGTAATGCCATCTTGTCATATATTCGCAATCGGGATTACAGACTTTCTCGCAATATGTCTTTTGAGGGAACATATAACGGACTTCGTTTTATAGCGGCTAATATGGCGCAAGCCGGTTCAGACTTTTTTGATACGCTCGATAATATTGCCAATTATGACTTTATGGTCAGTTTTTCGCTTAATAAACGCAGTAAGTGGAATTTATCTTTTCGCACCACAAAGGATAATGTTGATGTTTCGGCGATTGCGGCGGAATTTGGTGGTGGCGGACATAAGAAAGCTTCGGGGGCTTCGGGGTTGGATAAGCTACCGGACTTCTTAACCCAAAACGTGCGTGAGTGGACGAAGTTTAATTAAACGTTTATGCAGAAATTTTTGATAAAAAAATAGAGCGTTCTTTGGAACGCTCTTTATTTATGGGACTTGATTAGCAAAAGTCTTTGCTTTTTATCAAGTCGGTTACCATCTTGTAGATACCGGTAACCATTTTTAAAAATACAAAACAGGCAAAGACGAATGCTATGCCAAAGAGGGGCTTTATTTGTGCCGGTGGGGTGCAGCCAATGCTGAAAACCACACAGAAACTCATTATTATACCAAATATGAGCACAAGGCTCATAAAGGAAAAGAATGCAACGGTTCCCCATTCACTGATTTTTTGTTTTGTTTTCATAATTTTATAGTTTTTTTTAACGAGGTTGGGTCCTTAATCCACTCCTCGTGAAACAACGTCACATGGGCTGTTGTTTCAGATTAATAATATAATATCTAGACTTTTGTAGAAATATAATACCATATTTTTTGAGGTGAAACAATATTTTTTTGTTTTGTATATTCAATGGGTTATTTGTTTTGTGTGATTTTTTTTCAAAAAAGTTTGAACTTTTTTAAGAGCGGGTCGTTATACTTTATGTAAGTTGAATGAATTTAGCTGAGGATTTTTAAGATGGATAAAATTTCCGGACTTTTAGCTGAAGCAAAACCGCTTTATAAACAGCGCAAAAAGGAACGCCAGATTATGGCCGGTACATTTTGCTCGCTTGTTATCGGGGTTTGGGTTGGTGTGCAGGCTATGTTGCCGGCGCCGACTTTGAGCGAAGGACAGTTTTACGATTATATGGCGATGCTTTATGATGGTGACAGTTACTTTGCTTATGAGGTTGAAAGTGACGATATGCTTCCTTTGGACGGTTATGGCTTTTATGAGGTCAGTTAATGGAAAACTTAAATTGGTTTCAGAAACGTTTGGTTAAAAACGTGGTCAGAAAAATGCTTAATCGTTCTGATGAAGATGTTGAACAGGAAATTTATATTCGTTTATGGCAGAAATTTCCGACTTATCGGGAACAGGAAAAAATCGGCGCTTGGATACGCGTGGTGGCGGAAAACTTTTGTAAAGATTATCTTAAAAGCAAAAGTCAAAAGCTCTTAAACGCTTCGGTTGATGAGGAAAGCGCCGGATTGGAAAATGTTTCCGCTCCCGATAATCCGGAAAGAGAGTGGCTCTTGAAATGTCGGCGGAAACTTATCTTAAACGCAGTGGACGAACTGCCTAAAGATATGCGTAAGGCGATTGTTTTGGTTGAGTTTGAGGGGCTTAACTATGATGATGCGGCGAAACGATTGAAAATTAATGTCGGTACGCTGAAGTCCAGACTGCATAACGCTAAAGCTAAGTTGCACGAGAAATTGGCTTATTTGGAATTGTAAGGCTTTTAGGAAAAATTGGTTCGTGCTTTTTTGTGAAAGGATTTGATTATGGAACAGGAAAGAAAAAGATTATTGATTACTGGTGGTTTGGCTTTTGTGGGAGGAATTGCCGTTACGTTAACCGCATTTGCAATAGCTTTTTGTCCGGCAAAAAGATATGGACATTGGCGTGGTGCTTGGCATGACAGAGCTCCTTATATGATGCATATGGATAGACCGATGCCCCCTCATCACGATGCACGTTTTGACGACCGCCGTCCGATGCCATCTCATCACAACGCACGTTTTGACGACCGTCGCCCGATGCCCCCTCATCACGACGCACGCTTTGATGACCGCCGTCCGGCACCACGTCCTCATGCTTTGAAAGATTTAAGACGTCCGGGGAAAGATGGTTTTCATCCTGATGAAATGCTTAAAGATCGTTTTGCTAAAAAACTAAACTTAACAGAGGAACAAAAAGCGCAAATTGAAGAATTTCGTAAAGAAGATATGAAACAAATGAAACCGCTTTTTGATCAGATGGATGAACTTCGCAAACAAGCAGATGAACTGCGTGAACAAAACAAAGCACGTTTTGAAAGTGTTTTGACGGCAGAACAAAAAGAAATCTTGAAAACTATGCATGACAAGAAAATGGCACGCAAGGCTGAGAAGAAAAAATCTATGAAAGATAAGGCTCCTCTCGTTCAAGATAAAACAGCTCCTGCTGCTGTTGACAAAGCAGGAAAATAACTCTCATACCTACTAAAAAAAGCCGCTGACTGTTGAAGTCAGGGGCTTTTTTTATTTTTTGGATTTTTTTTAAACGGTTAATACCGAAACACTTCAAATCTTCTACGAGCAGCAGCTTGGCTGGCTTCTTGCTGAAGTTTATTGTGTCTCCTTTTATAACTCATGCGCACAGTCAAAACCATTGCGCAAATCACAATCGCACAAATTTGCAGGATTGCGGTTGCATTTAAGAATACAGTATCCATAACATAAAAATTTAAAGTTACCTAAAAATCTTTCTACAATGTTGCTGTATAACATGTTTTTTATTTTTGTCAATACTTTTTTGGCAATTTTTTTCGTGTTAGGTGTAGGATTGAAATGGTATGTGGGTGGATAAACTGATTTTTAAAGCTTTTTAAACGTCTTAAGGCTATATTTCCTTTTATTGAAAAGAATTTTATTTGTTTGCAGGAGAGCTTGATTATGGCTAGAGCGATTATTTTAATGATGGATTCATTTGGTGTTGGTGGGGCTAAAGACGCCCGTGCTTTTGGCGATGAGGGGGCGGATACGTTTGTGCATATTGCTGAAAATTATCCGCATTTTTCCGTGCCGAATTTGGAGGCTTTGGGGCTTAATCGTGCAAGCCTTTTGGCGACCGGTAAAGAGGCGCCGTTAACTCAGGGCAATGCAAAAATGAATGTGCCGGCAGCGTATGGGTGTATGGAGGAAATCAGTGCCGGTAAAGATACAATTTCCGGTCACTGGGAAATGGCAGGCGCTCCGGTAAAAGTTGATTTTGGGCATTTTCCGCTTGAGTATCCGTCTTTTCCGCAAGAACTTGTTGAGAGAATTTGTCAACGTGCCGGTTTGAGCGGAATTTTGGGAAATAAAGCCGCTTCAGGTACGGTCATTATTCAAGAACTCGGAGAAGAACATTTGGCAACGGGGAAACCTATTTTTTATACTTCTGCCGACAGTAATTTGCAAATTGCCGCTCATGAGGAAAAATTCGGCTTGGAGCGTTTGTATAAACTTTGCGAAATCGCTTTTGAAGAAGTGAAACCTTATCAAATCGCACGCGTTATCGCAAGACCTTTTACGGGAGAGAAAAACGGGGAGTTTGTCAGAACCAAAAATCGTCATGATTATGCACTTTCGCCAATTGCTCCAACACTTTTGGATAAAGCCAAGGAAAAAGGTTTGCAAGTGGTGGCTATCGGGAAAATATCCGATATTTACGCAGGTTCCGGCGTGACAAAAAAAGTGCTTGCCAGCGGTTTGGAAGAACTGTGGGATAAAACTCTTGAGGAGGTTAAAAATCTTGATACGGATGGTATAGTCTTTACCAACTTTGTTGATTTTGATATGACATGGGGACACCGTCGTGATGTTAAAGGATATGCCGAAGGGTTGATGTATTTTGATTCTCGATTGCCGGAAATTCTGCCGTTGCTTCAAGATGACGATGTTGTCTTTATTACCGCAGACCATGGGTGCGACCCGACTTGGACGGGGACAGATCACACACGCGAATGTGTGCCGGTGTTGATGTTTGGACCAAAGGTTAAACCGCAATCTCTCGGTCGACGCAAAACTTATGCCGATATTGCTGAAACGATTGCTCAGAAATTCGGTTTGACGCCGTTTTATATCGGTACGCCGTTTTAGAGCTTCAAGTTATACATTCAGGATTGTTTGGGTATTTGGGGAAAAAGCTAAATTTTTCTTGGCGCTTTCAAAAGTTGTGCTATATATTCCTCAAATATGTGATAAGTTTTATGGTTGTAGAATAAAGGAGCAGGCGTGTTTATTGGGTTGATGACGGCGTTGGTGGCTTTTGTTTTGGATCAAGCTTCCAAAATGTTGGTGTTTTCGTTTTTGGCGAATAGTCGTCCGGTTTTTGAATTGATGCCTTTCTTTAATCTGGTTATGGCGTGGAATACCGGCGTTAGCTTCTCTATGTTTGATAATCTTGGGGGAGCTGGCGTTTATGTTCTTTCCGCTTTTTCGCTTATTGTTGTCGGGTTTTTGCTCTATTGGCTCAGAGATGAAAAATCAGTGCTTATTCAAATGGCGCTGGGGATGATTATCGGCGGAGCTATCGGTAATGTTGCTGACAGAGTGCGGATGGGCGCCGTGTTTGACTTTTTGGATATTCATGCGTTTGGATATCATTGGCCGGCGTTTAATTTGGCGGATAGCTTTATTTGTATCGGAGCGGCGCTCGTTATCGGAAACGGTTTGTTCTTTAATAAAGAATGGGACGAAACGGATACGATTGCAAACGGACAAACTTCTGATGCTAAAGTCAAAACTCAACAATCCGATGAGGCTGAAAAATAATACGCTTCAGTCTGGACTGTGGCGCTTAGGCTGGCAGTAGGGGAGATAAAAGAGAAAGCTTAGGCGAGGCTGAGGACGGGAGAAAGTTTGGTTCTGCTGACTTGCGAAAGGAACGAGTGGTTCTGGCAAGAAGGGGGGCGGAACGGAGTTTGGCTCAGACGCGTGACTTGGATGGCGAATAGAGTTGAGGCGAAAGCCTCTTTGCCGTTGGGGGAGAAAAAGGACTGGGACGGTGTTGTGGTCAATTTATAAGGAGATTTGATGATGAAAAAATTGTTGTTGGTTGGTTTTGTTTTGGGAATGATTTTCGGACTTTCTTCTTGCGGTTTGACTAAGGAAGATTTGGGTATGGCTAAATCTAAACCGGATGAAACACAGGTTTCTCGTCGTAATCAATTAGTATTGCCGCCGGATTTTGATGTGCGTCCGGTTATAGCGCAAAATCAAGCTGCTGAACCGCAAGAATAATTGCGTGGTTTTATCTGTGCGGTGTCTTGGTGTAAACCTCTTTAACCGACGCATCGTATCTTGAGGATATTCAGTCAATAGCAAAACGGTGAATTCATTGCAGGAGCGAAGATATGCGCCTATCTAATTTTATACCAAAAAATATCAAATTGTCACGTTGGTCTTTGTTGCTGTTAGGCGTGACGGCTTTGTGGAGCGCAAACGCTCAGGCAAAGTTGATGGACCTTTCTTCGTTTCAACTTGATAACGGCTTGCAGGTGGCTGTGGTGGAAAATCATAAAGCACCGGTGGTTTTGCAACAAGTTCTTTATAAAACCGGCTCGCTTTATGATCCAAAAGGTAAGGGGGGTATTGCGCATCTTTTGGAACATATGATGTTTCGCGGTACGAATAAACTCCCAGGGAAAATGTTTGATAATCTTACCCAAAAGTATGGGGCGCAATCTAATGCCTATACCACGTATGATGAAACCGGATATTACGAATTTTCCGATATTTCCAAACTTGAATTGATGATGGCGCTGGAAGCCGAGCGTATGGCACATCTTAAGATGAACGAGGCTGATTTTTTGAAAGAGCGTGGTGTCGTTTTACAAGAACGAAAGCAACGTTTTGAATCTAACCCCGTACCTCTGTTTTATGAAAACTTGAATAAAGTTTTGTGGCAGGATCATCCGTTTGCGTCGTCTGTGGGCGGGGCTGAGCCGGAAATCTTGAGTTTGACGCAACAAGACGCTACGGATTTTTATCAAGCCTATTATCGTCCCGATAACGCTATTTTGATTTTGGCCGGAAATATTACTAAAGAAGAAGCGCAAGTTTTAGCTAAAAAATATTATGGTTCGGTTGAAAACCCAGAGCGCACGCTGGCTCGTCCGGCTTTTGTTGAGCCTAAAAATATTGATGCCGATATGGTGGTTAAATTAGATGGCGTCCAGAAGCCTCGCTTTGTGCAATATGTTCGTTTAGACGGGCAGGCTTTATCTAAAAGGGATATTGAAGCGCTTAGTTTGTTGGCGACTTTTTTGACCGGCGATGATACATCGTATGTCTATGATAAATTGATTTATCGTGATAAAAAATTGTTGGGGGTTGATTTCGGGTTTTCTTATTGCTTTAATATCGGCGGAACCGTTAGTTTTTATGCCATACCGGCGCCCGAGTGGCTTAAAGGTGAAACGCCTGAAAAACAACTGGCGGAGATTAAAAAAGTATTGTGGCAAACGGTAGATGACGGCGTTAAGGCTTTAACCCAAGAGGATTTGGACAAGGTTAAAAATCGTGCGCTTTCCGATGCGGTTTATGTGCAAGAAGATCCACAGGCTTCGGGGCGTTTTGTCGGCTCTATGCTCATTAACAACTATACACCCGATGAGATTATGAATTATGACGAACGGATTATGGCGATTACGCTTGATGATGTTTTAGAGGCGTGGAATAAAGTTAAAAAATCTGAGGCAAGAGTTGCCGGTTATTTGGTCGGAAAATAAGGTTTTGAGGTGCGATGATGCGGAATGGTTGGAAAATAGGCTTGAGTTGTGCGGTGCTGCTGTTGGGCGGTGCGGTTGGTTATGTTTTATGGAATGATGCTCAGGCGCCGATTGATGCGGAACGTATTTTGGCTAATTCTAAATTAAACGGACGGACTTTTAAAGGCGAAGTTGTGCCGGTTTATGCTGACAACCATACATTGCACGCCTATTTGATGGAAGAGCATAGTGTGCCGTTGGCGGCGATTTCTTTCGGGTTTGATAAAGCAGGAACCGCATATGAACCCAAAGAAGGTGTTGCGTTGTTGATGGAAAGTGTTTTATTGGACGGAGCGGGACGTTTTTCTCGTAAAGAATTGCGTGAAACAATGAACGAAAAAGGGATTAAACTTTCGGTTTCCGCCGGAAACGACCGCTTGACCTTTTCGCTTAGCTTTGTGAAAAAATTTGAAAAAGACGCTTTAGAAATCTTAAAGGCCGTTTTATACGATGCGCACTTTGATAAAGAAGATATTGAGCTGGCACGACGTCAGTTGGCTATGCTTAGGCAACAACAAAAGGAAAGTCCGCAATATCAACTTAATCAGCTGATTGATGAAACTTTTTATGGACAGCATCCTTATGCCAAAGATGGTATTCCCGATGATACGGTTTTAGCGAAAGTTTCGGCGCAGGATATGCGGGATTATCTTAAACAATTTATGGCGAAAGATACGCTAAGTATCGGGATTGCCGGAGATATGGATAAAGCCGAGAGTGAGGCTTTTTTAACCCAAGTGTTTGCGGGGCTTAATGACAAATCTAAAGGAACGGAATTGCCGGAGTTTAAACCGGATTGGAAGGCTAAAAAAGCAGTTGAAGTTTCGGATATTTCCGCGCAGAGTTTGGTGATGTTGAAATCTTTGGGCGTGCCTCGGTTAGATGCGGATTTTTATCCGTTATTGGTGGCGGACTATATTTTGGGCGGAGCCGGACTTTCTTCTCGTTTGAGTTTGGCGGTGCGTGAAAATGAAGGTTTGACATATGGTATTTACAGCTTTTTAAGTAGTGATGATTCCGGAGATTATTGGCAGATTTATTTTTCAACCACGCCGGATAATACGGAGCGGATTTTGGAATTGTTAAACCAAGAATATGGCAAATTTTATCAAAACGGTTTGACTGAACAGGAGTTGGAAGTGGCTAAAAGCAGTTTGCTTTCTTCATTTAATCTACGCTTTTCTTCCGTATCGGTTATTGCTGAGATGTTGGAGCAGATGCAGGTGCAAAAGTTGGGGATAGACTTTTTGAAGAACCGTCAGGAACAAGTTCAAGCCGTTACGCTTGAGCAGGTTAATGATGCTATTCGCAGACGTTTACCAAAGACTCTGAAAGAGGGAAACGGCGCTCGCTTATTTGAAATTGTCGGGGGTGCGGGAAAAAGTAAATGAGTGGGGATGTTAAATCTATCTAATTTCTGATGATTGTCTGTTAACACATTGTTTTGGCGTCTTTTTATTTTTGTTCAAAAAGGCGCTTTTCTTCTTTTTTATAACGATTTTTTAACTCTCTTTCGGGTATTATTTATCTTAATGAGGGGGAGAGATTTTTCTCTGATTTTATCTTTATAAGCAATTTTTTTGGCGTAGGTGACGTAAACGGATATGAATACATTAAACGATATTTTTGATAGATTAAAAAAGTCCGGCTTATTGATTGTTTTCGGTATTTTCTCGGTTTATTTTGCCGTTAATGCGATTAAAGGTGATAGAGGTTTTTTCAGATATTTATATCTGAAAGGAAAAGTGGAAGCAGCTCAGCAAGAAAGAGCTCGTTATGCCGCTATTAAAAAAGATTTGGAACATAAAGTCGCTATGCTTTCGGAAAGTTCGCTTGATTTGGATTATTTGGAAGAAAGAGCGCGAATCGTTCTTAATATGGTCGGTGACGGCGAATACGTCATTTTGGATAAAGATATTGATAAAAATTAAAAAATGTTTGAAAAATAGAAAAATTGTTGCTATAACCGACCGTAAATGCCGTGGGATTAGTGCTAATCTCGCGGTTTGGCGTTAATTTACGGGATGGTTCATTTGAGATACAAAAGAAGACCTAAAAGACCTAAAACTCTTAATTTTCAATCTTCGGAAAGTAAAAATTTCTTTTCCGAGAAGGAGTTTATTATTCGGTCTAATGGGCAGACCAAGGTTTTTAAAATTTCTCCACGGGTACAATGGATTGTTTTTGTGACAATGATTGTTCTTGGTATTTGGGGTGCGCATTCCTATCAGATGTACAGCGTTTCTGACAGAATTATCTCGTATCAAGAACGTAAATTGGGGGAAACCCGTAGCGCTTATGTTGATTTAATGAGCGATTTTGTGACGGTTCATAAAAATATTTCTGCTTTGGTGCAGAATTTTGGGCAGGCTTCTTCGTCGCAGAAAAAAGATGATTTAGATGAATACTTAAAAAAAGCAGAAGTTATTGAAGAAAAAATCAGACAAATTACCGCTAAAGAAGATTGGATAAATGAACAAGATTTGTCTGAGAAAAGTGCGTTGAAAGATGCGCTTATTCATCGTGATGTGGCAATTGAAGAGAAAAAACAGTTAGAAGAAAAAGTGGCTCATTTGCAAGAGATGGTTGCTTCTCTGCAGGCTTTTGAAATGGATATTTTGAAGAAAATTGAAACTCTTTCTAATAAAGATATTGATAAAATTAAAAGCACTATTTCTACCGTTAACGGTGAATTGAAAAAAAGAGGAAAATATTATAACCCGCTCGCTAACTCTAAAAAGAACAGTAAGGGCGGGCTTTATGTTCCCGATAATATCGCTTTAGGGCAAAATCAGGAATTGATGGATCAGGTTAATAAAACATTTGGTTTGATTGATGATAATTCTTATTATCAGGAGGCGTTGAGACGTATTCCTCTTGGCAAACCAGTGTGGTCATATTGGTTATCCTCTCCGTTTGGGAAGCGTACAGATCCGTTTAATGCCAAAAGCGCAAGACATAAAGGTGTGGATTTGGCATCTAATAAAGGAAATAAAATTAAGACGATGGCCGATGGTAAGGTGACACGGGCAGGTACCGCTTCCGGTTATGGTAAAATGGTGGAGATTGACCATGGTAACGGTTTCAAAACTAAATATGCGCATATGAACGCTATTTATGTGCAGAAAGGCGAAGAAGTTGTTTTAGGACAAGCTATCGGCGAGGTGGGTAATACCGGGCGTTCCACAGGGCCACATTTGCATTATGAGGTTTTGTATGACGGTGTTCATATGGATCCGATGGTGTTTATTAAGGCGAGATAAGTTTTTTGAAATATTGAAGGGTTTTTATGGTAAGTGTATTACCGCTTTTTTAGGGGAGATGTATTGTGATGAGAAAGTTTAGACGCGTGTTGTTTTTGAAGTTGGCTCGTATGATGAGAGGGGAAAAGAATATTGTGCCTTGTATCATCAGCGCAGGAACACGTATTGTCGGAAATATTACTGATGGTGATGTTATACATATTGACGGCAGACTTGATGGTGATGTGACTTGTCGTGAATTGGTTATCGGAAGCACCGGTGCTGTTAATGGTAAAATTCAAGCGAAAAGTTTGGAACTTTATGGCGAACTTAATGGTTCTTTGGCGGTTGAAAATCTGTTTATTGCAGGGACGGCTAAATTTATCGGTGATTCCGTTTATAAAACTATTGCCATAGAACCTGGAGCTGTTTTGGAAGGTAAATGCGCAGTGTCTAAAGTGGCTGCTAAAAATGAACCCGAAGTTGAAGCAGCTGAGTAAATAGAGGTGTTTACTTAACACAGATGAGTAAATCGAGCTATTTACGGAATATATGTAAAACAAAAGCGGCAGTTATTTAACTGTCGCTTTTTTGTGGTTAAACTTTAGCTCTATGGCAAAAGTTTTAATTTGTGCTTGGCGTGATACGCTTAAATCTTGTTCTGATCCGGAAGTGTCATAGATAACAGTCCCAGAACGTACATCAGTAGTGCCTGCGAAATCATGATGGCATACAAAAATTCTGATGGCGGAGCCATTTTGCTGATATACCAAACATCCGTGGTTGTGATGAGAATAAATCCTATCGTATACGCTAAAAAGTACGACGCGGATAATTTAGGTGTTTTTTGCGGCTTGATGCGTATACCGATTACCAGTTCCAAAATCAATGATAAAATGATTATCAAGGTTTGGGTAATGACATCGTTGCAAAAATAAAAGCATAAACTAACTCCGGCAATAATTGCCAAACTGACAAGCACTAAGATTACTTCTCGTTGGTTCATTCTAAGCCAACGTGCAAAACTTTTTTTCATAATGATACTGTTTGAAATGGTTAATAATCTTCATAATTGTATGAAATTCGGCGCGTAGTTTATTTTGTTGTGAGAAAATGTCAAGAGCTAATCCCTTGTTTGAGTGTAAAAAATGTAAATGAGCATAGGAAAATGAAGCGAATTTAGGTGGAAATTCGTTTTATGGGGCGGCTTGGCTCTTTAAATACGATGGTAGGGATGATGATTGATGATGGTTTCCGCACGATATATTTGTTCCGCCAATACGGCGCGCATTAAAATATGCGGTAAGGTTAATTTGCCAAATGACAACAATAAATCCGCCTTCTGACGAGTGCTTTCCAGATGTCCGTCCGCTCCTCCGATTAAAAAGCATACCTCTGAGCATCCTTCCAACATCCAATTTTCAATGATGCCGGCGAATTCAGGACTGCTCATATTTTTGCCTCGTTCATCCAAGACAACGACTTTGGCGTGCGGTGCAATGCATGATTGTAAAAATTTCGCTTCATCTTCTTGCGTGCTGTTGTCTTTTTCTTTGATGCTGAAGTTCCATTTCATTCGTTCGGCATAGCGCTTGATAATCTCTCCTTCCGGTGAGTTGTCTTTGCATTTGCCGATGACGCCTAAGGTTATTTTCATATTTTTCTCGCTTAATCTATGGATGATGTTTGGTCGGTTATAATTTGTTTGGCGGTGGCGCGTCCGGAGGCGATGGCCTCCACAATCGTGCCACAGTGACCGGTCATGTCGCCGGCGTATGGAATGTCTTGCGGTAAATCTTCTTTCGGGAAATATGAACCCAGCGCCATAATGACTTTATCATAGCCGGTTAAATTATAGGTGCTGTTTTGTATGGCTTCCGCTTTACCCTGTTCATTAATGCGATTGTTAATGACGGTTAAGTCGTACTGATTGCCATTAGGGCGAATTTCCGTAATGGAACTCAGCGCGCGAATAACAACTTGGTGTTGTGCTAATTCCGTAAAATCTTTAGCCATAATTCGCATATCTTCTTGACGACGGCGAACGAACATTTCTACCACTTCCGCTCCTTGTTTTTTTAAGGTAACGGCGCAATCCAATGCCACTTCTCCGCCACCGACAACAGCGACTTTTTTATATGCATAACTTGCCGGCGCACTCAAATAACGATGGTAATCCAAACTCTGCTCTTCGCCGATGGCGCCTAAAGTGCGACGGTTTGGTTCTCCTAAAGCCATCACAACAGCATCATATTGCCGGCGCATTGATTCATAATCGGTTATCTTTTGATTGAGGTAGACATGAACTCGTTCGTTTGAGGTTAGGCGGTTGATTTCCGCATCTAATACTTCCGGCGGGAGACGATAGGGCGGAATAAGTCTTGCTGCACCGCCTAATTGATTTTCTTTTTCATAAATATCCACGCTCCAACCATTTTGCAAAAACTCAAACAAAGCGCCTAATCCTGCCGGTCCGCCCCCGATAATGCAGGCTCGTTTGTTGTTGCTATCGGGCAGGGCTAATTCCGGTAGGCCGCCTTTTTGCATTATCTTTGCTTGCAAGCAGGGAATTTCTATGGCGCTGTCAATCCTCTTTCTGATGCAGGATGCCTGACAGAACCTATCGGGACAAACTAAACCACAGGTTTGGGGTAACGGATTGCGTTTGGCAATGTCTGCCGCGGCGGACTTGAAATCTCCGCCTTTTGCAAATGCGATAAAATCATGTGGCGATACTCCTAAAGGGCAGGCTTTTTCACAAGGTTTTACTTTGCAACCTAAGCAGCGGTTTAGTTCTTTTTGCAATTCTTCCGGTGTCATGTTCATATCCTTTTACTGATTTGTGCCGATTTTAAGCGCTTCTTAGTTGTTCGGCAAGTGGAAAAAGCTCTTGTGGATAAAGCGGTGTTCTTTTTTGTTGACAAAAAAGGGACGCATTTTTATAGTAAGGCGTGTTTTTTAATTTTTATGTTGTTCTTTTTAATTCTTCTTATTATGAAACTAGAAATGTTAGAAGCTGTTAAACAGCGTGCTGAAAAAATTTTGGCACATGGGCAAACAAAAGAAGTGATTACTTATTTGGCCGATAACCCTCAGGAGCAGTTGATTTTGTTCTTTCCGGAACATCAAAACTGGTTGGAGGCTTATTTGGACAGCGGAGTGGAATTTTATGAAGCCAATGTGGTGTGGTTTGCTAAAATTGCTACACCAGAACAGTTGCGCAAATATTTGCAAAACAAAAACTTCTTAACCCAAGATGCCGAGTTGGAACTTCTTTATCATCTTGGTGCTGAGGGAGTTAAGGTTGTTTATCAGTGCGGACAAACATTAAGCGAAACAACCAAGATTTTTTTGATGGTTCGTTTGGAACGGCATGAACTCTTGGGAGTCTTACCGTATTTGGCGCCAAAAGGTTTGAGTGAAGTTTGCCAACAGCACTTGTTTGCTAAAAAACGCTTGGATTTGATTAAAGCGTATGTTGAAAACGGGGGCGCATTGTTACCTGAATATCAATGCGAGTTGGTTAAACTTGGGGTGCAGGATTTGATTGATGCTTATTTTGTGCGTCATCCAATGTCTCCGGAAGCGGAAAAGCTTTTGAATAAGTAAACGGTGTTTGCCTTTTAAAGCGTGGTTCTTTATGAACTACGCTTTTTTTATGCTTGTTTCTAATGGATTTGCTGGGGAAATTCTATTTAATGCCAATGATAAAAAATTGTGCTTTTTAGGGGGGAATAGTGCAAAAACTTATTTACTTTATCGGATTGCTGTGCTAAAGCCTTGATTAGATTGTTTGAGGGAATTGTTTTGAGCACAAAAAGCAAAAAATTACGTTTTCTTTCTCTGTTTTGGGATTATGCCAGCGCTTTATCTTTGATTGCGTTGCTCGTTTTGTTATGGCATTTGGGGAAAGGGCCGATTAAGGTTAATTTTTTGCGCCCCTATATTATTCAAGCACTTACAAACGAAACCGCTGATTATGATTTGCAGGTGGGCGGGGTTAATTTGGAACTCGTGCATTCGGTGCAACCGGTCAAAATTATTGCTAAAGATGTGGAATTTAAAGATAAAGAAGGCGAATATTTGGTGCAGGCGCCACGGCTTTCTCTTTCTTTTTCCGCTCGCGCGCTTCTTAAAGGTATGCTCGCGCCGAGCTCTATTACCATTGAGGGGCCATCGGTGCAGATTACCGCTTCTTACGGACTTAAAAACGAAGAGAAAATAGAACGTAAAATCGCACAAATTCAAGATGAAGATAAAAAAGAGAGAATTCAAAAGTTTCGGGAAAAAATTGCCGCTCTTCCGCAAGAGGAACGAGAAAAAAGACGTGCTGCTCATCAGATTAAAAAGTTAGAGTTCTATTTTGAACAGTTTGAAGATTTTATGGAGCGTTTTAATTCTCCGGAACATCTATATCTCGAAAGCTTTATCAATACCATTAATGTTACCGATGCTACGCTTAATATGACAGAAGCTGATACGGGGCAGATGTTTACATTTACGGATATGGATTTTTCGTTTGAGCGTGGGGTGGCGGATATTTTGATTAAAACCGATAGCGCGGTTAAATTTGAGGACAGAACGTCGGCGCTTGATATGGCGCTTAAATATCGCTTACTTAACGATGAAGTCCAATACACGCTTAATTTCTCTGACCTCGTTATTAATGATTTGTACGATATTCTGGTGCCCGAAAAAGGTGATATTCGCGCAGTGGATATTCCGGTTAACGGTAAGTTTTCCGCCGTGATTGATTTTGGTAACGTGCTTAAAGATAAAGAGCATTTTGCGGATAATCTCGGAAATAATATTAAAAACGTCAGCTTTGCGATTGAAGGAGGACGTGGCAAAATCGGGTTTGGCGATAGTGAAGATTTTGACTACAACGTATCTTCGTTTAATCTTGAGGGACGCTTGCACGGTGGCTTGGATAAGGTTAAAATTGAAAATGCTGCGTTTGATTTTGACGGCAAAAAAGCTGAGCTTAGTTTGTCTGCTTCCGGCTTTAAGGATTATTTCTTTAAGGGGAATTTAGAGAACTTCAAAGTTACTTTCGGCGCAAAGGTCGGAGCGTTCCAAATGGATGAACTTTCTCTCTTGTGGCCACGCTATTTGGGCGAAAAGGCTTGGGCGTGGTGCAAAGAAAGTCTTTATGGCGGTTCTATTTCCAATGGCGATTTTGTTTTTGATTTCGGGTGGGATAAAAATACCAAAAAATTCGGTTTGCTCAAACTTTCCGGTAAAGCCGAATTTGCCGACGCTAATCTTCATTATCTGGAAGGTATGCCGGTGGTGCGTAATGTGTATGGAACGGCTTTCTTTGAACACGATAAAATTGATATTAAAGTTGATAAAGGTGTTTCCGATGGGGTTATCCTAACCGGCGGGCAGGTACTCTTATATGATTTGGATAAATATGACAACTTTATCAAAATTGATTTGACCGGAAATTCCACCATTACCGACGCGCTTAAATTAATTGACCACGAACCGCTCGGGTTTACTAAAGAAATGGGGGTGGATCCGGAATTGGTGGCCGGTGATGTTGATATTGATTTGAAACTTGATTTTGAACTCAAAACGAATCTGAAACCTGAAGAAATTAAAGTTGAAGTTAATGGGGATTTGAAGCAAGTTGAATATTTGGGCTTAACGGTCGGGAAAACTTTTGTGGCAGATGCTTTGCAACTGCATGTGACCGAAAAAGGTTTTACACTCTCGGGTGTGGCAAAATATCAGGGAATCCCGCTTAATCTGGCGCTTAATGAAAACTTTAGCGAGAAAAAGCACAAGAGCCGTATTATTGCCGATGTTAAAATTGATGACAATGTGTTGAAAACGCTCGGCATTCACAGCGAAATCTTGGAGGCTCCTTATTTTACGGGAACTTCTGATGTGAAGGCGATTATTACTTTCTTGAACGATGGACGGATTGAGTTAGTGGTTGATGGTTCGCTTAAAGATACCGCGATTGATTATGCCTTTTTAGGTTTTTCTAAAGAAAAAGGTTTTCCTTGTCGGGCTAAAGCCACCATGCTTATTAATAACGGAAAACTTGAGAAAGTAACACATTTCCAACTTATTAAAGCGCTCTTCTCGGCGACGGGTAAAATGACGGCGGATAAAGAGGGACGCTTGAAGACGATTGATGTGACGGAAATTAAAGCGCCGAAGACTTTTGCTAAAGCCAGAGTGGACTTTAATTATCAGCCTAAACTTGCTCTTAAAGTGACGGTTTCCGGCGATGCGTATGATTTGACGGACTTCTTTGATAAACGTAAAAAAGACAGAGCAGAAGAGAAAAAACAAAAAGTTAAAAGCTTAAAAGACCCGTTGGAAGATGTAATGGATACGGATATTGTTATCGGGGTGAATAAACTTTGGACCAACAATAATGTCCCGGTTACAAATTTTGCCGGAAAAGCTGAGCTTCGGAATGGTATTGGCGTGCATCGGATTAATATGGTCGGAAACTATGGTAATAGTCGTGATGTGAAGATGAAACTTGATTTTGAACCAAGAGGCGATGAGTATATGCTGACGGTTGATTCCAATAACGCCGGAAGTACGCTGAAAGTGTTGCGTTTATATGAAAATATGAAGGGCGGTAATCTGCAAATTGAGGCAAAACGCGATAAATATAAAAATTTCAAAGGGCATGCTAAGATGAGAGATTTTGCTCTGGTTAATACGCCGGTGTTTGCTAAAATTTTAAGTTTGGCATCGCTTACGGGAATTGTGGATATGCTGCGTGGGGAAGGGCTGACCTTTACACATTTGAACGCTCCGTTTACTTATACATTTTCTACCAAAAATTTAGAAACAACCGAGGCACGTATGTTTGGCTCTGTTGTGGGGGTAACGGTTAGCGGTAGTTATAATCTGGTTGATGAGGGATTGGATGCAAAGGGGATGATTATTCCGGCTTATGGTTTGAATACATTTATCGGTAATATTCCGTTGGTCGGAAAAGTTTTGGCCGGTAAAGACGGAACCGTGTTTGCGACAAATTATAGTGTGTCTGGGGATATGTCTGAACCGAAGATTTCTATTAATCCATTGTCTACGTTGGCGCCTAATTCGCTTAAAGAATTATTCTCGTCGGATTAGCTAAATAAAATGGATAATGGGAAACGGACCAGAGGAGGTTGTTATGATGGCTAAAATTGGAATTGATTTTCATGGAGTGATTTCCGCTGCTCCGGAGTTGTTTGCCAAATTCTGTCATGAAATTCGTAAAAAGGGTGTCGCAGTTTATGTTATCAGTGGCGGTCCCAAACGTGATATTCTACATTATCTTGACGAGCACAAAGTGGAATATGATGATGTTTGGGCTATCTTGGATTTTTATGAAAAACAGGGAAAAGTTGAGTTTTTTGATGATGGCAGCTTTAAGGTGGATACCAAACTTTGGAATGAAGCTAAAGCTAAATATTGCGCAGAGCAGAATATTTTGTTTCATATTGATGATTCCGCTGTTTATGGGCGTTATTTTGTAACGCCGTATTGTCAATATGATATTTGTCATGGCGCTTGTGAGCTGGATGGGTTTAAGATTAATTTTAATGACGCCGAACGCGCAGCTGAAGAGGTGGCTGAGTATATTCGGAAACATTCAGCAGATTAGTTCGGCATAGAGATATTTTTTTAGGTAAAAAAGGAGACTTTGTTGTCTCCTTTTTGCGTTGTATGAGAGTAAATTTTTTAGTGGATACTAGAGGGAGGAAACTTATGATGTTTTCTGTGAGAATAAATGGGCGATTTTTTAGAAAAATATGTGCTCGGAAATAAAAAAACAGCCCCCCATGGCTGCTTGTTTCGCGGCGGCAAAAGTGCCGCGGTGCGAAACGGTGTTTTCGTACTTATTTTATGATTTTTATTGTGGGGGAAAATGTTAAATTCTGTAGGTAACTTTTTATTTTATCTCTTTGTGTTACCTATAGATTCCCTATAGAGTATTGCTGGACTTCATAGCAAACTTCTCGCAATAATCGGGAAGTTAGCTATAAAGTCCTAGAGTAGGTGGTGGACCGTAGAGGTAACTTCTTGCTTCGTAAAGGCATAAATGCCTAACTTCGCTTCGGTCAAGCCAGTTGTAATACTCGCTCCTTGCGCCTTACGGCTTGTCGCTCGTTAACAACTGCTATAGCTCTCGATAAAAAACGTTTCCCAAACGTTTTTTACTCTGCGAGCCCTCTGCTTCGCTTCGTCGCGTTACCAACAAAGTCCGCCTTAGAGTAGGTGGTGGACCGTAGAGGTAACTTCTTGCTCCGTAAAGGCATAAATGCCTAACTTCGCTTCGTCGCGTTACCAACAAAGTCCTCCCTAGAGTAGGTGGTGGACCGTAGAGGTAACTTCTTGCTTCGTAA
>CALXPU010000012.1 GCA_944390455.1 uncultured Alphaproteobacteria bacterium | reverse complement strand
CCGGTTGTGCCGGTAACTATATTCGTACCGTTTTCTATGCTTGCTGTATCTTTCATACCATAGCCGTCTTCGCTACCCTCAATGGTGCGCGTAATCTTTGTGGTATTTTTGACAGTTACATTCGTAAAATCAGAAATATCCGTGGCACTTGCTTTATAGCATCCAGATGCTTCATCAAGTGTGCATAGAGTACCTTCAGGACATTCTTTGTCGCTGTTGTAGTAGCCTTTTCCGGTATCGCAAGTGTAACTACAAGTGTTGCAAGTATCTTCGCCAGCTTTGTTTGCGGTTGGAGTAGGTGTAGCGATTTTTCCTGTTTCTTCAGGACATGTAACATATTCGCCTTCAGGACATTCTTTGGCGTCGCTTTTTATGAAGCATTTAGCTTTAAGATTGTAGCTGCAGGTATATCCCGGATTAGCTTCTTCACATTTGATACCGGTATTATATTGTCCTTGTTGTGCATCACAGGAAGTGCCAATGTAACATTCACTGTTGCTGTCAAAGGTGCAGGTTGTAAAATTGTTAAGGCAATATCTTTCCTCGCTGTAATAGCCTAGATCTGGATTACATGAGTATTCACATTTTACACAAGTTTTGTCACCGCTATAGTTTCCGGTACTTCTTTCGTATATATTATTTCCTTCTTTAGGAGTGCATTCTCCTTGAGGGGTTTCATCAGTTGGGCAACTTTTAATATCGCCTTTTCCGACGCAACCATTTTGGAATACGTTACATTCATATCCACGATTTAGGCTGGTACATGTTCTCTCATCCTTATAGAATCCTTTGTTGTTATCGCATTGGTTTGGAATATAACATCCAGAGGATATGTTTTCTATACAAGTATATTCCGGATTGCTACCTAAACATGCTTCTTCATCTTGATAGTATTTGTTTTCTGTATCACAGGTGTATGTGCATTTGTAGCAAGCTTGGTCACCGGACATGTTACCACTTGGAGTTGCTTCGGTTATATTTCCGGGTTTATCTTCGCAACTTAATGATTCATCTATCGGACAAGAACGAATCTGATCTTTTATATAACAGCCATTGTCTGCTTTACAGGTGTATCCAGGATAGATTTCTTCGCATTGTGTCTGGGTATCGTAGAAGTTTTGCTCTGTGTCGCAAGTCTTAGGGAAATAGCATCCGCTTGTGTCATCTAACGAGCAGACTTTGTTGGTATGGGCAGCGCTACATGTGTCTTGTTGTTCATAGTAATTTGCGGCAGTATCGCATTGATATTCACAGGTGTAGCATTGTTCTTCACCAGATGTGTTTTCGGTTGGATTGGAGGCAATTAATTTTTTACCTGTTATAACCGGACAGGTGGTATATTCATTTTCAGGACAGGGTTTGACGCCGCCTTTGATATAACAACCGCCAGAGATAACACAGGAATAACCGACATAATATTCTTCACAAGTTGCCTGTTTGTTATAAAAATGATTAACTTCATCACAAGTTGTTGGTTGATAGCATTGTGCTGCAACACTTAGCTCACAGAGTTTTCCAGGGTTTGCTGAGGTGCATTGTGCTTCTTCTGTGTAATAATCTCTTGAATTGTCACAGCTATATTCACAAATGTTACATTGATATTCACCGGCAAAACTTCCACTTGGAGTGGAGGTAACGGTATTTCCTTCTCTTTCCGGACAAGTTACATATTGTTCTTCAGGACAATTTAAGGCGATATCTTTGATGTAGCAACCATCTTGGGATTTACAGTCATAGCCGATGTTGTTTTGCATACATTTTTCTAAACTCTCAAAATAACCTTGTTTTTCATCACATCCGGTGGGCATGTAGCAAGAGGATAGACTGTCAAGACTACAGGTACGGCCTACATTGTTTTCTGTACAGAGTTCATCGCTGCTGTAATATTTATTGGTGACGTCACATTCGTATGAGCATGTATAACATTTGTTGCTGCCTGAATAGTTGCCGCTTTCTATATATTGAGTGGTGTTTCCGGTTTTATTCGGGCAGTTGCCGCTTGTGTATTCATCTGAAGGGCAGGGAGCTGCATTAGTTTTAATGAAACATCCTGATTCTGCATCATTTTCACATATGTAACCCACATTTTCATCTTCACAGATAGATGAAGTTCCATAATATCCTTCTTCGCTTAAACAGTTGTAACTACAACGATAACAGGCTTCATCACCGGCATAATTACCTGACGGAATTTCATCAACTTTATTGTGTGGACGGGATGGACAGCCACCGGTTGTATATTCATTTTGCGGGCAAGTGCGAGCTTCGCCTTTGATGTAGCATTGACTGTCGGCATCTAATTGGCAGAAATATCCGGCATTGGCTCGTTCACAGTCGCTATTACTATCATAATAAGAGTTTAATGTATCACATCCAGATACTTGATAGCATCCGACTTCTTCGTTGTGGTAGCAGGCTTTTCCGGGGTTGGCTGATGTACAATCAGAATTGCTGTCATAGTACCCTTCATCTTTTTTGCAGGTGTAAATACAACTATAGCAGACTTCTTCACCTGACATACTTCCACTTGGAGTTTCCGATACGGTTGTTCCGGGTTTTTCAGGACATTTTCCGGTAGTGTATTCTCCGCTCGGGCATTCTTTAGGCGTACCTTTGATGTAGCATTCTTCATGGTAGGTACAAGAGTATCCAGGGAAGGCTTTTTCGCATTCTGAATTGCTGGTGTACCAGCCCATATCTGTACGACATCCGGAAACCATGTAACATTGGGAGCTATTATCTAAAGAGCAAGAACGTCCTGTGTTTTCAGCTTCACAAGTTTCCGGCTCGCTGTAATAGCCTTCCGCACTTTTACATGTATATTTACAAGAATAACACTTTTCTTCACCTGTGTAGTTGCCGCTTTCTACTTCTTCCACATCGTTACCGACGCGCTCTTGGCATTTTCCGGTAGTGTATTCTCCGGCAGGACAACTCTTTATTTCACCTTTGGTATAACAGCCGTCTTGTAAAACACATTCGTAGCCTTTGAAGGTGCTGGTGCAAGATGAATATGATGCATAGAAACCCCGTTCGTTGTCGCAACCGGTTGGGGTATAGCAATTAGAACTACTGCTAAATTCGCAGTAATGAGATGGATTTGCTAAGTTACATTGTTCTTTTTCGGTGTAATATTTTTGTTCTGTATCACAGGTGTATTCACAGGTGTTACAAAATTCTTCTCCGGATTTGTTTTCAGTTGGGGTGGCGGTAACTTTATTGCCTTCTTTGGTTGGGCAGGTTACATATTCACCACTTGGACATTGTTTTTCGGCACCTTTGATATAACAACCGTTTTGAGTTTTACAAGTATAACCAGCGTAATAGTTTTCGCAAGTTATTTGGTCGTCGTAGAAATGTTGCGATTGGTCGCATTTAGAAGGTTTATAGCAGCCGGAAGTTGCGTCGGAAACGCAGATATACTCTGGTTGAGCCACGCTGCATGCATTCTCTGTTTCGTAGTAGCGATTTCCTGTATCGCATTCATAGCTACAAGTATTACATTCGGCTTCTCCCGAGAAATTACCGGTTGGTGTCGGAATAGCAATATTGCCTTCAATGGTTGGGCAGACAGTATATTGTTCAGCCGGACATTGTAGCGGTTCTCCTTTGGTGTAACATCCATTACTACCTTGGCAATTATAACCTTTGTAGTTTGCTTTACAGGTGTCGATGTCTTCATAATATCCATCTTCTGCGCTGCAGCTGGCGGTTATGTAACAGCCGGATGCCATATCTGATACACAAGTAAATTCAGGAAAAGCTTGTTTACAGTTGCTTTCTGATTGGAAATAGCCTTCTTCTGTGTTACAGGTATATTGGCAAGTGTAGCATTTTTCCGCACCACTCATAGCCCCGCTTTCAACTTCTTGTATAATATTGCCGTCTTTTTTCGGGCAGTTTCCGGAAGTGTATTGATCGGCAGGGCAGGCTTTAGGCTCGCCTCTGACATAACAATCTTCTTGAAGCGTGCAGGTGTAGCCTTCATTATTCGTTTCGCAATCATCTTTTGCGTCATAATTGCCTTTGTTGGTATCGCATCCGGTTGGCATATAGCATTCGGATTCGTCATCTAAAGTGCAGACTTTGGTTGGATGGTCGCTGGTGCAGGTTATTTCATCTTTATAGTGATTGGTTTTGGTGTCGCAAATGTATTGGCAAGAGTAACAAGGTGCGTCGCCGGCATAATTATCGGTTGGAATTTCATTAACGGTGTTACCGGTTTTTCCTGGACACATGCCACTGGTGTATTCATCTGTCGGGCAGGATTTTGGAGTGCTTTTGGTAAAGCAACCGGCAGTGTTGCTACAATTCCATCCAGGGAAAGCCGCAGAACACAATTCGTTGCTGTCGTACCAGCCAGCACTGACATTACAACTTCCGGGGACGTTACATCCTGAAGTTTCATCCACTTCACAAAGATTTCCCGGGTGTGCTTTTAAGCATGCTCCTTGATTGTCATAATAGTTATTACTTGTATCGCAGCCATATGAACAACTGTAGCAAGGAAGTTCTCCGGCATAGTTTCCGGTTGGAGACGGGGTTGGTATTTTTCCGTCTTTTTCCGGGCATTCCGTATATTCATCTAATGGGCATGTTTTGGGCTCACTTTTTACATAACAGTTGTTTTCGGTTTTGCTGCAAGTATAGCCGCGGTTAGCCAGTTCACAAGCGCCGGTGTCGTCATAGTAATTATTTTTGGTATCGCATGAATATGTGCAGATATAGCATTGTTTTTCGCCGGAAAAGTCTGATGAAGGAGTGGCTTCAACGGTATGTTCGGCTTTGGGGGCACATTCGGTGTATTGTTCTTCTGGACAGTCTTTGGCTTCTCCTTTCTGATAGCAACCGTTGCTTTGCATAGTGCAGTTGTAACCGGTATTTGCAGTTTCGCAGGTGTCTTGCTCATCATAGTAGCCGGAGGCCATGCTACATTTGGTTGGAATATAGCAAGATGATGTTGGGTCTATTTCACATTCTAAACCGGTATTGGCGCTGAGACAACTTTCTTTATCATCATAGTGTTTTTGTGCTGTGTCGCATTTATCTTTAACGTAGCAAGAAGATGAAGCGTCTAATTTGCAAAGTAAACCGGTATTGGCAGCGGTACAACTTCCGTTATCATCATAATAACCTTTATTTGTGTTACAACCGCTGACACGATAACAACTTGAAGCTTCATCTATGCTGCACATCTTTCCGGTATTGGCTTGTTCGCAAGAAGTGTCGCTGTCGTAGTATTTTTCTGAGGTGTCACATGTATATATACAGGTAAAGCATTGATTTTCTCCACTCATGTTTCCTGTTGGAGATTGAGATACGGTGTTACCTGTTTTTTCTGGGCATTGTCCTTCTAAAAATTCTTCTGCCGGACAATCTTTTGGAGTGTCTTTAACATAACATTTTTCTTGAAGTTTACAGGTGTAGCCGATGTTTGCGTCTTCACAATCGCCTTGATCTTCATAATAACCACCGGCGTTGTTACATCCAGACGGAATGTAGCATCCTGATTCAGCATTTAAATTACAGAATTGTTCCGGATTAGCTCTTTGACAGCTATCATTATCGGTGTAGTAATTTTCTGCTTCATTACATTGATATGCGCAGGTATAGCATTGTTTTGCGCCGGAAAAGTTGTCTGTCGGAGTTGGTATTGCCGTATTACCCGTTTTTTCTGGACATTCGGTATATTCTTGTTCCGGTTCACTCGGGCAAGGTTTTTCATCGCCTTTGATATAACAACCATATGCTTGCGTACAGCTATATCCGGTGTAATAGTTTTCACAAGTGGTCTGTTCCGTGTAATAGTGTTCGGCTTCGTTACAAGCGCCTTGAACGTAACAAGAAGATGTGGGGTCTTTAGTACATATGTGACCGGTGCTGGCGGCTAAGCATGCCTCTTCTTCATCATAATAGCCACTTGAAGTGTTACATCCAGCCGGAACATAGCATAGTGTATCTTCATCTTGAGTGCAGAATTTTCCGGTGTTAGCCGCTTCACAGGAACCAGCGTCGTCATAGTAATTTTCGGCACTGTTACATTTGTAACTGCAGGTGTAGCATTTTTCGCTACCGGACATATTGCCAGACGGATTTTCAATAGCGGTTGCGCCAGGTTTTTGTGGGCACTTTCCTTTTAGATATTCGCCTTCAGGACAATCTTTGGCGATACCTTTAGTGTAACATCCGTCACCAGCAGAGGTGCAGTAATAACCGGTTTCTTTTTGTTCACAAGCACTTACGGAATCATAATAACCTAAAATAGTATTACATCCGGTTGGTTTGTAACATTGCGCTTCTTCGTCATAACTGCAGATTTTACCATAGTTTGAACCTGTACAGCTTTGATTATCCTTGTAATATTTTAATTGGTTGTTGCAGGTGTATTCACATATACCGCAGCTTACTGTACCAGCATAGTTGCCACTTTCTTTTTTGACAACAGTGTTGCCCTTTCTGGGCGTACAGGTTGTGGTTTCTCCTTCAGGACATGTTTTGGCTGTGCCGCGTGCAAAACAACCGTTGCTTTCTATAATATTATATCCTGGGAATTGTGAACTTACTTCTTCTCGTGTATCATAATAACCTTGCGCATTGTCACAACCGGTTACTTTGTAACAGTTTGAATTGCTGTCAAATGCACAAGTTTTATTGGTGTTTGCAATGATACAGTCACTATTTTTGTCATAGTATTTTTTTGAGGTGTCGCAGCCGGATACTTTATAGCATCCAGAAGGTTGTACGGTAGAACAAGTGTTGCCGACATGTGCCGTGGTGCATTGACTTTGGCTGTTATAGTAACCTAATGAGGTGTTGCATTGATATGAACAACGATAACAACGGTTATCACCCGAATAGTTCGGTGTGGCGATTTGTGAGGAGTTTTGGCCTTCAATATCCGGACAGTTACCGCTGGTGAATTGATTATTCGGGCAATCTTTTTCGCTTCCTTTGGTATAGCAACCGTTTTGGAATAATGCGTTGTATCCAGGATATTTTGCAGAAAATTCTTCTTCATTGTCATAATATCCTTTGGAATTATCGCACCCTCCGGCTTTGTAACAACCTGATGCTTCGTTCAAACTACAGGATTTTCCTGGATTAGCAACTTCACAGTTTTCAGAGCTTGGGTAATAGCCTAGTGCTGTGTTACAGCTGTATGAGCATGTATAACATTTATCATTACCGCTCATAGAACCACTTTCTATATATTCTACTTTGTTGCCGACAACCGGAGGACATTTGCCATTGGTGTATTGATTTTCCGGACAAGGATTGGGTGTGTAGGTGCAACGATAGCATTTATTGCTGCCAGATAGATTGCCAGATTCTGTTTGGTTTAAGGTAAAGCCTTCTTTTTCTTCGCAACTCAAAGCCTCTCCATCAGGGCAAGGAAGAGCTATATCCATGATGTAACAGCCGTTTTCATGTTGTTTACAACTGTAGCCAGGGTAGTTCTTCATACAAGATTCTTTATCTTGATGGAAGCCGGAAGAAACATCGCAAGTGTATTGGCATGTGTAGCATTGTTCATAGCCAGAAAATGAGCTTGAGGGAACTTCTTTTAAGCTGGTGCCGACGTATGTTGGACAGCCGCCTTTTAAGTATTGGCCTGCTGGACAGTCATCCGGTACGCAGGTTCTATCATCGGCTTTTTTCCAGAATTCTTGGCAATGATCTAATTTGTATTTACCTTCACAAGTTGAGCACTGTCCATGTTCAGGGCATTCTTCCAGAGGATAATCATTTACATTACAGCTAGGTCCGGAAGAACCACCGCCACCACCTCCACCGAGGGCTAAGGCGCCGCCACCGATGGCTGCTGCTCCCAATACTAACAGACCGGCATCAATACCGCCGACTTCTTTGATAATTTTGCGGCATTGTAAGTCTGAATTATCGTGGCAGGGAACGTGAATTGATGCACCGAACTGCAACAATAGTTTATAAGCGGAATAGTCTTTTTGTTGCTGTGCAATGCAAAGAGCGGTGTTTTGTGTGGTGTAATCTTTGATGTTGATGTAGCGTTTATATTCTTCTAAGCGGGTAACATTGGCGTTTTTTGCCCAAAGGTATAAATGATACGGAGTCAGCCTTGTGGCTGCCGATACAGTATTTATATTTATTATCATGACCACGGAAATTGTGCTAAGCACGTTTCCGAGGCGCCTTATAAAACGTTTCAATAATAGTCTCCGCTTATACACCTTTGGCATTACTTTAAATGTTAATGTTTAATAATCGGTAAAAAATAAACGAAAATTTTATATTGAGTCTAATATTGAGTCTATTTTTTGAAGAAAAAGAGTCTTTTCAATTATTTATATTGTCTGTTGATTTTTCTGTTACGACTCGCAAAAAATTAATGATTGTGGAAAATAGGTGTGATTTAAAATTTTGTCTATATTTGAAGCGTGAATATCTGCTTGATTTTAAAAGGAAATTAAAACTTTTTTTATAAAATTTGGTTAAGATACAGAAAAATTATGTTTGAGAGGAATTGGTAAAATGGATTTGTTTAAAACTGTGGAAACTTTAGTTAAGTTTAAAACTGAAACCGGTACGGCTTCGGAAATTGATAAATGTTTGGATTATATTGCTTCTTGTTTTGAGGGGACGGATGCTGTTGTACAAATTGAACGCTTTAAAGACGCTAGTCCGGTGATTTTTATTCGCAATAATCATGACATGTTGCAAGACGCTCTCGTTTTGGGGCATATTGATGTGGTTAAAGCTGATGATAAAATGTTTAATCCCTATATTGAAGATGGGAAAATGTTTGGACGCGGTACACTTGATATGAAATCGTTTGCAGCGGTGGCCATTCATTCTATGCTTTATGTTTTGAAAAATAAACTTCCGGTTAATTTCGGAATTATTCTTTCTACCGATGAAGAAAAAGGAAGTAAAAGTACTCATGCGTTTATGGAGCGTTTTCCGGCGGTTAATGCGAAAGTTGTTTTGGATAACGATGTAGGTGGGGATATTACTAAAATTATTAATAAATGTAAAAATCCGGTGTTTGTTAAATTGATTGCCGAAGGTAAACAGGCGCATGGTTCTACACCATGGGAGGGAATTGACGCCAATGAACTATTGATGCGTTCGCTGGCTAATTTGCGACAAATCTTCCCTTATTATGATTTGAAAAGCGGTGAACCTCAAAATACATGGATTGATACTATGCATGTGGCGCTTCTTAATGGAGGGGAGGTTTCTAATATTATTGCAGGTCATGCCGAAGCTTTATTAGATGTTCGTTTGACGGAAACTTCCACTCTGGAACAGCTTGAAATGAAACTTCAAAGTGCTTGTGTGGATGGAGTTACTTATAAAATTGTTTCTTCTTCTACACCGGTGGTTATGAGTGAAACTAATCCGCTTATTCTTGAATATAAAAAATTGGCGGAAAAAATTATGGGTGTTTCTGTGGAATTTCAACAAATCGGTGGGGCTACAGATGCTCGTTTGTTTGCTGAGAAAGGTGCAACCGTGATTATGCACTCCGGCACAGGCGAAGGAATGCATGGCGACGGCGAGTATGTGGTTATGAAATCAGTTGAAGATTTGGCAAAAATTCAGATTGAGTATTTGAAATCGTTGGCTCATGAGTAATTTGTGGATGAAACCTAACTTTCCGCCTTTATCTGCGATGAAAGTGGAAAGCCTTGAAGAAGGAGAGCTCTCGTCAGTTTGTGCGCAAGGGCTTTCCTTTGAGGATCTTTCTTTTGAGAAAACGGAATTTTCAACTGTGAAATTTTCCGGATGTAAATTTAAAAATTGTGACTTTTATCGAGCTTCGTTTGTTAAGGTATTGATGGAAAATTGTTCTTTTGCAAATTGCCGTTTTGAGGGAAGCTATTGGGCGGAGATTTTTGCGGAAGATTGCAAATTAACAGGTTGCGATTTTGCTGAAGCTGTATTCAAAGAGTTTATGTGGCAAGAAGTTAGCATACAGTATGCAAATTTTGACAGTGCGGTTTTCCGTGATGTGTTTTTTCATAAAACCAAAGTGGTTAATTCGGAACTGACAAATTGTAAACTGCAAGGTATTAAACTGGTTGAAGCGGATTTATCAGGTACAAATTGCTTTAAATCTTATTTTTCTAAAACGGATTTGACGGATACACTGATTGACGGGATTATTCTTTCTCGTGATTTTGCGGAACTGAAAGGTGCTACGATTTCTCCTCAGCAAGCGGGCGGACTTATTCAGCTTTTAGGGATTAAAGTTAAGGCAGAATAAAATTCTCTGATGTTTTTGAAAATATTTCTTAAAAGAAAACCTCCGCTTTTTACGGAGGTCTTTTTATAATTGCACGGGAACTTTTTATTCACCTTCTTCTTCATCAGCTTGCGCTTTGCCCTCTATTACGTAGCCTTCATTAAACCACATACCCAAATCTATATCGGCACAACGCTTTGAACAAAACGGACGATATTGCGCACTGTCAGTCAATTTGCCGCATATAGGGCATTTGTGAACTTTAACGACTTTGGCGTTTGTTTGTTCTTGTGGTGTAGAAGTTGGATTTTCGTTATTTTCCATTATTAAAGCTCCACACGACCACTGCCACCGCAAGTTGGGCATTCTTCGGAGAATTGTTCCAACAATGTTGGGCGACGGCGACGACGAAGTATCTCTACATTTCCGGCTTTGCTCAAACCTAAAACATGAGCGCCCAAAACGTCGCCGGCTAATTCTTCATCCAGAATATCCATGATGCCACGCATAAAGCGATATTCGCAAGAACCTGCGAAATCAATGATAATTTTTCCGGCCAAATTGCGTAAAATGATTTGACGGGCGATTTCTTTGGCGGCTTCTTTGTTTAAATTATCCATATCGCCTCTGCCAACATTGCCGGCGCTGTCTACATCTATTGCAACCAACGCTCTGGTTTCTTCAATATGAACTTCGCCACCGCAAGGTAATTTGATGGTCTTTTGCAAAGCTTCTTGCAACATATCTTGAATGCCATATTCTTCGCTTGGTTCAGCTTTGTAAACAATTTCTCCATCAAAAACGGCTTTTACTTTTTCTTCTAATGTATGGTCGTTGATGACGATTGTTGTTAGATCGTGTTGATAACGACGGATAAGCTCAAACAAAGGGTTTTCTTTGGCAAATAACAATGCAGGAGCAGATGCTGAACGAGCTTTAACGCGGATGTTTTCATAGATGCTGCGTAGTTTGCTCATTTCTTCAATAACGTCGTTAATGTTTGCTTCAGCAGCGGCGGTTCTTACAACCCAACCTTCTTGTTGCGGAAGGACATTCTTCATTACTGCGTCTTGAAGTTCTCTTACTTTTTCTTCATCGGCTATTTTGCTTGAAACGTCAACAAAAGAGCCAAAAGGACGATATACCAAATATGTACCGGCGATTTGAACGGCGCGGACTAATTTGGCGCCTTTGTCGCCATGAGCTTCTTTGGAAACTTGCACAACAACGCATTGACCTTCGGTCATGTTGACTTCTAATAAGCCTTTTTCTTGGGCGTTCATAAAAGCCTCTTTGTTGTCGCCGATATTTACCATAAATCCGTATTTGTTTTCGGATAAATTTATTTTTTTGATTATTCTTCCTAAGTATACGTTGCCTTCTCCGGCTTCGCTTTCATTAAATACTTCAAATTCACGCAAAGCGCCGTTATCTAATACGGCTAAGCATGCGTCAATTCCTGATTTTTCGTAAACTATCGTATCTGCTTTTATCATTTATTTTGCTCCTTGGTTAAAGGTTGCACGGTTATATTTTATCTGATGCCGGTTCCATCGAGCATGTTTTTAGTTTCATATAATGGTAGACCGATAACGCCCGTATATGAACCGACTATTCTTTTTACAAAACCTGATAGCATTCCTTCTATCTTATAGCCGGCAACGCCGTGCCATTCTCCAGATTTTATGTAAGCGTCAATTTCTTCTTCAGTCAAATGTTTCATCATGATTTTTGTGGTTACCGTGCGTTGGCTCAAACGGCCGTCTTTTGATTTTAGGCAAACAGACGTAATAACACGATGTGTTCTGCCGGATAGCAAACGCATAACGGCGGTTTGTTCTTCATCACTATGAGATTTTTGAATGATTTTTTGACCAACAACAATTATGGTATCAGCACTCAATATATTTTCGTTTGGTAATAGTGCCGATACGGCTTCTGCTTTGGCGCGCGCAATACGACGTATATATGATAACGGCATCTCTTTGGGAAGAGGGGTTTCATCAATATTAGCCGCATGTATTTCTTTTGGCTCATAGCCTATGTTCTTTAGCAGAGCCAATCGCTGCGGAGATCCTGATGCTAATATAAAATCTTTGGTGGACATCTATATGTGCTTAGGCCTCATCTTCATAAGTTTTTTCCATGCGTTCATGGCGTTCTTGTGCTTCAACGCATAAGGTGGCAATCGGACGAGCCATTAAACGGTCTATGCCGATTTCTTCTCCGGTTTCTTCACAATATCCGTATGTGCCATCTTCTATTCTTTCCAAAGCTTCATCAATTTTTATAATTAATTTGCGGGCTCTGTCTTTGGTACGTAAATCAAGCGATTTATCGGTTTCAAGAGATGCTCTGTCTACATCATCTGGTTGATTCAAACCACCTTGACGCAAATCTTCTAAGGTGCCACTTGATTGATTTAATAAATCCTTTTTCCATGCTAGCAACTTCTGACGGAAGTATTCCAACTGCATGTCGTTCATATATTCTTCTTTTTTGTTAGGTACATAGTCCGGAGGTAATGTTACTGTGTTTACCATGGTTTTCTCCTTTTATTTCTTGATAACTCAAACTCCCGTTTTTTAAATTTTATGTTAAAATAGCAATACTTTTTCTAACTGCAAGTAAAAAATCTGATTAATCAACTATCTAATCTTATTTTTTCGTATGTTTTATGACTTTTAGCTGAATATCCAGGTTATGCTGTTATTATCTTCTTCATCGCATGCACGCAAAATCTGATTCATACTTGGACGGATACTGACGGCAACACTTCCGCTTGATTGGATTTTATATAAAGTTTGAATAGACGAAGTATCGTAGAATGAATGTTCATAAGTCCATGCGGTTTTATTATTGACAATTAAAGTATCCATATCAGAGCCATCACCATAAAATTGTCCTTGCGACAGTAATTCTATACATCCTTGTTGGTAAATTCCTTCAAAGGTTATGTAAAATAAATATTTTTCGTTTGTTCCATTGCCGACAGAACCAAAATTTACTCTACCGTTGAGCGCATGATATAAATCGCGCATATCCAGCGGAATAGCTTTGTCTTCTTGCATTTTGGCTACGCTTAATTGAGTATAGTCCTCGTCTGCGGCTGTATAATTGATGATAGCTTTTTTTAAATCTATAATTTGTTGAGCAATACGTCCGGTCTTATATCTGGTAATGACGTTTCCTGCGTAGGAGGCTAAGATGACGCCCAATGTGCCTAAGATACTTATGTACATGATTGTTTCTATCATCGTGTATCCTTTTTCGTTATTGTGCCTCATGCTTGTTCCTTTCCAAAAATGGTTTTGTTTGATAAATAGAATATTTCTCTATACTTTATATTTTAATATGTTAAAAATATGCTTAAATTTTAAGATATTTTTTTAGGTGAGGGTTATGATTAAAAAAATTGTCATTGTTTGTGGTTTTTTAGTAATTTTTGCGGCGGCTCTTTGGACACTCTTTAAAATGAAAGGTGTTGATGCTCCAGTTTTAGAGCCTCAAAAAGAAGTAGTAGAAGTACAAAATATCGGCGACTCGGTACATTCTTATTCCGTGGCAGAGTTGACTGTTGGATGTCAGTCTGAGGATAAAATCTTTTGTGCTATTGAGCAGACGGTTAAATGTACAATGATACCTGATTTTGCCGGTTGTAATAAAGATTTTGTTCCAGGATTTGTTATCGGCAAAACCGATGATACACCTCGTCCGACACAAATTTCTTTTGAAATTACGAAGATTAAACCTATTCCAGAAACTAACGATCTTTCCGTATATACTAAATCAGATTGTGATGCGGTTTGGTTTGGACTTTGCAAAGGGACGGTTATTTATTCTTTAACTCAAAAGGAGAATCGTTGGGCAGTTACAAATATTTATGCGTTGGAACAATAAATATTTTGTCAAGTTGTTTATGCGCGGTTTCATTTGTTTATGAAGCCGCTTTTTTTTATGCGTGGGTTTGTTGTTGACAAAAAAATGAATTTAGTGTATTACTTAATTGGTTTTTTATTTTTATAAATTTGATTTTTTTGTTTAATGTATAAAATTTCTTATTATGGAAAAGTTTCAATTAAGTAACGGTATGAACGTTGTGTATGCCGGATATTCGGCTGAGTATTCGGTATGTGTGGCAATTCATGTTGGACATATTAATGAACCGAAAAAAGGGATTGCGGCCTTATTTGAAAAAGTATTGCTATTACAGCTGACGGGAATTATTCCGGTTTTTGCCGGTACGGCTACTATCTATACCGCCGGAAATGAAGATTTGGATGAAGCACTCGAAACAGCTTCACAAATTTTTAATCCAAACCTTATTTCTGATGAAATGGTGGAACAGGCTAAGTTGGCAATTCTTAAACAAACACAAGAGGCAACAGCTCTGGTTATGCGGCGTATGAAATTGCTGTATAAACATACGGCTTTCGGGGCTGAAAATTTGATGATGCCGGATGATTATTTGGCTATTGTTGATTCTTATTCGGCTCAAGATGTTCGTGAGTTTATGCAGACGTATTATACGGCGGCTAATATCGAGTTGGTTATTTCGGGACCGAGAATTCCTTTGGCAGACTTAAAAGATGCCGTGAATATGTATTTTAGACAGGTTCCGGTTGGTGTTGAGCAGCCTCGGGGTGTCAAAAATATCTATACAGGCGGGCTTTCTCGTATGGCGTTTGCCGGTAATACATTGACACGATTGATGTTCGGATGGGATGTCGGGCATTTGACGTTGGAAGATTCTGCTACCATGAACGTTATGATGTCGATGTTTTGGAAACAGGTGGAGCAGGCGTTTGCTCAGGAACAAATTGACGCTCAGGTTGAATTCAAAATTGCCGGTTATTATGGAGCTCGAACGGTTAGGCTGCTTGTTGCCGCTGATTTTGATGCCAAAACTATGGCGGATATTATCATTAAGGCGGTTAATCATATTTGCGATATTCCAGCGCCGGATGAACTTGTGGTGCAGTCTCGCAATATGGCGGTTAATGAAAAATTGGACAAGCATGAAAAATCTGACGATACCGCTTTGGAAAAAGTATGGCAAATGATTGGTCGCGGGGTGTTGAGTGATCCTTCCAGTCGTATTGAAGAAATTAAAGATGTTGATGCAGATGCTGTGCAGGTTTTGGCGAAAAGAGTGTTCCGTGGAAGCAAGCCGGCGGTGGTGTTGGTTGCTGACGTTAATGTTCCGTTCTATTCTATTGATGAAATCTGCGAGAAATTGGAAATGTAGATTTTTTTTATGAGAGATTTAGAGGGTGAAGATTTTTCTTCTCCCTCTTTTTTTATTTTTCCTGCTGAACTTGTTTTTTATGCTATTTGGTTTTATGCTGAGATAAATTTGATTTGTCTAGAGGTATATGATGAATATTGCGGATGAAGTGCGATTGATAGAAATTAAAACGGATGATGAATTTGTGGTTGATATGATGTATGCGCGCTGTGATAATATGATGCAGACACCGGTCTATCAACAAGTAGGGATGGGGAATCGATGTTTTGTTCAATCGGATATGATGGATTGTTTGATGAAATTAAGACCTCTTTTGCGGGAAAAACGTCTTAAACTTAAAATTTGTGATGCTTATCGTCCGGTTAAGGCTTTTTATTTAATGAAACAAATTATTCCGATGGAGGGATTTTTTGCTCTTACGCCGGAACGCTCTCAACATTGTCATGCTTCTGCTGTTGATGTGACATTGTTGAATGAAGATGGTCAAGAATTGAAATTTCCATGTAATGTAGATGCGTATGAGGAAAAATTTGCCGTTCAGATTGCTCGGGGACAATGGGACGATTTTAAGCAACATTTGAAAAAAGCTAAATATGATTGGTTTGCAGAAGGTTTTGAGAAGGAAATTCAAAACAGAACAATGTTGCGCGATATGATGGAAAATGTTGGACTAAAAGCGTTAGAACACGAGTGGTGGCATTTTAATTTGCCCAATAAAGAGAAATATCCGCTTATTGAGGCGGAATTTGAAGAAAATGGTCAAACGCGCTTTTTTGTACAAGAATAATTTAGTAAAATTTTTCGGATAAACGAAACCCCGCTACAGTTAAAACTGTAACGGGGTTGTTTCTCTTGTTCCTGTCCCTCCTATCTCTCCGTCTCAAGGCCTAATGTTGCAGCTAGAGCCCGCTTGATTTCGGATAAGGGATATTTACTTAAATCCAGAGCAGCAACATCTATTCCAAGTTGTATCAGAACTTCTTTTTTCTGACGACGGCTACTGTTTAACAGGGCGTCGTACATTTGCTGACGAGTGGCGTAATCTGCATTGGCTAAGTTGGTTTTAGCGATGCGGATACTTTCTTCTGCGTATGCGTTTAAGCGCTGTAAGAGTTTTTTCTCCAGCTCGTCTAGAGACAGTAAGTTGACATCAACATCAAAATACTGAATGTTCAGCTTGTCCATTGTTGCTTTACGAGTTGCTCGACCGCGGCGGAATAAGTCATTGTGTAATTCCCGAGCTTCTGATAACGGCATCTCTTCTGCTTTTTGGATGGCGCGTTCATATGACTCTTTGAATTTCATCAACTTACCTTTTTCTGGACCGATACGCAAAACGTTCACGTAAGCTATGCCGAGTTTTCTGCCCATGCCACCACATTTGCGAGCATATTCATATTTTTCTTCTCGGTCAAATGCATCAGTTTGGGCTTTGCGAATAGCGGCTTCGCTTTTTACTGCATCGTAAATTTCTTTGAGTGGATTATTCTCGGTAATGAACATGCAGTCTTCCAGTGGAACGTTGCGTTTCCAATAGCAGTTGTTTTTTTTGCTTCCGTTGTAGTAGTTTTTGACAGAAAAACTGTTATTTGATTTATCTACCCATTCAGATGTGCGGCTGTTGGGGCGGAAATTTAAAAACTCTCGTTTTCTGTCATAAAATTCGTCTTTGCTTATCTCGCGTAACGAATAGGTGTTGAGCCTTTCCGTACGGTTGAATACATAGAAAAAATAAAAACTACCCACGCGAAAGATTTCTTTTTCAGCGATGTTGTTATTACTTGACGTCCGGCAAGAGAACCGAACGGTTTCATCAATATTAATTCTAAAATTGATGAAAGATTTTTCATTTGTTTCCATAAAATAAATATTTATAATTAAACATAATTCTTTTTTTAGCGTCCGTACTATAACATACAAAATAGACAAAAATCAAGTAAAATTTTAAAAAAATGGTATGAATGGGAAAATTTTGAAGCAAATATTGGTGGGGAGTGGACCTAAATCGGAGATTTTATTCATTTTTTTGTGGGGGAGGCGTATTTTTATGCTTTTATTAGATGAAATACCGAGCAAGGCTTGTTTTATGGTCTTTATGGGGAGTTTATAGTTTGGCTTTGAGGTAGCTCTTTAGTTCGTCGTCTTCAATTTCTTCTGCATAACTTAGGGCTTGGCGCAGATAATTTTCGGCACTGTTTTTATCTCCTTCTCGTAAGCAGATTTCGGCCAAATTGTTATAATCAATGGCTGCGCCCTTTAGACGATTTTTGCTATTTTCTAAATCTAGGGCTTGTTTGAACAAAGTGCGTGCCATACGCAGGTTGTTTTGGCGCATTTCAATTAACCCCAGCAGAGAATATGCGTTGGCCGGATAAAATGTGGTATAGTTTGAGGTTTTGTTGCGTACTAAAGCGGTTAATATTTCAGCGCTTTTTTGTAGGTTGTCGGTTGCATAGTAAATTTCTGCTTTAAGATATAGATTTTCAAAAATTCCGGCTTGATGATGTTTCTCATTGTGGCGGATTAAAGCTTGTTCCGCGTAATGTAGAGCTTTATCAAATTGTTTGGTATGTAGCGTAATTCGTGCCAGCATTTCATATGCAAAGGCAGAGGCCTCTTCGGTTATATCGGATTTTTGCGAGGTGATGCTTTGAAACATCTTCAAAGCTTCTTTTTCCTTAGCTTGCAAATATAGGGATAGTCCATGCCAATTTTTTATATCATTCAAGGTTTGGGATAAATGGTGTTCTTGGCATATCTTTTCGGCTTGAGTAAAATATTCTTCTGAAGTTTTATAATTTTCACGACTTATTTCCAATAAACCCTGATATGCGACGGCTTCGGCTTGTTTGCTTGACAATTCCATAGATTTATATAGCTTTTCTGCTTCTTGAAACATGGTATAGGCTACATCAAATACCCCGCTGATACGATATGTCTGCCCTAGCGCTAAATAACATTCGGCTTCTTCGTATGTGAAACTGTTTTTTTGATAAATTTTTAGGGCTTTGGATAATTTTTTTGACGCATCGTACATATTGGTTTGATACAAATCATTGAGTGCGCTTAAACGTAAATAATCCGCACGTAACGCCGATGGCGCTAAAAATGGTAAATGTAGATTATTTAAGGCATTCCCAAATTCAACGCGCTTGTTTTGGATTAAGCATATATCAGCGTAAAGCAAAAGTAATTTCCAGTTTTTGGGGGATTGTTCAATGGCTTTTTTTAGATTTTTTTCGCCTTTTTTAAGAGAGGTGCTCAAGGCAATATATATTTTTGCTTCTGCGGTGGCGGATTGATGAAAGAATTTGCGGGTGGCAGTTTGTTTGGTGTAATAGGAATTATAGAAAAAAGGGCGCTCTTTATTTTTGATTTTTTGTAAACTTTTTTTTGCGTTTATTTTCAATATTTGCCAGAGGCGCAAGCGGGTATGAAAGTATAGAAAAAAGATACTTCCGATACCTAATGATCCAAAAAATATGCGGCTAAATTCCAAATCTTGCAAAATCTTTACTCTATATTAGTTTTTTTACGTTACGATACTCTTATAAATTAAGAGCGTTGTTTTATATAGTATTAAAGGATATTTTTTAAAATGGCTATCACGAAATTAACTTCTGAGCAACTTTATCGTAAATGCGATCCTGCTAAATTTGAGTTTAACACAACGGCAGATTTGGAGGAAAGACTTTCCGCTTTGGGACAAGACAGGGCGATTAGCGCAGTTGAGCTTGGAATTAACATTAAATCTAAGGGGTATAACTTGTTTTGCTTAGGGCCAGAGGGAACCGGTAAAACCAGTTTGGTAAAGCGTATTCTTGAAAAAGAAGGTAAAAAACGCGCAACTCCTGATGATTGGGTTTATGTGTATAATTTTGAAGAACCTCATAAGCCGATTGCCATTAATTTTCCGGCTGGTGAAGCTAGCGGTTTTGCTAAGGAAATGGAAGAATTTACCGATAAAGTAGAGCATGAACTGCCGGAAGTTGTTAAAAATGAAATGTATGAAGAACAACTGGCTATTATTCGCGAAAAATATCAGGAAAAACGTAATGACTATGTGAAAGTATTGCAGAAGAAAGCAAAAGGTAAAAAGGTTTCTCTTTTGCATATGCCGATGGGGGTGGTTGTGGCTCCGATGAAAAACGGCGAAATTATCAGTCCGGATGTTTTTGATACGCTTTCTGATGAAGAAAAAAATGAAATTATGGCTGACTTGAACGCTATGCAAGAAGAAATTGCTCAGCATCAAGAAGACGCGCCGGCTTGGGAAGAAAAGCAAACTGAAGAAATTAAAAAACTTCAAGAAAAATTAGTTAAAGACGCTATTAAAAAACCGCTTAGCGAAATTAAGCAAAAATATCGCGGGAATAAAAAAGTTGCTGATTATTTGAAATCCGTGCAACAGTATATTTTGGAAAATATCACAAGCTTTGTACCTGACTATAATCAGGATAATAAACCTCAGGGCGAAGAAGAACCGATGCTCGGTTTGCTTACGCAATTAAAAAGCCAACAAGAGGAAGATAAATATAGCAAATTTAAGGTTAATGTGGTGGTTAAAAATGTTCCGAACAGCGGTGCGCCGATTGTTTTACTTGACCACCCAACACAAGGGAATCTGGTTGGAAAAATTGAACGTTTACAGCAGTTCGGTGCGTTAATTACCGATTTTAGCTTAATAAAAAGCGGTGCTCTTCATAAAGCAAACGGCGGCTTTTTGTTAATTGATGCTCGTAAACTTTTGTTGCAGCCATATTCTTGGGATTCACTTAAACGCGCTCTTGCATCTAAAGAAATTAAAATTGAAGCTCCGAGCGAGGATACAAGCTTTTCTACAATTTCGCTTGATCCTCAGCCAATTCCTTTGGACGTTAAAGTGGTTATGACCGGTGATGCCGATTTATATGACTTACTTAGCGAACGTGATTCCGATTTTTGCGATTACTTTAAAGTAGAAGCTGATTTTGGTATGGCGATTGACAGAACCGATGAAAATGAAATTGAATATGCGAAACTTATCGGGTCTTTGACTAAGAAGAAAAATTTGCGCTCTCTTAATAAACAGGCTGTTGCCAGAGTGATTGAATATTCATCTCGTTTGGCTGACGATACCGAAAAATTAACTGCGCATGTTTCTTCTATCGGAGACTTGCTTAAAGAAGCTGATTATTGGGCGCGTAAATCCAAAGCAACCCAAATTGGTAAAAATCATATTGAGCAAGCTATCAAATCGCAAATCTATCGTGCGGATAGAGTAAACGAAGCGATGCTTGAGCAAATTGATAAAGGCACCATCTTGCTTGATGTTAAAGGCGAGAGAGTAGGGCAGATTAACGGGTTGGTGGTTTATAACTTTACACGCAATTCTTTTGGTAAGCCGACACGTATTACAACGCAGGTTCGTTTGGGGCGTGGTGAGTTTATCAATATTGAACGTGAAGTTGCGATGAGCGGGCCAATTCACTCTAAAGGTGTTTTGATTTTGCAGGCGTTAATTTCTAATCGTTTTGCTAAACGTTCGCCGCTATCTCTTTCTGCTTCCATCGTTTTTGAGCAATCGTATGGCGGTGTGGATGGCGACTCAGCATCTTCTACTGAATATTATTGCATGCTTTCCGCTATTGCAGAATTGCCGATTAAACAATCTCTTGCCGTTACGGGTTCTATTAACCAATTTGGTGAAATTCAACCAATCGGTGGAGTGAACGAAAAAATTGAAGGCTTCTTTGAAGTTTGTAAATATAACGGTTTAACCGGTACACAAGGCGTGATTATTCCTCGTACAAATGTTGCAAACTTGATGCTTCGTGAAGATGTTTTAGAGGCAGTTGATAACGGCTTGTTCTCTATCTATGCGATTGACACGGTTGACGACGGTATTGAACTTTTAACCGGAATGCCAGCGGGTAAGCCTGATAAACATGGCAAATTCCCGAAAGGAACCGTTAACTATAAAGTTCAACAGAGTCTTGAGGAATATTATAAAGATTATGTCAAATATGCTCGTGAAACTCATGGGGCACTTTGATAAAAACTCAAATGTCAATTTAAGAGCTTGCTCTAACTTATTGATTTAATTAATACCCTTCGCTCATTCGGGCGGAGGGTGTTTTTTTGCTTTACAAAACTGATTATAGGCGTTACATTACTTGAACTTATTTATTTTTAGGTTTTTTATTTTTTTTAATTTTAATTATTTTGTTATGTGTAAGACAGAAATTATGGCATTCGTTCGCGAAGCCGAAGTTGGCACATTGAGTGCAGAGAGAGAATTAGCTTTTGTTGAAGCGTTGTGTGGTTTGGGTAATCTGGCTGATGCGCGAAATTTTCTTCGCCTTTATATGGAACAGACGTCTCAGATGTATCTCTCTTGTCTGGAGTTTATGCTAGAGCATAACTCTACGCTGTTTACCTATGCTCTTTCTATGAGCAGAAGCGGATGGCACAGACGTTACAAAAATAAAAAGTATCTTGTACGTGGTGGTGATGAGGATATTCTTGCGCTGCAAAAAGATTTGTTGGATGAAAAACTGAATATCAGAATTTTATTCACGTATGCGGTTAGCTATAATATTGAATTGTTGCCGGAAGTTTTGAATGAGGTTAAACATCGTGCCGAGCAAGAGGCTGTTAAAGATGGTGTTTCTCTTCAGGAAAAAATGGCTCAAAGAGGTGTTTCTTACGCTTCTATTTATGATCATCAGGTTCATAAGCTTGATAAGATGCGGAAGAAAAGAGCTTAACGTACTTTGAATTTTATCCCCTTTTTGCTTTGGCAAATCGGGGATTTTTTTTGTGTTTCTTGGGAGAGAATGGGGAAAAGTTTATTTTGATTGACGCTTAAAGAAAAATGACATACCTTTCTTGCAACTGATACTTTTTGAAAGGGATAACTATGGAACAAAGAATTGTTGACGTTAATGGCGTAAAACTTTCTAATAATTTGCCTTTTGGTTTGCTTTGCGGACCTTGCCAGATTGAAAGTAGACAGCATGCTATTGATATTGCAGGAGCTATGGTGGAAATTACTAAGGAACTTAATATTCCTTATATTTTTAAGGCTTCTTTTGACAAAGCTAATCGTACTTCTATTCATGGTGCGCGTGGTGTGGGTTTGGAAGAAGGTATGCGCACGTTTGATGAAATTAAAAAACTTTATAATAATTTGCCAATCGTTACCGACGTGCATGAACATGAACAGTGCGCTATTGTGGCTCAACATGTTGATATGCTCCAAATTCCGGCTTTCTTATGCCGTCAGACAGATTTGGTTGTGGCTGCAGCTCAGACCGGTAAAGTGGTTAATATTAAAAAAGGACAGTTCTTGGCGCCTTGGGAAGCCAAAAATTTGGTGGTTAAATGCGACGAATCTGGTAATCATAATGTTTGTTTGACCGAACGTGGTACAAGTTTCGGTTATAACACACTCGTTACGGATATGCGTGGGTTGCCTCGTATGGCTCAAGATACCGGTTGTCCGATTATCTTTGATGCGACACACTCCGTACAACAACCAGGCGGTATGGGCGGTTCTTCAGGTGGACAACGTGAGTTTGCTCCGGTTCTTGCAAGAGCGGCTGTGGCTGTTGGCGTGGCTGCCGTATTTATGGAAACACACGAGAATCCAGATAAGGCACTTTCTGATGGTCCGAACACTATTGCGCTTAAAGATATGAAAGGCGTATTGGAAGTGTTGAAACAGTTTGATGAAGTGCGCAAACGTTTGGATATCTTTTAAATCGTCTTTTGTGTTTTGAATATTACTAAGCTCGAGTGGGTAGACTTTTTGTGCTTGTTGTTAAATAAGAGAGAGGTCTTATCCGCTTGAGCTTTTTGTGTGGGGTAAAATGGTGCGGAAATCAAGGGGTATCTTTGCACATCTTGAGCGCTGATGGTTGACAATCACCTCAAAAAGTTTATAGTTCTAGCTATGTTTTATTAGGTTTGTGCTTCAAAAAATGATAATTAAAGATGAAGGATATGTGCTAAGCGCGCGAAAATATGGCGAAAAAGCCTTAATCGTGACGTTGTTGACGCGTTGTAAAGGAAAAATTACGGCGTTTGTTGCTGACGGAACTTCTAAGAAAAACAGAGGCTTATTTCAACCGGGGAATAAAATCTTTTTTGAAGCGTCGGCGAGGTTGGAAGAAAATATGCGTCGCCTTTTTCGGTTGGAATTGCTGGAGCCTAATGCTGTTTTGATGATGTCTGATTTTAAGCGCTTGGAATTGATGACTTCATTGTTGCCGATGTTTAAAGCTTTATTGAACGAAAATGAGGAAGTGCCGTTACTCTATGAGGTGGCAGGGCGCTTTTTTGCCGCTTCTGACCTTAAAGAGATGCTGGTGCAATATGCCTTTTTTGAGTTTTATGCTTTGGAATATTTAGGGGTGGGGTTGTCGCTTGATTGTTGTGCGGTCACGGGGCAAACCGAGGGACTTTATTATGTTTCGCCTCGTACGGGAAAGGCGGTTTGCAGAGAAGTTGGGGAACCGTATCGCGATAAGTTGTTCTTATATCCGCATTTTGTTGTGGATAACAACTATCAACCGACTTATGCAGAAATTTTTAATGTGCTAAAGATGACTGAGTTTTTCTTAAAAGAGAACTTTTTTAAGTTTCATAATTTGACGATACCAGCTTCTCGGGCTGATGTGTGGCGCTATTTTGATGGCAAAGATGCCGTTAATGAAAGCACCTCACAAACAGAAGTGGTGGCGGTTAATTATGAAGCAAAGCAGAGGGAAGAGACGGAGAAACATTTTTACGGTGTCGCGGTCTGAGTTTTTGTTGGTTGAAATATACTTTGGACTAAGCGTCAGATGGCGGGTGATGAAGATAATAGAAAATCTCTGCTGTTTGATTTGAGGGCGTCGTTGGTTATATATTGAACTAAGTTTTTGCCTTGCGGCAGATGATAACTGAGGGTGTAATGGAAGAAGAAGTTGTAGAAGAAAGAATTCATGACGTTAAGTTAAAAGAAGAATTAAGCAAAAGATATCTTTCTTATGCGATGTCAACGATTGTGGCTCGCTCGTTACCTGATGTGCGTGACGGACTTAAACCTGTGCATCGTCGTTTGTTGTATGCGATGCGTCAGTTAAAACTTGATCCCAAATCCGGTTTTAAGAAATGTGCGAGAGTGGTTGGTGATGTTATCGGTAAATATCACCCACACGGCGATAGCGCTGTTTATGGTGCTATGGTGCGTTTGGCGCAAGATTTTTCTGTGCGCTATCCTTTGGTGGACGGACAAGGTAACTTTGGTAATATTGACGGAGATGGCGCTGCCGCCATGCGTTATACCGAAGCGCGCTTGACCGAATTTGCTATGGCCTTAATGGAAGGCTTAAACGAAAACGCCGTTGATTTTATGGATACATACGATGGCGAAGAACAAGAGCCTGTAGTTATGCCTGCGGCTGTGCCAAACCTCTTGTGTAATGGTTCGGCCGGTATTGCCGTTGGTATGGCAACGAATATTCCGCCGCATAACTTAGGCGAAGTGGCAGACGCTTTACTCTATTTAATCAAAAATCCAGAATGCGAAATTACGGATTTGGTTAAATATGTTAAAGGACCTGATTTTCCTACCGGCGGTTTGATTATTGCCGATCAGAAGGCGATTGTTGACGCTTATACGCACGGTAAAGGTTATTTCCGTATTCGGGCGAAATGGGAAAAAGAAGACCTTGGTAAAGGGCAATATCAAATCGTGGTTACGGAAATTCCGTACCAAGTGATTAAATCCAAATTGATTGAAAAAATCGCACAACTTTTGGAAGATAAAAAATTGCCTCTCTTGGCCGATGTGCGTGACGAATCCGCTCATGACGTGCGGATTGTCTTGGAACCGAAGAATCGTACAGTTGATGCTAATCTCTTAATGGAGCATTTATTCAAACAGACCGAGCTTGAAGTACGTTTTGCTATGAATATGAACGTGCTTTCTTCCGATGGTGTGCCGAGAGTGATGAGCCTTAAGGAAGTTCTTAAAGAATATCTAAATCACAGACATAAAGTTCTTATTCGTAAATCGCAATATCGTTTGGATAAAATTATGGCCAGATTGGAAATTTTATCCGGTTATTTGATTGCGTATTTGAATTTGGATGAAGTTATTCGCATTATTCGTGAAGAAGAAGATGCTAAAGCATCATTGATGGCGAAATTCGCTTTGACTGATAATCAGGCGGAAGCTATTCTCAATATGAAATTGCGCAACTTGCGTAAATTGGAAGAAGAGGAAATTCGTGGTGAATTTGACGAACTGACCGAAGAGAAAAATGAACTTGAAAAATTACTCGGCAGTGAAGAATTGCGCTTTGCTAAATTGGCAGAAGAAATCAATGTGATGAAAGATAAATTTGGCAAAAAAACACCGCTTGGTCGTCGTCGCAGTCAGTTTGCCGATATGCCCGAAGATGTTGACGTGCCGATTGAAGTTATGGTTGAAAAAGAGCCGATTACCATTATTCTTTCGCAAAAAGGTTGGATTAGAAGTATGAAGGGGTATGTGCCGCTTAATGATGACTTCAAATTCAAGGAAGATGATGCGTTGCAGTTGGCTATTCATGCCTATACAACCGACAAAATCATTTTGTTTGATACATCCGGAAAATTCTTTAATATCAATGCCAGCGAAATTCCTTCAGGACGTGGATTTGGACAGCCGGTGCGCTTGATGATTGATTTGGGTGGTACGGATAATGTTTGCGCTATGTTTGTTTTTGAAAAAGGGGCAAAATATGTGGTTGCTTCTGATTACGGACACGGCTTTGTGATTGATGAAAGTCATATTATTGCGCAAACACGCAACGGACGTAAAATCCTTAATTTGGCAGAAGGTGAAACGGCGGCGTTCTGTAAAAAAATTACCGGCGATATGGTGGCTATTGTTGGTGAAAACCGCAAACTGCTTATCTTTAAATTGGAGGAAATTCCGACCATGGCACGTGGTCGCGGTGTTGGTTTGCAGAAATATCAGGCGGGATGCAAAATGTCTGACATCCAAATCTTTAAGGAAGAAGAGGGCTTTTGTTATAATCGTTCCGGCGGTGTGGCTAATGAGAAAGAGCTGCTTACATGGCTTGGACATCGTGCGCAAGTCGGACGATTGGTTCCGTTTGGATTCCCGAAAACCAATAAATTCTTTAAGGAATAAAAGTTCCAGAAGCATTGAAAGATGGCTTGAAGTTATTTCTTTAAGGCGTGAAAATTTAGATGCGTTTGAGAGAATTTATTGGGTGAGCTCTTTAAGACTTGTAAATTATAAGTGCGGTGTAAGGATCGCACTTTTTGTTTGTAAAGAGGAAATGATAATTTCATGGATTTTTCTTTAATATTTCTCTATTTGAGGGGACTTGACTCTTTTTTGTTTTTCTTATATTTCTAAAACGTTTGTGATGTTATTTAAAGAGGTTTGTGATGGTTGAAATTACAAAACAAGATGTTGAGGCCATGAAAGAAGCTATCCAGATGTCGGCGGCTTCTCTTGCTTGTGCTGATGTGCCGATGGGGGGACCGTTTGGGGCTGTAATTTATAAAGATGGAAAAAAAATTGCCGAAGGGTTTAATCATGTTTTAGCAAATAACGATCCGTCCGCGCATGGTGAAGTTTATACTATTCGTTTGGCTTGTCAGGCGCTGGGAACTTGGGATTTAAGCGGGTGTGTGCTCTATACAAGTTGTGAGCCTTGTCCGATGTGTTTGATGACGGCAAAATGGGCGAATATTCAAAATATTTATTTTGCGGCTACTCGTGAAGATGCGGCGCGTATCGGTTTTAAAGATGATGATTTATATCAAATGCTCAAAGATGGGGTTTATGCTACGCCGATTGCAGAGTGTCGTGACGAAGCGGTTGATGTGATGACAAAGTGGCATGAGAAATTTGCGCAAAAAGGACAATATTAAGCGGTAAGTGTTTTGATTGATTAATGGAACGTCGTATAGTTTTATGCGACGTTTTATTTTTGTGGAAACTCCGACTTGACAGTGGGGCTTTTTTTGTTATGATTTTTCTAATTGAGTTTTATTTTTGAGGATATGAAAAATGCAGAAAATTACTTTTCAGGGGGCGCTCGGCGCTTATTCGCATATCGCTTGTACCGAGCTTTTTCCAGGGGCGGATTATATTCCGTGCGATACGTTTGAACAGGCTATGGAATTGGTTAATAACGGTGAAGCGGATTTTGCGGTTATTCCAGTTGAAAATTCTAATGCCGGTCGTGTTTCTGATGTGCATTTTCTCTTGCCCAAAACCGGTTTGACTATTATCGGAGAACACTTTTTACGCGTGGAACATCAACTTTTGGCACTTCCGGGGGCAAAACTTGAAGATATTGAGGCAGCAGCTTCGCATCCACAAGCTTTGGCTCAGTGTTCCGAGTTTTTGAAACAGCATACCATTAAAGCGCTTTCTCGTATTGATACGGCGAAGTCTTGCGAACGTATTGTTGAAATGCAGGATAAAACCAGAGCGGCAATTGCTTCTAAGTTGGCGGCGGATATTTATGGATTGCAAATCTTGGTTTCTAATATTGAAAATGATAAAAACAATACAACCAGATTTTTGGTGATGAGCCGTACTAAAACGATGCCGAAAGATGATGGTTCTAAATTTATTACCTCACTTGTTTTTCATGTGAAAAATATTCCGGCGGCTCTTTATAAAGCGTTGGGCGGTTTTGCAACCAATGGTGTTAACTTAACGAAAATTGAGAGTTATGTTATCGGGGGTAACTTTGTATCTGCTCAGTTTTATGTAGAGATAGAAGCACATCCGGAATCTCGTGAGTTCAAATTAGCTTTTGAAGAACTTAAATTTTATTCTGAAAGTATTCACTTCTTGGGTACGTATAAAGCTAATCCAAGACGTTATTTGTAGAGAGATTTGCATTGTTGGTAAGGTCGCTCTTTTCGGGCGGCCTTTTTTGTGCTTGAAATCTTTTGGTTTCGTGATATTTTGAGAACAGTAATTTGATTATTATGTTTCACTTTAAAAATAATTAGTATGAAAAAGTTTTGGTTATTATTGACGGTTTTGCTCATAACCTCGTGCAGTCGCATTGTTTCGACCGATTATGAGCTGATTGACAGCGGTGTGATTGAAACGGTTGATTATGATGCGGTTTCAGTCAGTATTGTCAGCGATAAGGATAGTGTGTGTCGGAGTTGGTTTCCGAAAAAAGCGTATGACGCTTTGTCGTTGCAAGGGTTGGAATATACCGATAGCTTGAAGGTCGGTGATAAGTGCTTTGTTTATGATAAAGGTGATGAACCGCTTATCTCTAAAGTGTCTATTCAGGATGCGAAAGTTATCAATGATGCGCTATCTCGGCACTATTGGAAAGAATTGCTGGTTTCTGAACGGCTGGTCACTATGATTGCGCTAGCTTTTGTGGTGATGGCGTTTTGGCTATTTAGCCCAAATAGCAATAAATACATTATGATTGGGTTGGTTCTGTTTTTGGGGGCGACGGCGTTTGCTGTTATCTGGATGAACCCTAATCGGAAACTAGAAAAAGTCGGTGAAGGTACGCTTACGGAAATTAGCGGAAAACGCTTTGTGGTGGATAATAAGACGGTTTATTATTCGTATCCTAAAGATGTTTTTAGAAAAGAGCCTCTTTATGTCGGCGAAAAAGTGCAAGTGTATCGCTATGGCAGATATCGTTCCGGCGTGAGAGAAAATATCTTTATCAGTAAAAGTGTCTTTAATGAGGATACTCTTAAGAAAAGTCAGATTTATCCAGAAGTTCTTTTGAGAACATGGGGACTTTATTGGGCGTTGCTCTTGGTGGCCGGTGTGTTATTGACGCCGTTCCGTATTTCGTATCAACGGAAAAAAGCTCGGAAAGCAAAAGTTTAATTTTTGAAATGGGCAGATACTCTTTTTTGAGTGTCTGCCTTTTTGTTTAGAGCTTTAGCGGAAGGTAAATCTTGAACGTTGTTAAACCATTTTCGGAGGTGATAATTAAATTGCCGCGGTGACGTTTGATGATTTGTGATGCTATGGATAATCCAAGTCCCGTTCCTTTGATGTTTTTGTTTTTGTGTTCTTGTAAACGGTAAAAACGCTCGGTTAGGCGATTTAAATCTTCTTTACTGATGGTAACACCGCTGTTGGAGATACTGATTTCTACGGTTTCTCCTTCGGCTACTTCATAATAACGGTTTTTAGGTATTTCATTTATTTTTGCCGTTATAACCGAAATGACGCTATTATCGGAGGCATATTTTACCGCGTTATCCATTAGGTTTTGTAAAACTTGTGTGATTTGATGCTCGTCGGCTATGATGTGTGGTAAACGAGCAAAGCGGGTGCTTAATTCCAAATGATGTTCTTTTAGTTTTATTTCTAAAGCGCTCTTTATTTCTCGGATAATACCGTTGATGTTTACTTTGTCTTCAGGCGGAGTGTTGATGCTCAATTCTATCTTGGACAAAGAGAGCAAGTTTTCTATTAAAGCTGACATATAGCTGGTTTGTTCTTGCATGATGTGAAGAAATTTATCTCGTGCTTTTTCGTCATCTTTGGCGGTGGTTTGCAGTGTTTCTATAAAACCCGATATGATAGATAAAGGGGTGCGCAATTCGTGGCTGGCATTGGCGACAAAGTCTTGCTGCATTTGCTCTAATTGGAGGGCTTTATGTAAATCATAGAACGAGATAACGGCGACGATTTCTCCTTTGGCAAACCATGGAATCGTACTGATACGAACATAGAATTTCGGTTTTTCTTTTTGGGTGCTTAAGCATAAATTTAATTCTTCTTGTTTACTTTCGTTATTTAATACTTTGGATAGGGTGGTATTAAACTTTGTATCTTGGATAAAGTTTTTGATGTCTTTGCCATTTAAATCTGTTTCAAACAATCGTCTGGCGGCAAGGTTGGCTCCGATGACGTTGTAAGATTGGTTTATCATCATTAAAGGATCGGGGAGGGTGTCTAAGACTGCCGCATCTGATAAGGTGCGGTTTTCTAATGTGCCGGTTTTGGCTACCCAGAATTTATGCATGGAGTTAATGGCTGCAGTTAAATCACGCGTTTCTTTTTCAGTTAAATTGCTTAATTCTTTTTCTTCACTGGCGCCTGAGGATAAACTTAAAATGTACTTTTTGATTTGTTGAAGTTCGGTGGATATCGGCATTAAAAATACGGTATTAAAAAACAAAATGCAGATATATGATAAAGCGGCGAGCGGAGTGGATAATATGTCGCATAAACCTAATATCAAAAAGATGAGACCGGCTGGAATGGACAATATAATAACACGCAATGCAAAGCCGGAGTTCTTATCTACGCCAAGGAATTCGTCATCTTGATTTATCATTAGTATATCTCTAAAATTATCGTGGACTATCGGTAGTTGTTGTATTATAATTCGCTCCAAGTTTAGAATTCGTTAATCTTGAAATTTTTGATTTGTCGTTTTTTGAAAGAGTTAGTATCGTGGTTGAGGCGTGTTTAAAAGAACAATCTGATGATGTGGCAGGAACTGCTGAGAAAAATATTTTAGAAGTCAGCGAAAATTGTGCTTGTAAAGAGGAAAGTCGGGCTAAAATGCAAAAGAACGGAATGGCTTCGTTTGAAGATACAGATACCCAGACAATGACGCCGGCTATGGCGCAATATATTGAAATAAAAAAAGAACATCCCGAATATTTGCTGTTTTACAGAATGGGCGATTTTTATGAGTTGTTTTTTGAAGATGCTATCACGGTTTCGGGGGCTCTCGGTTTGACGTTGACCAGCCGTAGTAAATCCGCAAGCGGAAAAGAAATTCCTATGTGCGGTGTTCCTTTTCATGCATATGAAATTTATCTCGCACGATTAATTAAACTTGGCTATAAAGTCGCTATTTGTGAACAAACGGAAGATCCGAAAGAAGCTAAAAAACGCGGCTATAAAGCGATTGTGAAACGTGAAGTTGTTCGCCTTGTTACGCCGGGGACGCTGACTGAAGATACGCTTCTTGATGCTAAAAGAGATAACTTTATTGCTTGCGCATATGTGCGCTCGGCAGATATTGGTATTGCGTGGTTGGATATTTCTACCGGTGCTTTCTTTTTGCAAACACTTAAAATCGGTGATGTTCCGGCGCATACCGTGCTTTCTACCGCTTTGGCCAGACTTGATCCGGTGGAATTGCTTATTTCTGATAAATTACTTGAATTGCCGGATTTCTTTTCTTTGTTTGCGGAATATCGTGAAAGACTTTCGGTTTGGCCTAAGGCGCGCTTTAACTATGATAGTGCCATGAGCGCATTACTTAAGGCTTATCAAGTGCAGACTTTGGATGCGTTTGGAGACTTCTCTAAAGCGGAAACCGTGGCGGCAGGTGTTTTGTTTGAGTATGTGGAAAATACACAAAAAGGAAAATTGCCTCGTATTGAAGCGCCTCGCCGTGTGCATGAAACAGAAATTATGGAAATTGATGCGGCGACACGTAAAAGTTTGGAACTGCTCTATCCGACAACCGCAGGCGGTGTTAGTTTGCTTCGGGTTTTAGATAGAACGGTTACCGGTGTCGGCGGTCGTTTGTTGGCTGAACGGTTGGCGTCTCCGTCGCTTAATGTTAAGGAAATTAACGATAGGCTTGATGCCGTGTCCTTTTTTGTGGATAATCCGGAAGTGCGTTTTGCTTTACGTGATGCGCTCAGACACTGCTTGGATATGAAAAGAGCTTTGCAACGTTTGAGTTTGGGACGCGGCGGACCTAAGGATTTGTATGATTTGGCGGCGACGCTTAAAGTGGTGCCGATGGTTAAAGAGATTATTCTTAATTTCCAAAACTATCAGCCGGATACGGTTTATTCTTTACCTCCGCAAGCATTGTTTCAATTAGCAAACAGCTTCTTTGACCACTCGTCGCTTTGGGATGCGATTGACAATATGTTGTTGGATAATCGTGAGGATTTGCCGGTGTTGGCAAGAAATGGCGGTTTTATTAAAGAGGGGGCATATCCACCTCTGGACCATTTACGCCATATTCGCAGCGACAGTGCGGCGCAATGCGAGCAGTTACGTGAACAATATGCGCAAGAAACAGGTGTTTCCGTACTGAAAATTAAAAATAATTCGGTTATTGGCTATTATGTGGAAGTGCCGGCTAAATTTGCTGATAAACTCTTGGAAAACAAAAAGTTTATTCATCGTCAATCGGTCTTAAACGCAGTGCGCTTTACGACTGATGAGTTGTGTCGTTTGGAAAGTGAAGTGCTATCTGCTGATGAAAAGGCGTTGGCGGTGGAAATGCAATTATTTGAGGAATTAACGCAGCGTGCGTTGGTTCAGGCCGATATGATTGCGCTTTCAGCTGAGATTATGGCTAAGTTTGATGTGGATGCGGCGTTGGCGGAATTGGCGGCGGATTACAATTATGTACGTCCGGTCTTAAACGATAGTTTGGATTTTGAAGTGATTGACGGACGGCATCCGGTGGTTGAAGCGGCGCTTAAACGTGAGAGCGGAACAAGTTTTGTGGGTAATGATTGTGTGCTTAAACACGATGATGATCGCATTTGGCTTTTAACCGGTCCGAATATGGCGGGTAAATCTACGTTCTTGCGCCAAAACGCACTTATTGCCATTATGGCGCAAATGGGTTCGTTTGTGCCGGCGAAAAGCGCGGTTATCGGTGTGGTTAATAAAGTGTTCTCTCGTGTGGGGGCTAGTGATGATTTGGCTCGCGGACGCTCTACTTTTATGGTGGAAATGGTCGAGACTGCCGCTATTCTTAATCGGGCTGATGAACGTTCCTTTGTTATCTTAGATGAAATCGGACGTGGTACGGCTACGTTTGACGGGCTTTCTATCGCTTGGGCGGTGGTGGAACAATTAGCCGAAGTTAATCGTTGTCGTACTATCTTTGCGACACACTATCATGAACTCACGAAACTGCATAATAAACTTAAAGGCTTAAGTCTGCATTGTATGAAAATTAAGGAATTTAACGGAGATGTGGTCTTTATGCATGAGGTGATTGAAGGGGCGGCAGATCGTTCATATGGTATTCATGTGGCAAGGTTGGCGGGGCTTCCATCTCTGACGGTTAAACGGGCTGAGCAGGTTTTGAAATTGTTGGAAGATGAAAAACAACATAAGGTGCTCACTGCTGTTGAAGATGATTTGCCTTTGTTTGAAGCTCTTAAAGAAAAAGAGAAACCAGTGCCGGAAAATCCTGCTGTTTTAGAACTGAAAGCTCTAGATGTGGATAGTTTGTCGCCTCGTGAGGCTTTGGATAAACTTTATGAACTTAAGGCAAAGGCTCAAAACTTGTAGAGTTGTTTGGTTTCTTTTACTTAAAATGAATATGGACAGTTACCCTATTGTATGCTATAATAGGGTAATGTTTTTTTAGAGATTTTACAGGGAGTGGGAGTATGATTAAAAATGATTCATTAAGGGCTTCGTTTGATAAACCTTATGCGGTTAAATTTCTTTCGACAGATGTTAAAAGAGTAATTGTTCCGTTGCCTAAGGGAATTAAAGGACAAGATGTTGATTATACGGAATGGGACGGTTCTGCTGCGCGTGGTAATGGCTTTCTTTTTTATAATAAAACAGATGAACGTGGGCAATTTATTAGTTCTGACGGGGGAATCTTTATTGGGCATGAAGGTGAATGTCCGGAAGGTGATGATGGAGAAATGATTATGCGCTCAGAAGCCGTGGAACGCTATTTAAATGCTCATCCTGATGCATTGTCTCCCGAACATATGGATGAAACGGTTCATTATTTACAAAATAAAGTGTTTAAACATGCTGTTAATGATCCGACAAAATGGGATGATAATGGAGAGCCGGATATTTGGACCTCTAATACAAAGTGGTTGGAAAAAAATTTTAAACCTGAAGATATTTATGACAGCAACGGAAATATTCGTTCGGTGATTTCTGCGGCTAAAAAATCAGAAGCGGAGTATGATGCCGTCTATTTGGGACCAAATGCTATAGTTGAAGGGATTGGTGAAACCGGAGATAGAGGTTCTTGGGCTATTCGCAAACCGGATGGTTCAGTCAATTTGTGTGTGAGTGAAGTCTTTGCGAAAACTTATAAAAGGGCTGATTTTAAACGCACGATGCGTTATATGGAAAATGAAGATCCGTATATGCCGAAAAAGGTGATGGTTACAACCCAAGATTGGGTACGTACGCATAGAGAATGCTGTACTGAAATGGCAACGCCGGTTTATCGTGTTGTAGGGGCGGCGATTTGTGATTATTTGCAGGAAAATCCGGATAATGCATTGCATTTGCAGTTGGCATTTAATAGTTTGTTGGCGACGGATGAAAATGAATTGTCGATGATTAAAGATAATCCTAAATCTAATATATTGAGACCTTTGTTGGAAGAGCGTATTGTTAATGAAAAAGGGGCGATTATTAATCCGGAAAAATTTGCTCGTTCTGAGTTTCTTAAAGATTTTCGTGGGATGGGAATTGATTTAAGCCAAACGAAAACAATTCGAAATTTGGCTCATCATAAAAGTATGGTCAATACAAAATCTGCGCATAGATAAATGTACTAGAAAAAAAACGCCGGCTTGGGTTATGGTCGGCGTTTTTTTATGATTATTTCAGTTCTTCCGTTATGATGTCGGTGGTTAAAATCTGAGGTAAGATTTTGGGGGGGTTTGAGCCTTGCGGATAATATACATATAACGGAATACTGTTGCGATTATAACTCTTGAGCGCTTCGCCGATTGTTTCATCTTTATTCGTCCAATCGGCTTTGAACAGTTTGATGTTTTTCTGTTTTGCTAAATCTTTGAAAGTTTGGGTGGAAAGCGTGCTCTTATCGTTAAGCAAGCAAACAAGGCACCATTTGGCGGTAAAGTTTATGAACACCGGTTGATTGTTTTTTATGGCGGTTTCTACTTTTTGCGGAGCATAATCCTCCCATGCAATTTCCGCTTTGTCTTGCGCTGGTGCGATTTGGTTGGCAATAATCCACCCGAGCCAGAAACATGTTAGTAATATCGGTAAGGCTAAAATGCGCTTTAAGGTTATCATCCAATAGCCTGGTTTGGGAATATATTTTAAGAAAAAGCGGGGGAACAATTCTATCATTGTATAAGGGAGAGCATAGCCGATACTTAAGGCTAAAAAGATACTGAAATATATCAGGGCTGGTTTGGTGATGGCATATCCCAAAGCCGCTCCCATAAATGGTCCAGTGCAGGGGCAAGCAATTACAACGGCAAAAAATCCGGTTAAGAAACTCTGCTTGCCGGCGATTTTACTTAAAGTATTTGCAAATGTATCCGGTAAAGGCAGCTTGTCTATCAGATTTAAAAATATGATAAAAAACAGCAGTAACAAGATAACATTAAAAAGTGGTGATTGCAGTTGGAAACCCCAGCCTAGTTCATTACCGATTTCTCGGAGGTAAAATAAAATTCCCGCCAGAACTAAAAAGGAGCATACAACACCGCTTAAATATGATAGTGCGGAAAAAATATTGGCATGTTGTTTGTTTTGTATCAGGTAAAGAGCCTTTAGGCTTAATATTGGTAAAACGCATGGCATTAAATTTAATATTAATCCAGCGATAAATGCAGTTAAGATATAGTACCACAATCCTTGATTTTCTGAAGGAACATTGGAAGAGGAAGCACTTGACGCCACGGAAATTTTTTGTGGTTCTTGGTTTATGTTGGCGGATAGATTTTCTACAGTGTTCGGTTCTATATAATAAGCATGTCCGGGGCAGAGAATAATACCTTTAAAATCCGGCGGGAGCTCTTGGTCGGAAAAATCTACTTTGATTTGATTATGAGTGGCAACGGTGGTTTCCGGTAATTCGGATAGAGCGTTTCTTTTGGGGTGGCGACTGACGAATTCCGCTTCTCCGCAATCTTCAAAAATCTTATCTTGAAGCTCTATTTCCAGATGGCTTTCATTTAGTTTGGCTTTAGCATTTAATCTTAGCGGAAAAGTGTTTTCGGCTTGCATAACAATATTTAAGTAAGTCGGATTTTCTTCTGCTTTTGTACTTATCGGCAAGGCAAAGTTTAGGTGTATTTCTTCCGGTAAGCAAGACTCTCGGCAAGCTGTATAAGATAAAACGGCTCGGAAAGGTAAACGTGTTATCGTGTCTAAATCTTTTAATTCAAACGTGCTACGAAAATAAATCTTTTTGGTATAGACATACGAGGTGATAATATCTTCATAGACAGATTTTGATGGGGATGAGTGCACAGAAGATGTTTCCAGATAATTGGGAGATTCAAAAAAGGTTAAAGTTGTCGGACCGCCAATATCTCCGGGATTATCCCAATATAGATGCCATCCTTGTTCTATGTCGGCTTCTGCAATAATGGTCATTTGTTTGGTGTCTTGGGAAAGAGTTTTATATTCCGGAGTGATGCGCAAATTTACTAATTTCGTTTTTTGACTGAAGCTGATAGCTTGAGCCGTGTTGATGCTTCCGATAAATATAATGGCAAATATGAGCGCAATAATCCTTTTTAACATTGTTCCTCTTTCATGTTTTTCTTTTTTTTAGATAATCGTTTTGTTTTGTGTTCCAAGTTATTGAATTTCTCTGATGATTAGTTTTTGGATATTTATGCTTTGGCTGACAGCCGAGCGGAAATTGTTGTTGATGAATTCAAGATTCAATTCCGGAGAGGTGATTTTTTCTTTAGGCAAAATCACTTTTACGGTTTGTGGTCCGGGGCGTTTTTCTAACTTAAATTCTTCTAATTCTTTTTGGTTCAATTTTATAATTAATCTCGGTTTGCTGGTGAGCATAGCATTAAAGGTTAATTCCATTTCTAAGTTTTTATGGGGAAGTTTTTCTAATTTTAAACCGATGCCATTGACGAAGACTTTTTCTAGTATGGTTTCCGCATATTCTACGTATGTTTTTATATTATTGTTGTTTATTTCTTCACCTAAAGTATAGGGAACAAAGCGCGGGGGAACGGTGAGGCTAAAATCTTCATAGATTTTGGATTTTTGACGCACGGCGGTTTTTAGATTGTAGTCTTTGTGCGTGATGAGTGACGGAATATCTGAAAAAAGCGAGCGCCCAAGCCCAAAACTATGGTTAACTAATTTGATACCTAAGGCTTCTATGAAACTCGCGGTTAAATCTAGCGGCGTATAGGGTTTGGTTGAATTATATTGTAATTCTTTTGGGGTATTCAAAAAAACATTATAAATACCGCGTTTATAATCTTTGTTGGAATATACTTTAAGAGGTTTAAACATTGGGTGATCTCCTAAAATTACAACAGTGGTATTTTCCCAATATGGTGTTTTTTGAAACTCGGAGATGAAGTTGCTTACAACGGTGTCGGCACAGGCAATGTTATCACGAACATCGCCGTATTTCTTGGGGCAGTTATAGGGTAAAACCGTTCCGGGAACATGTGTGTCAATTGTAAAGGTGGTAAATAAAAAAGGTTCTTTAACGGTTTGATTTTTAAATAAGTTTAAGATGTAGTCAAACATCAGCTTATCACTTAATCCGCCATAGGAACTTTTATATTTTTTTATATCTTCTTTGCTCATGCCTTGAGTTAGAACTTGGCGGTCAATGACGTTTTTATATTTGTGGCTTTTGTAAAATACATCGGTGTATGCGAAAAAGTGGTCGGCGGTTTGCGCAAACCAAGTTTCGTAGCCATTGTTACTTAATATATCTGAAAGGCAGGTGATGTTTCTGAGGTGATTGTATATTGATTCCATTTTGGGGGAGGGAGTTGAGTATGGAATTCCGCATAGTCCGGTTACAAGTGCTGCTTTGGTGTAGTTGGTGCCGTACAGCATGTTGTAATTGCTAAAATGAGGGTTGCTCTTGGTTAAATCGGTTAATCTGGGGAGCAGGTTGTTTTCATATAATTCGGCATCGCTGAAATTGTTTTCCGTGCTTTCCATATAGACAACCAATAAATTACGCTTGTGCTCGGGGAAATCGGCTGCGGTTATTTGTGGTGCTTGGTAGTATTTTTCATATAAATCTGTGTAGGTGTTGCGATAGTAATAGTAAGGAATGATGCGTAGTTGCCAGATGAATATTAAAATAAATATTCCCGACAGTTTGAGCATGAAACGATTGCTGCATAGGCTGATGAGCAATAAGTATAAGGTTATGCCGCCGATTAAATAGTATTTAATTTCCGGACTGAAATTCAATAGGTCAAAGTCGGTGGTGTTTAGATTGGCATTGGCAATGATTTGTTCGTATTCAAAATCCGGCCAGATGCTACGAGCGCATAAAATGATTGTTGCCAAACATTGGGTTGCCAACAGTAATAAAGCACATAATGCGGTTTTGAATAATGCGCCAAAGCCGGTCTTTTTTTGAGGGGTGGAAAATAACATTTTTTTCATTTATTTAATAATTCCTGTATCTTTTTGATGATTTCTTCAAACATTTCATACGTCAATACGCCGGTGTTGATGTTATAGCGCGAAGTGTGATAACTATCTATCAGCCATAAGTTTTGACGAGTGGGTAATTGATAAATTTCTCCATGCTTAAATTTGGCAAAAGATTGTTTTAATCCTAAGGCTTGTAAGACATTTTTATGCGAAATGGTGCCTAGGCTTAAAATGATTTTTAAATTCGGCATTGCATTGATTTCTTTGATTAAAAATTGACGGCAAGTTTTTTCTTCTTCCGTGGTCGGTTTGTTCTCTGGGGGAACACAGCGAACCGCATTGGTTATGCGGACGTTTATCAGTTCGTAACCGTCGTCTTTGCGTTTTTGATATTCTCCTTTGGCGAATCCGTATTTCTTTAATATAGGGTATAAAACGTCACCGGCATAGTCGTTGGTAAACGGACGGTTGGTTTGGTTGGCGCCATTTAATCCAGGAGCTAAACCTACAATTAATATTTCTGCAGATAATTCTCCAAAAGGTGTTACCGGACCATTGTGATAATGAGGATATTTTTGTTGGTTTTTAGCTCTGAATTCACACAGGCGCGGACACAAATTACATTCTTTTATCGGAGGGACGAAATTCATTTTTATTTCCTTTTTTTATTCTACTTTATTCAGTGTTTTAAAGCTTTTATGTAAAAAAAACGTAAAAAAAATTTGTACCACCTATTTAAAAGGTAAAATTGCGGAATATATAGCTAGCGAGAAGTATTATAAATCTTATAGTACTTTAGGACTAAAGTTAATTTTAGTTTATTATGGAGTTTTTAATATGAAGAAAATTTGTTTATTAGCTGCGGCCGTATCGGTATTTGCATTAAATGCTCAAGCGGCTGATTGGAGTATGGGTAATAGTCATTTTAAACCTTATATCGGGGCTGATTATGTTTATTCTCATACAAAACAAGGCGGTATTGCTTCTGATGCTAAGAGAGATTATAACTCTTGGATGGTTAATATGGGTACTGATATTGGCGAATATACCAGTATTGAAGCTTTCTTCCAGCAGGCTCCAGAGCGTAAAGCTCATGAAGCCGGTGATGAAATTAAATCAGAATTTTATGCTTATGGTTTAGATTTGTATGGCCGTATGCCGATTATGTGTTCTGATTTTAATGCTTTGGCTTCTATTGGTGTGGCTAACTATAACACAAAGTACAAATTTAACGGAACAAGCGATGATAAACAACGTATCGGTTATCGTGCCGGTGTCGGTATGTCTTATAAAATGACCGAAAATGTTTCTTTCCGCTTGATGGGACGTTATAGCTATGTCGGAATGAAAAATCTTGATAACTTGATGGAAGTTACAGCCGGTCTTCGCTATACTTTCTAATTGAAACATAGCTATTGTGTTTGAGCGACAGCGGATGAGGTGCCTGGTGGTGCTTATAATGAGGAGGACCCTGCCGCTCATTCACGGAAGTTCTTGGGGCTTATATGTCGCTGCAATGGCGACTTTTTTTATATAAAAAACTTGCTAATTTAAAAATACGGTATATAAATGTTTTGGTTTTATAAAACAGACTAATGATTTGATTGTAATGAAAAGTATAACGAAAATTGGGTGCGCTTTTTTAGGAGGTCTTGCTTTGTTGGCGGTTGGTTTGCCAGCAAAAGCAGATATTACCTTGGCGGTTATTGCACCTAAAGCCGGAGAATATGCTCAAGCAGGTACGGAACTGTTTAACGGTGCACGGTTGGCTATTCAAGAAATTAACGATAATGGCGGACTTAATGGCGAACGTCTTGATATGCTTACGATTGATGATAGATGTGATGATCGTTTGGCGATCTCTACGGCGGAAATGTTGACGTTGCTTAAATCTAAAAAAATCGGTTTGGTCGTGGGACCGTATTGCTCTAATCGTTTTGATGAAATTGCCGATATTTATGATAATGCCAAAATCTTTCAAATTGTGCCGACGACCGTTACGTATAATGCTGCTAATTTAGATAAAAAAGGGCAAATTTTGCTTTTGGGCACAAAGGCGCAGATGAGTGGGGATTTCTTTAGATTTTATAATCGTAATTTTGCCGGACTTAAAGTCGGGTTTGTGTATAATGATAAACCGGAAAATGGTTATGCGGAAGTGGCTAAATCTCTTTATGATGAATTTCGCCGCTATGGTAAAAGTGAATTGCTTAAATTCTATGCTTTGAATCGTGAGCAGGGTGGTGTTTATGATTTGGCGCGTTCTTTGGAAGAAGATGGCGTGCATATTGCAGTGGTGTTGGGTGAAAGCGATGAAACCGTGAATTTTATTGATGCGGCGAAAGAGGTTAATTCGCGTTTAATCGTATTTACAAACAAAGGATTGATTAGTCCGAATGCCCTTAAAAAATTAGGGAAAGATGCGGAAGGGCTTTATGTAATGGATCTTCCGGGACTTAAAGACAGTTTGATGTTTACGGAGAATCTGGTTAATTTACGGTTGCTCGGTATTGAACCGGAAGGATTGGAGGTTTATAGCTATGTAGCCGTTAAACTTTGGGGTGATTTGGCTAAACAAGTTAAAGGTTTTGATTATGATAAACTTTCTCAAGCGGCAAATAGCGCCGAAGCGCAGGAAAAGTGGAGCGAGTTTTTAATGCACAGCGGAAGCATTAAGTCCGCTAAGTATATTATTGAAATGTATCAAAAGGGAGAGTTTAAACAGGTTTATTAATTAAAAGTGACGGCAAACTAAGTGTAAAAAGTTCTAAAAGTGTTTGCAGTCTAAATTTTGGTGTTTATACTCCTCTTAACAGTTAATTTTTTTTGTAAAGGTAAAAATAAAATGGCAGGAAGCATTAATAAGGTGATTTTGGTTGGTAACTTGGGACAAGATCCGCGTGTCAGCAATACACAGAGCGGTGCAAAAGTTGTTTCTTTTAGCTTGGCAACCACTGATAGTTGGCGTGATAAGGTTAGTGGGGAACGCAAAGATCGTACAGAATGGCATCGTGTTGTAATTTTTAATTCCGGTTTGGCTGATACTGCAGAGAGATTCTTGCGTAAAGGTTCTAAAGTTTATTTGGAAGGTCAACTCCAAACTCGTGAATGGGATGATCAGAACGGTCAAAAACGCTATACAACAGAAGTTGTTTTGCAAAACTTCAATAGCACTTTGGTTATGCTTGATGGTCGTGGTGGTGATGGCGCTCCTGCCGGTGCCGGTGATATTTATGATTCATCTGCTGCTTCCGGTTGGGATAGCACTCCTGCCGCCGGTGCTGACGTTATGGATGATGATGTTCCATTCTAAGTCTGATTGGGGAATTGAAAGAAAAGCGGCAGTTGTTTGGACTGTCGCTTTTTTGTTGTCATCAATGTAATTTAGCGTGAAATTTTATTACGGCGGGCACGTAGTATTTTGGTTTCTTTGCTCATAAAGTCGTAACGATTGTTTTGCGCTCGCTCAATAATACGTTTCATTTTCGGCATTTTGAAAATATCCGGCAGTTCGGTCAGTTCTTTTTCGTTTTTCAAACTATGTTCAGCCATAATGTTTACTACTTCATGTAAAGCTTGGCTCAGTTGGTTGCCCTGTTTGGTTCGGTCATCATCATCTTTATCCGAGTAGCTGGCAAAAACGTGTTCTATTCCTTCCATGTCTTCGTCTTTTTGTATTTCTACCGGATAAATGTTATTAACGGCAAAAATAGTTTCGTTTGAAGTGGGACGAAATACCGAGAAATTCATAATGAAAGGGCGGTTGCCTGCTTTGCGTTCGGTTTCATTGCCGTTGACGCCTTTCATAAAGCGTTCATGTTCGCGTTTCCGACGCAATATATATTCAACTTTTGGGGTGTGGACGCTAGTCGCTTTTTCATCAGACAAAGAGCCAAACTTTATTGTGGTTGTTTGGGTTATGCCAATTGGTACGACCGGTGCAACGTCGATATTGTGTACTTGTTTTAACAGATAATCTTGGACTTTATCGCTGTAACCCAGTTGTTTTAGGTCTTCTTTCATCAAGCGTTCCATCTGGAAAGCAACTGTGCTTCCTTGGCAGTGATTGACGAACGATATCATGTTTAGGCGTTGTGCCGCTTTGGCGATGGCTACTTTATTGCCGTTTTCATCGCGTAAACGAGGGGCAATGGTTTTTTGATAGATGTCTTTTATATACTGCGGAATGTAACCGTATTTTTCTTCGCGATAATGCAACAGCGGATCATTGGCATCACCTTGGTTGTAGTGATTTAGCAAAGCTAAACGGTCGGTGACAGATTTGCGGCCGGTGGTATCGTATTCGGCAGAAAAGAGGGCTATCTTTTTATTTTTTAATATCTCTTCAATCATTTTCGCAAAGCCGTTCGCTTTTTTGGAATTATCTGTATTTGAGCCGGATAATGTTAATATGCAGGGCATATCCGGCGGAATTGCATCTACATATTTCCAACCTAGCGGATGTTCTTTACTCTTTTTAATACGTTGCCCTATTTTGGCGTGCGAATTATCTGTCATTTCTTTTCTCCATTAATCTATCTTAACAGAATCCGCTTTGTTTTGCAAGGTATAATCTTTGGTTTGTCTGGAAAATTTAAAAAAATAAAGGGTCAGAAAAAATCTAACCCTTAATTTATCGTGGTACGCCCGAGGCGATTCGAACGCCTGACCCACAGCTTAGAAGGCTGTTGCTCTATCCTGCTGAGCTACGGGCGCATGAACATTTTCTCTTATTAGATGATTTGTTTTCATTTGTAAAGAGTTTTTTTTGAAAAATGAAAAATATTTTAGAAGAAAATTTTGCCTCGCGAAAAGAACCAAAATGAAATTAACCATTAACGGGAGCGTGCTTGATTTATGAGGTAATTTACTTGTTGTTGGTTTAATTGATTGTTGTTTGATTTTTCTTCTTTTTGAGTCGATGCAGTGTTTTCGTTTGTGTGGGCTTTTTCCGGTTTTTTACTGAAATCGGTGAAACTATGAAGTACAAAAGTTTTTCCTTTATCTTTTCCGATAGTTACCAAATTACTGTTTGGTATGTGCGTTTCAACTAAGCCATCGCTGTATTTGATGCTGCCACCATTTTGCAACATGATTTTTTTTAGTTCTTGGTCGGCGTCAGGTGCGCGATCTACAATTTTAATGAATGCCACTTCTAGCATGGCTTGTTTTTCTTCATCCGTATGGGCGCCTTTTTGTTCTAAGTATTTATCAACGGCCATGAGTGTTTCCTGAGAGGGTCTTTGAGGCGGAGTAATATTATGATTATCCATTATTTTTTGTGCCTCTTCGGTACTCATTGTATCTAATAGGTCGCGGCAGTGATTTAAATCTACATAGGTGTTGCTTCCAATGTATACATTAGACAGCATGAGCTTAGATGTTTTTTGATAGCGTTTTTCCGGATCTTCTTTGGAAGTGCGTAGTTGTGTGCTAAAGGAAACATTTTCGTTGACATTATGGGTGGCAGCGTTGGCATGTTGTTCTTCATATAGAGGTTTTATTTCATCATGCCAATAATCAGATGCTGCTTTAACGACGTTGCGTACACTTTGGGGGTCGTTGACATTAAAGCCATTTTTTTCAATGGTTTCACGTAGATTTGGACATAAATCGAGCATTGATTCCAAGGGCTTTAATTCTCCGTCAATGTCAAGATTTTTGACACCTTGTTCTTTGAGAGAAGTGTAGAGTTGAGCTATTGCCAGATATTCGGTTGCTTTTGCGGTGGTTTCGGTCAAGCGGTCTTCTTTAATGGTGTTTATCGGCGTATCTCCAAGTTTTCCCATTCCGTCGTAGATGTTATGTTTTCTATGGAGATTTTCATGATAAAGTACGCTTAGTTGGCGAAGGACATTATTAACTTTGCTCTCTGCTGTTTCCGGTGTGAGGCTTTGTTGTGTATGTTCCGTTATGAAATTTGCGGTTTCTTCGGAAACGCTAAAACGGTGGATGGTTAATTCATCAAATTCTGCTTTGTATGAACCGAGGGTTACTCCATTGGCGACATCTTCTTGAGTAAGTTCTTTGTCCTCAATTGTTATATCGTCGCGTGTAATCATGTCGCGTGGCTTATTGGGTACTTTGGCTATTTCAGAATATTCATTATCAGGTTCAAGTATCCACATTCCATTCCAATTACCAATATTACAAACTTGTGGTGCTAAGTATGGATCTGATACGGGAGAATTAAGTTGGGCTTCTAACTGTTTGCTTTCTTTTTCGCTTTCGGCAAAATCTGCGATGAAGCTTTCTTGAGTGATGTTTGTGTTTACTTGGGCAGACACTTCCATTAAGTCTTGTTTTAACAAGGCTTGTTCTTCAGCGCGTCTTGCTGCTTCATCTGGTGGAGGTGTTGCTTCAATAAACATAATTCTTACTCCATACTTCCTTATTACTCTTATATAGTACCAAAAAATGAGCGGTTAGTCAATAAGTATCGTGTTTGCGATTCGGAAACGCTCTTTAAAACACATTTAAATTAAAAAATGTTTAAAATAATGGTTGACTTCATAAAAAAAACGGGCTAAGTTTGGTCAACTTATCAAAGGGCGCAGTTTGTGCCCTTGGTCTGTTTTGTCTTAAAAGTCTGGTCTCTGTGGCTTTAATGAATTAAAAATCAAATCCATGGTTATCTCGCTTTCAAGGCAAGTCGTTTTAATAATTTTAATTTTTTTAAGGAAATTGTGATGCCTACAATTAATCAGTTAATTCGTAAATCACGAACACCGAAAGAGAAGAGAAACAAAGTCCCGGCTTTGGATGCTTGCCCACAAAAAAGAGGTGTTTGTACAAGGGTTTATACTACTACCCCGAAAAAACCAAACTCCGCTTTACGTAAAGTGGCACGTGTGCGTCTAACCAATGGCTCTGAAGTAATCAGCTACATCCCTGGTGAAGGTCATAATCTTCAAGAACACTCAGTGGTGCTGATTAGAGGAGGCCGTGTGAAAGACTTGCCTGGTGTTCGTTATCATATCATTCGTGGTACCTTGGATACTCAAGGAATTGCTAAACGTCGTCAACGTCGTTCTTTATACGGCGCTAAGAGACCTAAATAGGAGAATACCAGATGTCACGTCGTCATAGTGCTGTAAAAAGAGTTGTACTGCCTGATGCTAAATATAATGACCAGGTAGTTGCTAAATTTATTAACAATGTTATGGAACAAGGTAAAAAAGCTGTTGCTGAAAAAATCGTTTACTCAGCTTTTGATATTATGGCTCAGAAATCTAAACAAGATGCTCTGACCGTGTTCCACGAAGCTATTGAAAATGTTAAACCGGTTTTGGAAGTTCGCTCTCGTCGTGTCGGCGGTGCTACTTACCAAGTTCCTTGCGAAGTAAGAGCTGATCGTCGTCAAGCTTTGGCTATCCGTTGGATTATTGCCGCTGCTAAGAAACGTTCTGAAACAACCATGACCGATAAACTTGCTAACGAATTGCTTGATGCTTTTGCTAATCGTGGTGCTGCCGTTAAAAAACGTGAAGATACACACAAAATGGCTGAAGCTAATAAAGCTTTCTCTCATTACAAGTTCTAATTTTTTAGGGAACATAAGACAATGGCTCGTACACATTCTTTACAAATGTATAGAAACATCGGTATCATGGCTCATATTGATGCCGGTAAAACCACTACAACAGAGCGTATTTTGTACTATACGGGTGTAAACCACAAAATTGGTGAAACTCACGATGGTGCAGCTACGATGGACTGGATGGAACAAGAACAAGAACGCGGTATTACTATTACTTCCGCAGCTACCACTTGTTACTGGAAAGGTCATCGTATTAACATCATTGATACGCCGGGCCACGTTGACTTCACTGTTGAAGTTGAACGTTCTTTGCGCGTATTGGATGGTGCTATTACCGTATTTGACTCTGTTGCCGGTGTTGAACCTCAGTCTGAAACAGTTTGGCGCCAAGCTGATAAATATAATGTTCCGAGAATCTGCTTCTGCAACAAGATGGACAGAATCGGAGCTAATTTCTATCGCTGCTTGGATATGATTGTTGACCGTTTGGGTGCAAGACCTTTGGCTTTGCAATTGCCAATCGGTGCTGAAGCTGAATTTCAGGGTGTGATTGATTTGATTAACATGAAAGCTATCGTTTATACTGGCGATACAGCTGATGCTCCAATTAATGTTACAGATATTCCTGCTGAATTCAAAGATAAAGCTGAAGAATATCATGCAAAATTAGTTGAAACTGCCGTTGAAATGGACGACCAAGCAATGGAAGACTATTTCGAAGGTAAAGAAATTTCTATTGATACTCTGAAAAAATGTATTCGTAAAGGTACATTGAGCATGTCTTTTGTTCCGGTTTTGTGCGGAACAGCTTTCAAAAACAAAGGTGTACAACCTTTGTTGGATGCCGTTGTTGATTATTTGCCTTCTCCGCTTGATTTGCCTGATGTAGAAGGTGTTAAACCGGGTACTGAAGAAGTTATTACCCGTAAGGCTGATGATAATCAACCTTTGGCAGCTTTGGCATTCAAGATCATGAACGACCCGTTCGTTGGTTCTTTAACCTTTACACGTATCTATTCAGGTACAATCAATGCTGGTTCTTATATCTATAACTCTGTTAAAGATAAGAAAGAAAGAATCGGTCGTATGCTTTTGATGCATGCTAATAAGCGTGATGATATAAAAGAAGCATATGCTGGTGATATTATTGCTTTGGCAGGTCTTAAAGATACAACAACTGGTGATACTTTGTGTGATTCAAGCAATCCAATTGTTTTGGAAAACATGGTATTCCCTGATCCAGTTATTGAGTTGGCTGTTGAACCAAAAACTAAAGCCGATGTTGAAAAAATGGGCTTGGCTCTTTCTCGTTTGGCTATGGAAGATCCTTCATTCAAAGTTTCTTCTGATCCAGACTCTGGTCAAACCATTATTAAAGGTATGGGTGAATTGCACTTGGATATTATCGTAGATCGTTTGCGTCGTGAATTTAAAGTTGATGCTAACGTTGGTAATCCTCAAGTTGCTTATCGTGAAACAATTACTAAACCTTGCGATATTGAATATACTCACAAGAAACAATCCGGTGGTGCCGGTCAGTTCGCTAAGGTTAAAATTAAATTTGAACCGATGGAAGGTTATACCGGTTTTGAATTTAATAACACTGTTGTTGGCGGTAACGTTCCGAAGGAATATATCCCAGGTGTTGAAAAAGGTTTACGCTCAGCTATGGATGCCGGCGTTTTGGCAGGATATCCGGTAACTGGTGTTAAATGTACACTTTATGATGGTGCATACCACGAAGTTGACTCTAACGTTATGTGCTTTGAAATTGCTGCCCGTGCAGCTTTCAGAGAAGGTATGCGTCAAGCTGCAGCTGTTTTGCTTGAACCTATTATGAAGGTTGAAGTTGTTACTCCGGAAGAATATATGGGTGATATTATCGGTGACTTGAACTCAAGACGTGGTTTGGTTAACGGTATGGATCAACGCGGTAATGCTCGTGTTGTTGATGCTCATGTTCCTTTGGCTAATATGTTCGGTTATGTAAATACATTACGTTCCTTGTCTCAAGGTCGTGCTCAATTTACAATGCTCTTCGATCATTATGCTGAAGTTCCGAGAGAAGTTGCTGAAACTATTAAAGCTAAAAACGCTTAATTTTTAATCGGAGTGCTGTTCGTTTTGCGGACGGCACTCCAATAGCGGATTTTTCTTGTTGGGAAAATAATCCGTTTAATGAAAATCTTTTTGTTTATATTTTAGGAGAAGATTAAGATGGCAAAAGAGAAGTTTGAACGCAGTAAGCCACACTGCAACATTGGTACTATCGGTCACGTAGACCATGGTAAAAC
>CALXPU010000011.1 GCA_944390455.1 uncultured Alphaproteobacteria bacterium | reverse complement strand
TCCATTTGGAGTTGTAAAGAAAGGCACCTTAATGGTGCCTTTCCAAGAACCCCGGGTTTACCCGGGGATATCTATAAAAAAAACTCCTCTAAAGAAACAAATTCTAAAGAGGAGCTTAAAAAAAGAAATTTAGATATATAATCAATGCCGATTAGTAAGAACGTGCATAGATGACATCAAGAGTTGCACCGGCTTTTCCGGAAAGCAAACATTCGCCTTCAGTGCCGCTTTGATCAAACGGAATGCAACGAATAGTCAAGCGCATTTCTTTCAATTTATCAAGAGTAGCTTCATCACCGGACCACTTACCACGAACAAAAGCAACTTTCGGAGCTTTACCATTGTTATCCAAATAAACATTTTGATTAGCAAAGTATGCTTCAAAATCTTTTGCTGTTTTAATATCTGTAATCACATTGTGACTCAAACGATCTTGCGCACGTTGTAACATCGTATCTTGGATATTTTGCAATTTATCGGAAATTGAAGCCACAAAAGCGTCAATGTCTTCAAAATTCTTCCAGTTACTATCGCTGATATTAATACGATTGCGGAACATAACAGCATTCTTTTCCAAATCTTTAGCGCCGACTTCAACGATGATAGGAGCTCCTTTACGTGTCCATTCCCACATCTTATCAATAGCTTCTTTCGGGCGATTATCCAGCTTAACGCGAACTTTTTCTCCACCAAAGAATTTATCTTTGATAGCATTTTTAATTTTTTCGGCATAAGCGTTAATTTCATCCGTTTTGCTCTTATCTTTGAGAATAGGGATAATAACCACCTGATACGGAGCGAGCTTCGGCGGAACGCACATACCTTCGTCATCAGCATGTGTCATAATCAAACCACCGATAAGACGAGTCGAAACACCCCAAGAAGTTGTATAAGCAAATTCTTGTTCATTATTCGAGTTAATGAACGTAATGTTCGCAGATTTAGCGAAGTTTTGTCCCAAGAAGTGAGAAGTGCCAGCTTGCAAAGAACGACCGTCTTGCATCATAGCTTCAATACAATAAGTCGTAACGGCACCAGGGAATTTATCGTACTCTGGTTTTTTACCTTTAATAACCGGCATAGCCATATCATTAACGCATAAATCTTCATACACTTTAAGCATCGTTTCAGCTTCTTGCTCAGCTTCCTGAAAAGTAGAGTGAGCGGTATGTCCTTCTTGCCACAAGAATTCACGAGTACGCAAGAACAAACGAGGTCTCATTTCCCAACGAACAACGTTAGCCCATTGGTTAATCAAAACCGGCAAATCACGATAAGAGTGTACCCATTTAGAGAATGAATCGGCAATAATGGTCTCTGAAGTAGGTCGAACGATAAGAGGTTCTTCAAGTGGGCTCGCCGGAACGAGTTTACCATCTTCCATGCTTAAACGAGAATGAGTAACAATAGCCATTTCTTTAGCAAAACCTTCAACGTGTTCGGCTTCTTTTTGGAAATAGCTTAAGGGGATGAAAAGCGGGAAATAGCAATTTTCATGATTTGTTTCCTTAATCTTTTCATCTAATAAGCGCTGAATACGTTCCCAAATTCCGTATCCCCAAGGTTTAATAACCATACACCCCGGAGAAGAGGAAACTTCGGCCATATCAGCAGCAGCTATCACATTTTGATACCAATCCGGATAGCTGTTCTCTCTAATGTTTTTCAGAGCCATAACCAAATATCCTTTTATTAAATTGTTTTAAAAAGCGAACAAATTTAACACCCAAAAAAAAGTTATGTCAAGAATATAGTGTGCAAAAGCCAATTCATTTAATGATTTTTAAGGATTAAAAGATAAAATCTCACTCAATATGTAAATAAAAGGATAGAAAGAGGTAAAAATGAAAAAAATATTAGCTTGCGTTTTGCTTATGGCATCTATGATAATGAGTGGTTGTAAGAGTGAAAACGCCACAAATAGAATTTATGTATTTTCACAACCCGGCTGTATTCATTGCGAACACGCACGAGAGTATATGCAAAGATATTACAAAAATTATGATATTAAAGAATTAAACATCCGTGAAGGTAATAACATGGGATATATGTTAGGATATGCACGCAAATTCAAGGTGTCACAACAAAGTTTGGGAACTCCGTTTATAGTAATGGGTAATCAATATATAATGGGGTGGGGAAATCAACAGGTTAAGGATTTTAACCGTTATGCCAAGAATTTTCGCCCAACGATGAAACAAACTCCAAAATAATAAGTAGTCGTTGACGATTAATAAAAAAAGATATATAGAAGGCGGTGTAAATATAGATTTATGCCGTCTTTTATTATTAGAGAAGATGTCAAAAAGCGCGATAAATTGTTTAACTTAACTAAAAAATAATAAGCGATGAAGACCAAAAGTATTATGAAGTATCAAGCAGTCATAGTGACACTGATGTTATGTGTATTTGTACAGATTGTTCAGGCGGAAACAGGGATGAAGTCGACACCGCCGGTGGTAGCAAAAGAACGATCGTTTTATCCTAAACAATTCGGATATCTATTGTTTGGAGCCGGTGGAATAGGGGTGGATAAATCCTTTGAGCCGTATGCATCAATAACCTTAGGATACCAATATTATCGTTTTTTAGGAGAGTTAGAAATTTCCGGTTCAAGAATGTTGCCTTACGGCGCAGGAAGTAGGAACTGGATGCCGATAACAACAGGAAATATCGGATATAATTTCTTGCAAATAGAAAATTGGCAATTAGGAATTTTAGGGAAATTTGGTGTCCTTTATCAAACATATTATTCGCTTGAAAATGCCAAAGTTATTGAAAAAAATCGTTCAGATTTTACTTATGGCATAGGGGTTCGCGGAGAATATAGATTTAATAATCGTTTGGGAATACAGCTGGAAAGCGGTTATATGCATTTACCTTTATACTGTTGGGATGCGGTGCAAAGCCAAAAAGACCATCGCAAAGGTGGCGTGTATGTATCCATAGGGCTCAGTTGTATATTAAGTAACTGGTAAAAAAGCACCTCTCTTTGCGGAGAGGTGCTTTAATCTTATAAAGAAAGATTATTTATTGAAATAACGTTTCAATAAACCATCAAAACCTCTGCCGTGACGAGCTTCGTCTTTAGCCATTTCATGAATGCTGTCATGAACGGCATCATAACCGAGTTCTTTAGCCAAAGTAGCGATTTTCTTTTTACCATCGCAAGCGCCAAATTCGGCAGCAGCGCGCATTTCAACGTTCTTTTCAGTAGAATCAGTAACAACTTCTCCAAGCATTTCAGCAATACGAGCAGCGTGATCAGCTTCATCTAAAGCATAGCGTTTGAAAGCTTCTGCAATTTCAGGATAGCCTTCACGATCAGCCTGACGGCTCATTGCCAAATACATACCAACTTCGCAGCATTCACCATTAAAGTGTTCACGAAGACCGGCAACAATACGTTCATCCAAACCTTGAGCAACACCGATTCTGTGTTCATCAGCATATGCTTTATTTTCCTCATCCATCAGCTTAAAAGTCTTAGCGCCGCAAACTGGGCAAACTTCAGGCATCGTATCGCTTTCAATAACTTGTCCACAAACTGTGCAAATATATTTCATAAGATTAGTCCCTTTCATCATAAAATTGAACAAGGTATATGTAGGGAGCAAAAATCAAAAAGTCAAACATTAAAAACTGTGTAAAGAAAAAGTTTTGACTTGAGGGAAAAGGAGAGATGTTTAAAATAAAACCTAACAAGGTTATCTGTGAAAATAGATAATCGCTTGAAAAATACTGTAGGGAGATAATTATGAGTGATAAAACAATGAAGATTATACTCTCCGTTCTAACGGTTATATTGCTGGCATTAATTGTTGGCTTAGTGGCTATGAAAGGCGGAGCAAGTAAGGCAGACTTGAATAAATTAGCTTTAAGAATTGGTGAATTGCGCCAATATCGCACCATGAACAGAGCAGATGTTAACGGCGCTATGGAAAAAGCATTTGCAAGAGTTGGTTACAACGTTGTTACAACAACTGAAGACAATTTATATGCAGACGCCTCTAAAGATGCCGGCGTAAATTTATACATTCGCGGTTATGGTCCGTTTAATGAAGTTAAAACCAATGCAAAAGGCGTTAATGTTGTATACATCAGAGATTATGACTCTCTGTTTGAAGAAGAAACTAAAGTATTTGACGGTGTTGCAACCTCATCTCCTGATTTCTACAATTATTTATTAGGAGCAGGCTATGCTGCAGCATTTGTTCCTGAATTTACAGATCCTTCCGTATTTTATCCGGCACCGAAGAAGGAGTTGGAAAGAGATTTATTGTATGTTGGCGATAATGATCGTCCGAGCACAGCAATCGCAGCGGCAGTGGAAGCAAAATTGCCTTTGGCAATCTATGGTCGTTTCTGGGCAGGAAATATTGATGATCAATTCATTAAAGGTGAATACATTCACGATAATGATTTAGGTGCATATTTCTCTTCTGCTAAAATCAACCTCGTTAACGTAAGCGCTCATGAAGCAGAATTGGGTATCATTCCTTCACGTGTGTTTGATATAGCCGCAAGTAAAGGCTTTATGATTGCACCGTATGACAAAGGTATTGAAAACGTTTTCGGAGATGCAATTCCGATGTATAAAAATGCAGAGGAGTTAAAAGAACTCTACAACAAATACATCAATGATGAAAAGGCTCGTGCCGAAAAAGCTGAAAAAGCTTATAAAATAGCCGTATCTGAATATAATGTTGACTTATTCGTTCAACGCATTAACGGCTTGGTAGAGTTTTTAATTAACGAAAAGAAACTCTAGACATGAAGTTGCCGATAGCTCAAAAATTTAGTTTGTGCCTATTGGCGGTTGCCACGGCAGTGACGCTATGCGTCCTGCCGTTTTTGGCAACAGATAAAGAAACAATATATTTATATACAAGAGATGCTCAACCGGATAGCAGAGAACAAGGCTTTGCTAGTGAATTAAAGAGGTTAGGATATGAAGTTAAATTAAATGCTTCAAATAAGCCATCCGCAAAAAGTATCGGATTTTGGTTTAAGACGCCGGAATATATAAAAGAAATCAATCAATCTCAGGCTAAATATAATTTTATTTACAATGAGGAATATTACCCGATAAATGGGCAGGAACTACAAACGAAACTGATTGTATTAACGCCTTATCAAGATTTATATGAGCATTATGTTCGCTCAAATATAAAAAGTGCCAAATTTATTTTAGGCGTGAATATGGCCGATTTTTATATGGATGCTAAAAGTTTACAATCAGACTATAAAGAATATTCGTTGGTTTACTATGGAGATAACAATAAACCATCTCCATTGGCAGTAAAATTGCAGTCAGAAGCAAACGTCAAATTTCTAGGTCGTTTTTGGGAGAAAAATGACAAGGTGTTGCAAAATAAAGAGGGGGGAGCGAGTGAAAGAGGACGTTTATTGTCTAAAGCAAAAATTGTTTCTGTTTATAATGCCCCCAATAGTTTAGACAGCAAAATAATTAGTAAAGAAATAATGGAAGCCGCTGCATCCGGCTGTTTAGTTATGAGTTCTCCTAATGGCATGGTTAAGGAAATATATGGAGACAATATAATTGTTTATGAGAATTTGGAGGATTTTCCTAAACTTGTTACATATTATCTTAATCAACCGGAAATACGGATAAACAAGATAATCAACGCACAAAAAATAACTGCGGAAAAACTAAGCGCAACTGCTTCTGCACAAAGATTAAATGAAATTATTCAGTGGCTAAATCAAAATTACAATTAGAGGTAGCGACGATTAATAATAGAAGCAGCATCTTTCATTTCTTCATCAATCAAGCGATGTTCAATACCATCATATTCAATTGCTTCCCAATCAATATTGTGCTTTTCCAACCAATCTTTGGTGAAATCAAGAGTTTTATACTGCACGGATAAATCACTTGTGCCGTGGAATAAATAAATTTCCGGACGAGAAGAAAGTTCCTTTTCCAGCATATCTTTACCGCAAATAATACCGGCGAACGGAAAAACCCCGCCCAGCTCATATTTACGAGTTAAGCCCACATACATAGAAAGCATAGCTCCTTGAGAAAAGCCCATAACAAAAGTATCTTTGTTTTTGACTTTAAGCTCATGTTGCAAAGAAGTAATAAAAGAATTCATCTTTTTAGCAACTTGACTGATGCGCATACCGGTTTTGTTATAAATTTCTACAATCTCGGCTGTAGAAGTTTCCGGTTTTCTTCTTTTTCTGTCTGGGTCTACATCAACCAACGCATACCATTGTTTTTTTGCAGGGTTGCGTTCACTTTGCATATCAGCTTCCGGCACAACCACCAACGCTCCGTCAATGTCTTTAGCCAAAGATTCGGCAAAGGGTTCAACATCTTCAATACAACTGTTATATCCGTGCAAAAACACAATAAGTTTATTAACCTTATCACCGGATTTAAAAGCTTTGTACTTGTAGATACTCATAAAAACACCCTCCAATAATACTGATGTTTAGCCGGATAAAAGTTAATAATGTGCTAATATATACGAAAAATTTACGAATATTTACTAAAAAGAAACATAATATATTGGAAAGGTAAAATTATGTCGCATCAAATAAGTGTATATGAACGGATAGTAACGGAAATTTGCCAAGGGCGAGATGTTAAATATCAAGATTATGCGGAAGAATGGCGCAGACGTGGCCACTATAAAGAAGAATTTGCGACATTTGTGAAATATGTGCGTTATGCAAATAATCTGGTCAATGAAAAAGATTTTACATTAAAAAGCGCAATAGAAAAAGCCAAACAAGCAGGTAAAACGATAACTAAAGAACCAATACCGGAATTTTTACTTTTACCATCAGAAAAGAAAACAATATTAAAGGCCGAAGACCAAGGGAGAATTAAAGCCGGAGAAGTTATAAAATTCAAAGGATATTCACGAGCAATTATCGGGTGCGACTATATCAAGTTGCCGGAAGACACGGATGCATTTGTTGTATTTTCAGGGCATCCCGGAGCCGCAAGTCCGGCTGTCTATGCATGGTTTAAGCATTTCCGCCGCACCGGAAAAGCCGTAAAGTTGATTTTTCTAGGTTTAAAAGATAATCAAGGTAATTCAGATTTTACAGATTCCAGTTTAGTGTATAATGTCGGGTCGGAACAAGAAATGTATCGTCGTTATTTTAAGGCGATGGGAGTTTCGCATGAAATTGTGGATGAATGTATAAGCGAGGCATATGATATTTCTACCGAAGACAATATTACCCGATTAGCCGATATAAAGAATAAAATATGGGGAGATAAAGAAGTCAAATTGGTTATGTTCGGTTATCCTGTCTATCAGACACGCATAGCCACCGAATTTGCGTGGAGTTTTGCAGGCATGGAAAAAGACGGAAAATGTAAAGGTGTTAATTTTATAATGCCGTCATATAAACCAAGTCAAAGTGAGTATGAGCGTTATTTTTCGTATGATAATTTAAATGGCATCGCCTCAGATATTATCATTGGTAATTGTACGGCGCACCCATACCGAGTAAAAGGAGAGCCACGTTTTGATATAGGGTGGGGGAAATATCCGGAAGCCTATAAAAAGATATTGCCGTTAAGTTTGGTTTATTCCTATCCAAATGTGGCGCACGAGTTGGCAGGAACCGATATAAAAGTGGCAACTGTGCTGAAGATATTGCGTGCAATACAACACAAAACATATGGCTACGAACAGCCGAAGAAAACCGATAAGCAGATAAGTTATAATGTATTAGAGATGAGGCGTCGTTTAATTGATGAGAGATTAACGAGCAAAGAATTGATACGAGAAGGATATAATTTAAGTAAAAATGAATACTTAGAGCGTCTGCAAGCTTGCCAAAGATGGTAAAATTAGGTTCAAAAAAGCGCTTGACAAGTGATATAAAAAGAACTAAAGTAGAACAAAATTAAACGCAGACGGAGGGAGTATGTTAACACCAAAACAACATAAACTACTGGTTTATATAGATAATTTTATTAAAGAAACCGGACATTCACCATCATTTGAAGAAATGAAAAATGCAGTCGGATTAAAATCAAAATCCGGTATACATGCGTTAATAAATGCCTTGGAAGAAAGAGGGTTTATTCGTAAACTTGCGCATAAAGCTCGCGCATTGGAAGTGCTGAAAGTGCCGCAAATAGAAGCTCATTTTGATGAAGCGGAAGAACTTGAGGAACAAGAGCATTTTGCTAATGATAATGGTGAAACAGAATTTTCTTTGATGATACCTTTGTATGGTAAAATTGCGGCAGGAACACCGATTGAGGCAATTGCAAATCCGTCAGAATATATTTATATTCCGAAAAGTTTTTCCACCAAATCTGAGCTATATGCGCTGACAATTGAAGGTGAATCAATGATTGAAGCCGGAATTTTTGATGGTGATACAGCCATCATCAGAAGGGCAGACAGAGCCGAAAATGGTCAAATAGTTGTGGCTTTGGTAGATAATGAAGAAGCAACATTGAAAGTACTGGATAAAAAAGGTGGTAATGAAGTATGGCTCTTGCCGTGCAATAAAGATTACAGCCCGATAAAATTAACGGCAGATCGTTTGAAGATCCAAGGCATTTTGTACGGTATCGTACGCAAATATAATTAAGAGGAATAAAAATGAAAACTATTGCAATTATCACTGCGATGGATAGTGAGTATGAGACTGTTCATAAACTCTATGATTTTTCGGAAGACGGAGATTTTCCGCAAGCTGAAGCTCATGGTAAAAAGATATTATTGATAAAAAGCGGTATCGGTAAAGTCAATGCAGCTTTGGCAGCACAAAAAGCATGCGATGCCGGTGCTGATTTATTGATGACAACAGGGCTCGCCGGTGGTATTGATGATAGTTTGCAACAAGGAGATATCGTACTTGCAGAAAAGGTGTGTTACCATGATGTTTGGTGCGGCGAACCGAATGAAAAAGGACAAGTTCAGGGCTTGCCGTTGTTTTTTGAAACACGTCCGAGTATTATTGGAAAGATTATAGAAGGCACACCGGAAGGCTATTTAAAAGTAGGCTTGACTGTAAGCGGAGATCAGTTTTTGACTGATGCAAAACGCCTAAAAGAAATAAAGAAAGAATTTCCAAAAGCTCTTGCAGTTGATATGGAAAGCGCCGCTATTGCGCAAATCGCATTTTTGAATGAACGTCGCCCATATATTTCCCTTCGCATTATCAGCGATGTTGTGGGTAAATCCAATCAAGAAGAAGAGTATAATAATTTCTGGCAAAATGTACCGGAAAAAGCCGCTCTGATGGTGGATGTGGTCTTAAGAGCTCTTAATGAAGAGTGGTTGTAATTTTGTAAACCATAGCAACACAGAAAAAAATATTTGAAGAGAGGATTTTCCTCTCTTTAATTTTTTACAGATAAGAAAATGACTGTAGGTGAAAGACATCTGTTAATAAATAGGATATCAATCATAAATAAAGGATAAATTAGTTACAAAAGTGTGTTTGTCTTTATTCGCCAGTAGAGAAGTTGCGTTACAATATTAGGCATTCTCTCCGAGCAACTATAGGGCTATAATATGTTAAGAAAAAGGGAAACAAGATTGAACTCATTTCCCTAAAACTTTATTCTTCCCAAATAAGTTTATGTATATTGTTCTAGTATGCGTATAGCTCTTGTAGTGCGCTATAAACAACAGAGGATAAAGAGATAAGATATCCAAAAATGATAATCAGTAGATAAATAGAAGCATATCTTAAACCTCTCATCTTGTGTGCATCATCAATAAAAGAAGCAGCCCCATAAACATTAGCATTACGTTCTTCTTCAAAGAAACCAGCTGCTACAAAAGTCTTAATGCCATAATAACCATACGAAATTAAGAAAAAAGCAGCAACTAAAAGAGATAACTGTAATGCGTAGGGATTAGTCGGAGTGTGAAACGCTAAATTAAAAGCACTTGCAATAGTTAAAAGCCAAGAAATGAGTAATGGTCTGAAAAAGCCTTTCCAAGCACTGTATCCGGCATCATGCAAACGTCTGGTAAATATAGATAAGTAAACCACAAATTGAACCAAATAAATCACAACACCCAAAGCAGCGGATAATAAAGAATGGGTGGTTAATTCTAATCCTAAACTAAATAAAAGCAGCGCAAAAATGTTGATAAGCATAAAGCTCCAAAATTCATAACGAGAAGTTCTGCCTTTGAAGTTAAACATATTTTTGTACGCATGAATCCAAGAGCACCAAGCGCCTCCACAACAACCTTGGGTACAAGCTTCATCAATTGTATCAATATCAGCAGGGTGTTCTTTCATTTCTGCAAATTTTTTAGCTTCGGCAATTTTTGCATTTTCTTTAACAGAAGAGCGCTTGGTATTAGCAGCAACAGTTTTTTTGCTTTTTTCAGCAGCAGCCGGAGTTTCAGCTTTTACCTCAACAGTTTTCGCAGTGCGTGAGGACTTTTTAGCATCATTTTTAGATTTAACATTCAAAACTTCGCCAACAACATCAACATTATTTGTTTCAGGAACAACTTGTTTAGTCGCAGTCTTTTTCGCATTACTTTTAGATGCAGCAGGTTTAGATGAAGATACTTTTTTCTTAGGTTCTGCAACGGAAGTATCCGTTTTATCTTCAGAAGCGTTAAGCTTAGATGCAGTAGTTTTTTTACTAACCATATTTTCCTCACAAAAAAATTACAAATCAAATATATAATAGTCAAAAGGATGATATTTACAAGGGGCTTTTGGTTTAAATCACAGATTTTTCATACTTTTTAAACAAAAAATTCACATAAAAGCGATAAAAAATTTAGAAAAGGATTTTAGGCGATTTAAATTTCTTGGATTTTTCATCAAAAACCACTCGTAACACCGAACCATTTTCGAGTCGGATAGTTTTTTTCAGGCATGTTTCCGTAAAAATTCGTATAAGCATACCGTGTGTAACCAATAAAACACGTTCACGTCCTTCTTCAAAAAGTTTATTGATAAGTTTCATAAAGCGCTGTTGTACTTCTCCGATTGTTTCCCCACCAGGGTAGCTGATAGCATATCTTTCAGGGTTTTTAATATCATTAAAAGCCTGATAGATATAGGGAAAAACCGCCTGAATATCATTTTTTTTCATTCCTTCAGCTTTTCCGAAACACATTTCTCTTAAGCGCTTGGTATAATGAACAGGGAGGTCAAGAACATTGCTGGCAATATCGGCGCTTTTTTTGGCGCGTTTAAGATCGCTGGCATAAATAGTTTCAATTTGTTCTCCGACCAATTTCAACGAAGCGTTATGAATTTGCGAAATACCGACTTCATTGAGCGCAGTATCAGTTTTGCCTTGCAGTTTACCTGAAGCGTTCCAATCCGTTTGCCCATGTCTCATCAAGTACAAAATCATAACTGTTATTATTACCTTTTTTAATGTATGTTTTAAGAAAAGGAGCAATATCCGACAAATATTTCAGATTTTCTAACAGGTTAAAAGAAAAAAAACTGAAAATCAAGTTATAAATACAGATTTAAACACAATCTAATCGGTAAAAGCTTTTTTCTGCAAGGCGCAGAAGAAGAAACCATCGGTTTGTGTGCGCAGTGGCGAAAATTTAAGCCATTTTTCGCAATCAAACGGAAAGATAGATAAATCCAGCGTATCTTTCCATAAGTCACGATGATTAACGGGTTCAAATTCAGGATGTCTTTTAAGAAAGGCCTCAATTTGCTGTTCATTTTCATCGGGCAATACCGAACAAGTGATATAAATAAGTCGTCCGTTAGGAGCAGTATGCGTTGCACCAAAATCTAAAATTTCCGCCTGTGTCTGACAAAGTTCGTCAAGTCTTTGCGGTGATAACCTATATTTTGCATCAGGAGTACGACGCCACGTGCCGGAACCAGAGCAAGGAGCGTCAATAATGAAACGTGTGTAGTCTGTATCTTGTACGTTTTGAATAGTTTTAATGTTCAGGATATCTAATCTTTCCGCTCTTTTTTTTATGCGAGACAAACGCTCTTGGCTGATATCGTGCGCCCAAATAAGTCCTTCGTTTTGAAGCAACGCCCCAATGGCTAAAGATTTACCACCGGCACCGGCGCAATAATCAATCGTTTTATGAAAAGGCTTAACACGACACAACAAAGAGATAAGTTGTGAAGCTTCATCCATAACTTCAATTTCGCCATCTTGATAGGTCATGCAGTTGTTTAGGTTAATACGATCATGAGAACGCAAACCAATAGGAGAAAGCGGAGTAAAAGAAAAGAATAAGCCTTCTTTTTTTAAGCGTTCTTTAGCATGTTCACGATTAACCAGATTAGCTCTGACATCAACCGGCGCTGTGGCGTTAAGCGCATCAATCAGTTGTGGATTATGGATTTTATCAAAGAGCCACTGTGGACATTCAAAGCAAGCGTATTCGGAAAAATCTTCAAAAAGTTTTGCTTTATCAAGAAGAATTTTCTCATCTTTGGAAAGAGGGTAAGGGGCATAATCTTCGCCATTAAACAATAAATCCAAATCTTCATCAATAAAATGAAGAGCCGTAAAAAGACGAGCCGAAATAATTCCGCCGAGCGCTTCGGAGAGATGCATTCTTTGTCGGATGATTTTCCAAACATTATCCGCAATAAAACGCCTGTCTTTAGAGCCGATATAGCGACGATCTTTAAAATATTTATCAAGGATATTGTCGGCAGGAAACTTATCGTCAAAAATTTGTTCCAACGTTTCAATAATGGCTTGAATTCTACTGGCGTCTTTCATCATTCATCCTAAAAAAGTAGTATAAAAATTCCAAAAACATGGAGGGAGTATAACTGATAAAAGCTTAATTTCAATGATAAAAACAGAAGTTTCCCCCAAGGAAGAATATTTTTTTATTGCCAAAAAAAGTTTTTTGTGCTAACTAGGCGGCATTGTCAATAGCCGAAAGATAAATATATGGAAAAAATATTGGTATTGAATTCTGGTTCAACAACAGTGAAATTCCAACTTTTTAAGATGGATAAAGGTATTCATGAAGTTTTAACCAAAGGCATGGTTGACCGTATTGGCTTGCAAGGTTCAAAGTTGGTGGTAAAACCGGACAATATGCATGAAATTGCGTGTGAATGCGCTGTAGCGGATCATAAAGAAGCGATAAAGACAATATTAGATTATCTATCGCATAAATATTTGAAGAACACGTCTGAATTATCGGCAGTTGGTCATCGCATGGGACATGGCGGCGAATATTTTGACCGTTCGGTTATTATCAATGAAGATGTTATGGCAAAAATTTATGATACACTACCATTATTGCCATTGCACGGACCAGCCTTCGTTCATGGCGTTGAAGCAATGACAGAATTGCTTCCTGGGATTATTCAAGTTGCCACATTTGACAGTGCATATCATCAAAGTATGGATAAATCGGCGTTTACGTATGCAATTCCTAAAGAATATTATGAAAAAGACCATATTCGTCGTTATGGTTTTCATGGCACATCTCATAATTACGCAGCGCAAAAAGCGGCTGAGCTATTAGGTAAAAAGGGAAAATTTATCTGTTGCCATTTAGGGGGAGGCGCATCGGTAACGGCCATAAAGGATGGCAAAAGCGTGGATACAACCATGGGGTATACGCCGTTTGCCGGAGTAATGATGGCAACACGCTCCGGAGATATGGATCCGTATATTCCATTACACATCATGAAAACGCAAGGAAAGACCGCAGATGAAGTAAACTTGATGTTGAATAAAGAAAGCGGCTTGTATGGTTTATCCGGTGGTCATTCAGATATGCGTGATATTATTGAAAATGCGGAAAAGGGCGATGAACAGTGCCAGTTGGCAATAGATGCTTTTGTATATGGGCTATTGAAAAAAATAGGTGCGTATATTGCAGTGCTTGGTGGAATTGACGCATTAATTTTTACAGCCGGCATTGGCGAAAATGCTTCATTAATCAGAGAAAAGCTCTGTCAAAGATTGCAATATTTAGGCTTGGAGTTAGATGCGGAGAAGAATAAACAACGTCCGGCACCAGCTGATATCAGTACCTCGGAAAGCAAAGTAAAAGTTTTCGTTATTCCTGCAAATGAAGAACTGATGATTGCCAGTGAAACATTTGACCTTTTGGAAGAATTAAGTCCTGCAGAATCTTGGGCGATATAATATAGGTGAAGAAATGTTAAAGACACTGATGCCATCGCTGAATTTGCTGATAAATGCAGATTACAAAGCTATAAAGAACAAAGAAAGCGAAGAGATAATTGCTAAAAGTTTACAAGGGCTACAGCCCGTGGTAAAGCCGGAATTGCGACAAATATCAGGTATTCCCGGCGCTGGTAAAAGTACATTTTGCGCCAAACATTTGCCGCCTAATTTTTTGTTTTTAAGCTTTGATAAGATTATGACCTCGATGCCGTCATATCAAAAAGATTTGGCGCAGTTTGGTCAAGTTGTAGCCTTTCAAAAATACGAAATGCCGGCTCGTATCATAGGCTATGAATTATTGCGCCGAGCAATGAATATGAAGTTGAATATTATGTTTGAGCATAGTGGAACAAATCCGGCGCATTTGGAATTATTCAAGAATATACATAAAAAAGGCTATCAAACAGCGGTAGATTTCATTGTTTGCGATACGGCGCTTGCTATACGAAGAGCAGAAGAACGCGCCAAAAAAATTAATCGCTATATTCCAGAAAAATTGATTTTGGAGCGTGCTGCAGGTTTCAAGCAATATGTTTCGGCATATCAAAAATTAACCAAGTCAATAACATTCTACGATGGTGCAAATAATTTCCTCCCGTTAAAGAAAATTTAAGACAATCGGTGCGAATATCTTTTACAAAGATTAATTTTGTAAGGTGAACTCCGATGAAAAAATATCTGTTATTATTTTCCGTGTCAATGCTGGCTTCTTCTGTTGGCAGCGCATGGGCTTTAAGTGCCTCAGAACAACTTAAAGCGACCAAGGAAATCTTTGTAAACGAGTTCCATAAAATGGATACCAACAAAGATAACAAAATCTCATTAGATGAATATTTGAGTTATCAGTTTGAGAATTTTCGCGCAAATATAATTGAAGCCGAAGGTTTTGACGGTAAAGGGAAAGTCAAAACTGAAGAAGCAAAATCAGTGGCATCCGCAAAAGATGACAGCGCACCTCATGATGAAATGAAATCATTAAGCGATGTCAATAAGACATTACAAGAAATGGCTGATTATGAATTGGAATTAGAAGATGATTTATCTTTGGATGAAGATTGGGGAATGGGCGAGCCTAAAGTCGAAGAAAAAGGCTTAACCAAAGCAGATGTAATGCCAGAAGCAAATATATTATCTCCGAATGTCTTAAATGATAAAAAAGCGGAAAATACAACACAACCAGAAACAAAAGCAACAACATCTTCAGCCGATGAATTGGATTTATCTGTATCTGAAGATGAAAGTTTGAAAAATTTGCTGGCTGAAATCAATGAAACACCAGAAGAGAAAGCCGCAAAACAAAAGGCTGAAGAAGAAAAGTTAAAAGCCGAGGCAGAAGCAAAAGTCAATGCCGAAAAAGCCGCCGCAGATGCTGCTGAAAGAGAAAAGCAGATTGGTATGATGCTAGAAACAATCAAGAAAACCTTGCCTAAGAAAATAGATGAGATAACCACATGGACCGATATAGAATATCAAGACAATGTCATTTCATACATCTATGAAGCAAATATTGACATCAGCAATGACAGCGAAGCCGAAAAAGCCGCTTTGACGAAAAATATAGAGAGTGAAGCTTGCGGTAAGGCTTATCAAGAGATGTGCCCGAAAATTAAACCGATGTTTATCAATGAGGGAATAAACATGCGTATTCGCTATCGTGATAAAGTTGGCAACGAATTCGGCAAATGTGAATTTAACCAAGAAACCTGTAAATAGAGAGCAGAAGAGAGGATAAAATGAGAAAATCAAAATTGTTATCAGCAACAGCTTTAAGCGTTATGTTAGCGTTTAGTGCAAACACAATGGCTGCGCAAAATTTGGATAATATTTCGGATGAAGAATTAGCCAAAGCCGTTGTAAGCGTATTGAAGAAAAATCCGAAAATCGCCTATGACGCAGTAGCTGCTTTTCATAAAGACGCCAACGCAAAGAAAGAGGCTTCTGAAAAAGAATTAACTCCGTTAGAAAAAAGAGTTGCCGAAATATTGATGGATAATCCACCGATTGTTGTCGGAGCATTACAAATCTATCAACAGCAAGAAGAACAACAGAAGTTGTTGGAACAAGCTGAGAAGTATGAAAAATACGCCGATGAAATCAACAAAGCAGATTTATACGCCGGAAATCCGAACGGAAAATATGTTTTGGTAGAGTTCTTTGATTTTTCATGCGGATATTGCCGCTTAATGGCTCCAAAAATTGAGAACATCATCAAAAAGAACAAGGATGTTAAAGTTGTATTCAAACCGGTATCTTTCTTATCACCAAATTCTGAGTTGGCAGCTAAGGCAGCTGTAGCCGCACAAAAGCAGGGTAAATTCTTAGAAATGTACAGAGCCTTGATGGAAGAAAGAGTTGTTAACGAACCGGCTATTGATAAGTTGGCTCGCAATATGAAGTTGGATATGAAACAATTCAAAAAAGACTATGCGTCAGAAGAAACCAAAGAATTGTTAGCAAGCTTTAAAGAAACTGCAGACAAGATTGGTATGCGTAGCGTTCCGACTTTGGTATTGAATGGATTACCGTTGTATGCGGTGGAAGAAGTTCAAATGCAAAGAGCGATAGACGTATTGCGTGATGCAGAAAAATAATCAGCAAAGTCAAATGTGTGATGAAAATTCCGTTTCTGAATAAGGAGCGGAATTTTTTTAGGCTAAAAAGAAGAGGGGAGGCGCACAAAAAAAGGTTCTCTGTGCCAATGCACAGGGAACCTTCCTAACAGGGATAGGGTTATTTCTTCTCGCCAAGTAATTCGTCGAGGTTGATGAGCGGGGTTGCACCACCGCCGTAAACCTTCGGGAAATTCTTGGCAAGAACTTCCTTGATGAGTTCCGGGTGAGATTTTAGGATTTCTCCTAAACGCTCCCGAACTTCATTTTCAGAAGCCCCCTTAAGTTTCATAGCCTCTGCCTCAGCCGCAGCTTTTAATCTCATAGCTTCAGCCTCACCTGCAGCCTCAATCTTTGTGGCCTCAGCTTTAGCATTTGTAGAGATTTTAAGCTGTTCAGCTTTTTCTTCTACAATCTTACGCTGCATCTCAACTTTGGCCATTTCGCTGACCGCATCCTCATAATCCTTGTCAAACTTAACTTCAATGATGTTAAGCTCGACATTTTCGAATAAATCGTGGTCATATCTCGGCTCAAAGTTGGCCTTCACTTCTGCAGACAAATCGGCTAATTTGCCGTTTATGTCTTCATAAGTCTTATTGGCGACCACCTCGGTAAAGGCCGCGTCCAACTGCGGACACAAAGCTTTCCCAACATATTCATTCTCTCCAATGGTTGCGTGGAGAGTATGAACATTGTTTGGGCACACATTCCATGTAAGAACATAGGTTAGGAATATATCCCGACGTTCCTTGTTCTTCATGGCGTTTGTATCCTTGTGAGTTTGGCGGGTGATATCCACCTCCGACATGGAGGAGATAAAAGGAATCATCCAACCAAAACCAGCCTTGAAGCTGGAATGTGACATTTTACCCAATGTAATCTTATATCCGGAATGTCCGGGCATAATCACGTACATTCCATTAATAAAAACCACAAAGATAAATACCACCGCAGCCGCCAGCCAAAATCCCCAGCCGAGGAAAATGGCAGCCACGATACTAATGACCGTTACGATTAATAACGGCTTAGTAAGTTTTTCACGCATAGAAAGAATCATGCTTGTGAAGTCTGTTGTCATACTTAAAAATTTAATGAAACAAAGCACTTGTTTATTTTTCAAAACTTCTTTTAACTTATAAATCCCGATCATCTCTCCACGTAGGAGCATCAGCGCAAGCTACCGCCTTCTAAATCAAGATGTTATAAGTGAATTGTTAAAGACCATAAATAACCTGTTGCCAAGCCACTCACAATCCCCAACGCATCAAAATCTCTCCAAATAAACAGTAATCCCTGTTATATTTATAAAAAAATAATTATCACACTAATCAACCACACTAATATTCATCACGCCTATACTATACCACAATTTTGCCCCTCGGTCAATGGGAAAATATGTGTCGGGAGGCTTGCGAAAGTGTTAAAAATATGTTATTCTGATAAAAAGTAAGCGAAGAGGGACGCGATGATGAAAAAAGATAAAAGCGAAGCGCTGTATGCAAATTATATCAAAGATGTGCTGGCTCGCAATCAAAAGGCGATAGACTACCAAAAGTCGCGTCAAAACTATTGGCAAGATAAACCTCTCGCCGAGGTCAAAACCGCTTTGCAAAAAATCATTGAGCAAGATAACGCATATCGTAAGGATAACAGCAGCGAAAAAAATCCCGGCAACGATTTGGAAACTTTAATAAAAACCGCTCCGGCGGAGATATTGTATCGTGAATATCACGATAACGAAAAAGTCGCCGAAGCCTGTAAGAGTTATCAAGAAACCATAAAAAATGTGGATGCGGAAAAATTTAAGACCTTGCGTCAAGCTTTTACTGTGAAAATGGGGATATTGTATAAACAAGTAGTTCCAGAGGAAAAGCAAGAAGAATTAATCAACGATTACCTAAAAAAAGTTCTCAGCAAGCGAGAAGCGGAACAATATATGCGAGAAAGTATCAACGAGGAGTTTAAGGGAATAGAGCTGGATGGGACACGTGACCACGGAAATTGCACCAAAGGTATTATGATTTCGCTCTACAAGTTGCAGAAGAAATATGATATTCCGCTGTTTGATAAAAATTTGGATAAAGAGCATATTGTTCACCCTAAAGAATTATCCGAAGAGTTGAATAAATATGTTAAAAAGTCCGAAAGTGGCTTATTAAAAGATATCAAAGGCATCAAAAAAGGCGACATTATCATGTTGACGAGAGACACAACCAACGCTCCGGGACACGCGATGATGTGCTATGATTTTAATGAAAAAGGCGAGCCACTGCTGATGGGCTTTAGCGAAAACACCAAAGAGGTCAACGCCTACCAATCAAGAGACGGCTCGATGCGAAGAGGGATTGTGATAGACATTAAATCATTTATTCAAGACCGTGCACAAAATAAAGAAAAAAGCTATTTAAAACAAAGCACACACCTCAAAAAAGAAAGTACAAGATGAAGAATTTAAGCTAAACGATTCTACAAAGGATAAATTGTTTATCAAGGCCCACTGCAAGTCCATACTTTCGGTATTTTTTTGTATTGACATCAACGTTTTTCAAATACCGAGAAGAAAATCATTAATAGAGTTTTTTATCTTTCTCCTTTCTCCTTCTATTGCCGAGTTAAAAAAACTTAGCCCAGGGGGAGGGCTTTCGGCATTTTTCCCTATAACTCGCCCCATATATCCCTTGCCAAGTCAAGAAAGCTCAGCAAAGAGGACATACTTTCGGCATTTTCCCTCACAACTTGCCTCACATCTCCCTTTGCCGAGCTAAAAAAAATTTGCAAAAAGGTATGGCTTTCGGTATTTTCACCATATGTCCACGCACATTTACCCATGCTAAATCAAAAAAAATCAACCCCCAAAACATCCTCTCGGCATTTTTCTTCACAACCTGCCGCTGTTACCACTTTGCCAAGTCATAAAAAACATTAGCCAAGATGAACAATATTTTTCCCGAATTTCTGCTCCAACTCATCCAAAACTTTGCCTAAGCGTTCATCGCTTTTTTGCGTGGGTTGAAACAAATCTAACTGTTCTTTTTCCCGATAAATTAGGCCTGAAAGCGTAATTCCGACACTGCGCCAGATAATTGCCGGCGAATAAAGAGAAGTTAAAAGTTGTAAGGCTAAAGGAGTAATTTCATTTTCCTGATTAGAAGGAAAGGGGAGTTTTGCCCGTTCAGTGATAACCTTAAAATCTTTAGTGCGTAACATAACTTCAATTTGCACGGCTTTAGCGCCTTCACTGCGTGCTTTACGACAGGCAGTGTGAATATGACGACATAAATCGGTTTTGAGCACATTAAGGTCGCGGCTAAATTCTTTGAGAGCAGAAGTTTGTTGAATAGAAAGCGGCGCTTTTCCGATGCGTTCAACTTTAAACAAAGAAATCCCTGAAAGCTCGTTTTTGAGGTCCATCCCATGCGTACCGAATTGCGCTTTAATCCAATAATCTGGGCGACAGATAAAATCTAGAGCCGTAAAAATACACTCCTCGCGCATTTTCAAAATTAGTTTTCTCCCGACACCGGCCACGTCAGAGATAAGCGTTTGCGAAAGGATTTTGCGTCTTTCTGCCGAGCCTATCGCAAAAACGCCGCCATTATTTTTAGCTTTATCGCTGGCAAGTTTGGCGAGAGTTTTGGTGGTTGAAAGCCCAATAGAAATCGGAATATGGAGTTTATTCCAAACGTTCGTCCGAATCATTTGTGCAGTTTTGAAATAATTTTGCTTATAGAGGAGCTTAGTTCCGGTCAAATCAAGATAGGCTTCATCCACCGAACACACTTCCACATCTGGAGTAAAAGACTGTAACATTGCCATCACTTTACGCGAGGTGGCTTGGTACAAATCATGATTGGCACGAACGTAAAGAATATCCGGAAATTCTTTTTTTGCCATAAAATAAGGTGCGCCCATTTTAAGCCCTAAAGCTTTGGCTTCTTTGGAGCGAGATACCACGCATCCGTCATTATTGGAAAGCACTGCCACGGCTTTTCCCTCTAATTTAGGATTAAAAGCGCGTTCCGCCGAAACAAAAAAACAATCACAATCCGCTAGTGCAATGTAATGTTTCATAACAACCTCACAAAGAGAGAATAGGGGATTTTTTTCTAAGTGTCAATTATTTTGTTCTATTTATGTTCTAAAAATGTGTAAAAAAAAGACGCTCCAAAAAAGAGCGTCATCAAACAATAAAAAATCAGTGCTTAGGCAGTTGAAAAGCCCCGTTTACATCAGCATGTATGGCAATATCTTTTCCGTTATGTTTCCAAATAATTGTCGGAGCGATAATGATATAAGCCATAGGAATATCATCTTCGTTAAGATGAAAGCCGATAAGATAGTTTTTGCCGTCAATTGTACAGAGCAAATGTTGGAAAATACGTCCTAGTACAACATGAATAGGCTTGTCACTATTCAAAGGCTTATACTGGGCGGTTTGAAAGAAGTAGGTAAAAATACTATCTTTATCATAACCATCGACATTCAAGGATATAAAGCCATTTCCCATTAAGAAGTGCAGGGATTTTTTACTGCGCGATGTTTTTTCATCAAAAATCAAATCCGCAACGCGCCACCCTAAATCTTTACCATATTCATATCCATCGCAAATAATTCCCCAAAAAGCAAAACGAGGCTTAAAGAGAAAAATTCCCGCATCAATAAAGCGAACATCACATCCAAAGACCTCTTTTCCGCTCCATATGATTTCATCATGTCCGTCAGAATGCGATGCGATAATACGAACAATAGACATCTTACGCCGAAAATCGTTTCTGTATCTTCGGTGAAAATCAGAGTTGAACAACAGAATGGAAAGTACTTTGTCGCTCATCTGTATTTTGTATTCCGCAATAGGAAAAACAATCAGATGCAGCATAAACCCTACAACACATAAGGCCACGCCTAAAGCAACGTTAAACCAGCCGATAACACAGAATAGCAATACGGCAATCCAACCACCGATAACTTGATGATCAAAAGCGGCACATCCCCATGCAGCAGGATTTAATAATGCGCCAAAACACAGTTTTTTTAATTTAACAGAATTCATAAAAATAAAAATTTAAGTGAAACAATAATTATTCAAGTGGCAACACTTTATGAGATAAATGAGGAAAAAGCAAGAAAAATATTGCGAGAGGAGAGAAAACCCTCCATAATCGCCCCAAAAAGAAAAGGAGAAAGCAATGCCAAGAATAGCAGAGTTTGAAAAAGTAAGTTTTAAACAGTTTTGTACTGCCTGGAAAGGTATATTTTTAGCTGATGATGTAGAGATAAGGCGCATTTATGAGAATATCAAATTGCCACTACGTGCCACATCAGGATCTGCGGGATATGATTTTTTTACGCCGATAGCCATAACATTGCATCCTAAAGAAAATCTTTTATTGCCGACCGGTACCAGAGTAAAAATAGAAGAGGGGTGGTTTTTGGGGATAATGCCCAAATCCGGTCTGGGTTTTAAATATAGATTACAAATGGATAACACCATCGGTGTGATAGATAGTGATTACTATTATTCGGATAATGAAGGACACATTTTCGTAAAACTGACTAATGACAGCAATAGTGATAAAGTCTTAGAGTTAAAAGAAGGAGCCTCCGTTTGCCAAGGAATATTTTTGCCCTTTGGCATAACCTATGACGACAATGCGACAGCCAAGCGCAATGGCGGATTAGGATCCACTTCTAAATAAAGGGGTTCGCAAAAAAAAGTGCATTTATAAGGATGCAAAAAAAAGGAAGAGAGTAAACTCTTCCTTTTTTAGCTACAGCAAACATATTATTTTTTCGGTTTAAAAGGAATAATATGTGGCTGAGTGTTTGCCGAAGCATTGGGTTCTTCAATTTTTTTACCATTAAGGTTCATATAAACGCATCGACCATTAACGGCTTTTTTCTGTTTCGGTTTAGTAAAGCTGGGCTTTGGCATAGAAAAGACCGGTGTAGGCTTTTCAACAGGCTCAGGCGGTGGAATGACTTGTTCATCTTGAGACTGAGAGTGGTTAAGTGAAAGCTGAGTTTGTACCGCATTACGTTGGAAATATTTACCCAAGTCTTTGCGATAACAAAGAGTATAGATTTCTCCTCCAATCACAGCCGTATCGCCCAATTCAATAGGATACTCTGTTAACACATTTCCTTCAGCCTGCTGAGCGAGTACAATGTCGTCCTGACAAACAGGGTGCCAAATAACGCCATCATAATCTTCCGCTTCTACGGACCAACAAACGCAAACAAACTTATGATCATCAACCGAATAGAGTTCTACCGGATAAACATCATTAACTTTATAAGCATTTTCTAACCGAGAAATAGAAAGCATATCCTCCTCAGTTAATATGGAACGCATTTTCTGAATAACCATTTCGCCGGTAGAAGTAATAACCACGGCCAACAATGTATTTTTCCAGAAAATAAAAGCATCTGAAGTAAAAGGCTTCAATTCTCGGAACTCCAAATCAAGAATATCCTCAATATTATCCATAATAAAAGCAGGAATCATTGAGATAATTTTCTTGTTTTTTGCGTCAAGGTATACCCAAAAAGGTAAAGAGGGATAACGCAGAGAAGATAAAGTAGCGTTACAGAGGAAAACATATCCACCTTTTCCGTAACTTTCTTCAAAAAAAGTCCGAGCCTCAACAGAATTTTCAATAAACAACAAATCTCCAGCCGAAGCATATTGTTCCGGTTCTGGAACGTAACCTAATTCTCTCATAAAAATACTATTTAAAGTGAGACATAATCTTATATTTAACAAGATTATGCTACACCTCAAAAAAATATTATGTCAACACTTTTGTCAATAAATGATAAAAAAATTACATAACTTTGATTTTATGCAAAAGGACAAAGATAGCAATAACTTCCAAACGTCCTAAAACCATGATAAAAGCCAATAGATACTTAACAAAAGGGGTAAATCCGGCAAAACTTCCGGCAGGACCTGTGGCTTCCGTCAGACCGATACCCGAGTTGGTAATATTACCGGTAACCGCCCCCAGAGCTGTCAAAAAGTCAACCCCGGTCATTGTGATAATAAGGGTAAAAAGAACAATCGCAAACAAGAAGCCTAACACCATGACAAAAACAGATGCTACGATATTATCATCAATAATTTTGCCTCCGGCTTTCATAACTGCCACCTGATTAGGAGACAGAGATGTTGTTGCATTTTTATTAAAGAAAGCGCCAATCACTTGCCAACGAAAGATTTTAATAGAGCCGGTTGTAGAGCCGGTACAGCCACCGGTTAAAAAGAGAATAAAGAAAACCACCGGAACCCAGCTTCCCCACTGAATAAAGTCACAAGAAGAAAATCCGGTTGTGGTCATAGCCGAAATAACATTAAAAGAAACATGTCTAAAAGCTGTAGTGAAATCAATCTTGGCGGTAAGCGCATGAAAGATAGAAATACTAAGGATATAGAAAGCAACAACTTTAAGAAAAGCATTAACTTGTTTATTTCCGGTAATGAAGGAAAAACTTCTTTTTTTCGCAATCAGAATAAAATATGTCATAGGGAGGGAGCCAAGCAACATAAAGATACCGATAATAGCTTCAATAGTCGGGCTATCAAAAAAGGCAACGGAATTATTTTTTGTAGATAGTCCGCCTGTACATAAAGTGGCTAAAGCAAAGCAGATGGCATCAAACCAGTTCATACCGGCCCATTTAAGTAAAAGAGCACAAATAATATTGAGAAGCACATAGGTAATAATGATATCTTTAGCGATATAACGAACCTTAGGCAAGAATTTCTCTTCGGTATCGGAGTTTTCTTTAGTGAAGATGTGCATACCACCGATTCCCAAGAAAGGCATAAGAGCAACGGCAAAAATCACAATCCCCACACCACTGACACCATTAAGAATAGCGCGCCAGAAAAGGACGGACTTAGGCTGAGCTTCCACGTTGGTTAAAATGGTTGAACCGGTAGTGGTTAAGCCGGATGTGGCTTCAAATAAAGCATCGGCATAAGACGTAATATCTCCGTTGCCATAGAGTGGTAAAGCGCAGATAAAAGGGCAAATTAGCCAGCAAGTAACGGTAATGAGGTAACCTTGCAAGATAGAGATTTTCTTAATTTTCCCATAGTTGGCAAAAAAGAGCATTCCTCCAAAAAACATAGAGAGGATAGAGCATTCAATAAAAGTAACGTCAAAATGACCGGAATAATATTTGAGCACAGCGGCGGGAAGGAGCATCAGCGCGCCCCAAACAAAGATAATAAAGCCGTTAATCATCAAAACCGGTTGCCACATCAAGAAAATCCTCTTCTATTATAATCTCCAACATAATATAAGCGGTGGGTGTATTTTTCAATCGCAACAAGATTTTATCCACTTATGAAAGGTGATAAAGATAAAAAAGCATAAAAAAAGCTCCCCGAAGGGAGCCGAAATTTAAACTGCGACTTATTCAAAATAACGCTTATCCGGCGTATTAAGAAGCCACTGCTTAAATTTACACTGTTTTTGGAACGAGCCGCCAATGAAGTTCAGATAATCCTCAATGAGGTTCTTAATACCTTCATCGTATTCCTCCGGTGTGTAGGAATTGCGAGCAAACAAATCAGATAAGATAATGTTTGACACTGCTTCCTCGTGAGGAATACCGTAAAGAATTTCCTGATAGTTCGGCCACCCCATATTGGAGTAGTTAACGATAATATCACGAAACTTCTCCCAGTCGGCACTAAATACCTTAGGCATGACGTAGCGTTCGGGCGCGGTGGATTTTGTCACGCCATTAAGACGAATAGTATCTTTCTTTAACGGGCCCAAGCAAGCAGCAATGTAACCCAGATAAATTTCAGATATCTTCGCTTCAGGAATGACTACCTTGGAAGTTTTAGGCAAGAAGATAGGGCAGTGCGCCAACACGAGGTTGACTTTTACCGCCGCAAATTTCTCTTGCTTCAACTGCCACATCCACTCGGCAAGTAATCTCCTGTCATAGAATGGATTGCCTGAGCAGATGACGAAAGTTACCTCTTTGAGGCCTTGAGATACGGCAAAATTGTATATCTCAATCAAGTTGCCCTCCGAGTCGTCATCATCGCTCGGAAAATAATTCCGATGGGCATAGTCCTCACCGGTCATAAGGGACATCAAGGCTGTGTAGGTGTCATACTCCGTTTTGCGGATAAGTCCGCTGTTACGATAGAACAACTTCTTGAACAAGCCCTTATTTCCTTCCTTACCAGAGGTCAGGAACGGCAACGCTCTCCTTGTTTTTTTTGCGTAAAAACGCAAAATCTCCATTGCAAACAGCGGCGCTGTTAAGAAACCGCTGAAACAATAAAGATACGGGTTGACCAGGTTTCTAGGCAAGTCGTACAACGAGCATACGAGAGCCTTAGACATCCCCCCCTGAGCATTGGGATATTTGAATGTATCCCCAGGTTTCAATCCGCCGATTTCTTCCGCATAGCGGAGAGTTGCGGCATCAAGATTTACCTGACGCGGTTTTACGACGTTAACACGTTCCGCCATAAACTGTCTTCCGGCAGCGTTACAGCGATAACCGTTTTCACTCATCAATTTCTGAAAATCTTCGCGGTTCGTATCCACGAATTCATAAAAATTTTCCATAATTCCTAATTTTTTAGTTTATAAATATATTTTTTAAACCTCAAGAATACCACATTTTAAAGGCAAAGTCAAACAGATAGAAAAGAAAACGAGAGCTAAAGAGATGGCTAAAAAGAAATGCGCCACCAGATAAAAGCACTCAAAAAGGCAAATATGCTAACAAGAATAAGGACGCAGATTTGCCCTTTGCGTGGAATAAAATTACAAAATTGTGCCAACAAAATCGCCCATGCGAGAGTAATAATTGCCACATATCGAAAATCTTGATTGCACATATACGGGTGCATCAGCCCAAAAGCGACTTGCCCCGCTAAAATCCCCATAAGCAAGACAAGCGCTAACCAAGAATTAGTCGTTCTGTTGATAAAGCAAAAATAAATCACCACGCCCCAGAGCAACAATAAAATCGCTTTGAATATCCAGATAAGCATATAAATAAGCGGCATAATATCATCAGCACGATACGAAAAGTCCCATTGCCCGAAGAGAGCTGTTTTCGTCATGGTTTCCCAAAGGTTGATACCAAAGTCGTTATAAAACATCCGTTCATAAAACCAAGCCCCCAACGGGTTAAATCTCTGCCAATAAGAGTAAGATTTGAGAGATAAATGCTCTTGCGGTGGCACAAAATCCGCTCCAACGTGTAAGAAAAAGTGCTGATACAAAGGCCAAATCGCTAAGCCACAAAGTAGGAAGATGCTAAAAATACTGATTTCAAGCCACGTTTGTTTGTCGTTGTGTTGAATAAGCCGTAAGAGCAGAATAATCGCGGTTAAAGGCAGAACTACAATAGCAGAAAGTTTGGTAAGTGCGGCAAGCGTTGCGAAAATAAAAAGATAAATTAAGTTTTTGCGCTCTCCATTTTGGTGGTAGAGTAGGGAATAATAGATTGTTCCCGCCTGCAAAGGCAAAAGTAAGCAATCGTTATTAAAAAATCCGGAGATGGCGTTATAAGCAGGAAAGAAGATAACGAGTAACAAACCACAAAAATAGGAGATAGATTGCAGATTAAACAGCCGTAAGATTTTATCGCAAATAAGATAGTAGCCCAGCATATAGCAACAAAAAACCACTTGAGCTGTTTCAGCCGCAATTTGCATGCTGTCGGTAAAGAGAAGTGCAAACCTCATTTCCGCCGCCGCTAAAAAGAAGTGCAAAATTGGATGATAAGTTGAGTATGATGGGCGGGTAAGGAGGGGATTTTCGTTCCAAAATAAGAAATGATTATCTAAAATATACTCAATGTAATTAAAACACGATGCAAAATCATATTGAATATCGGCATTCCCCGTATTGGTAATCAGAGAAAGATTGAAGAAAAAAGCCATAAAAATAAAGAGCCATCCATAAGCTGAAACGTCAATATCTGTATGTGAATGCTTTAAGATCGGAGCGAAAATAAGAAAAAAAGCAAAAATCCAAACGCCCCAAATATGAATCGGTAAATAAAAAGAAAGCAAAGCCGAAATAAGAGCTAAAATCCCCCAAGATAATCGTTCTTTATGTTGTAGATTCAGAGGATTAAAGGTAAAGACAAGCGCTAAACCACCCCACAAATTAAGTTGTGCATTATTGAGTTGATAAATATGAGCAAAGAGAGCCAATGTAAAGAACATGACAGCAGTAAACAAATATGAAGAAAAAGGAAATTTACGAATAAAACTTTCCACGACACACTCTCTGCAAAAAAATATTTAAAAACAAGTATCAGCTTTTTAAATTTCAAGTCAAGTCTGAAGATGAAAATATCAAAAGTTTAAGAAAATGTAAAGATTCAAATAGTTAGCCCAAAATAGTTAAAAAAGTGCTTGCCAGTATTTTTAAAATATGATATTTTAAATTCAAAGCATAAAAAAGAGGTGCGCTATGGGTATTATGGATTTATTTAATAAAAAAGAAAAAGACGCAGACGAAATTTCCGTAAAAGAGCAGATGAAACAAGATGCCTCTGCAAGAGAAAATATAGAAATTGAGGTTTCCGGTACCGAAAAGTATAGGAAAGAAGCCCAAATTCGTCATATTAAGGATATTGTTCAAAATCCGTTAAACCAAATGCGAATAGATTTTTCTCAAAAGTTTTTAAGTGGCAATCCTGATGATTATACAGAAAATTATGTAAGAGAATTGCACAAAAAAATAGCACCGATGTTTGAAGACAGCGAAGAAAGAAAACAAATTTATGCATCTCATCAAGAAAATTTTGAACACTTTTTAGCTACCGGCGATATAAAAACACCATTAAATTTAAAAGATGAGGAATCCCAATTTTTCTGGGGTGTTGCACTTGGTTTATACGCAATACATCCAGAAATGCAAAACAATTGGGATAGAAAAAATCAAGCCGAACGCATTTCTAAAAGTACAATATGGCGCCGCATTGCTTCATCATCATACATGCAACAAGAATTACAAAAACATGCGACAATAGTAGAGCAGGCCGTAGATAATCAAGACACCAAAATTGTCTGGAGCGAAAATGGTTATCCAAACATCAGCTACTGCTTTATTCCAGATAAAAACATCATTATTGACGATATGTTGTGGACATTGGTAACCGGTGTAGATGCGTCAGCAACGGCGATGAACCATGAAATCGCTCACTCAAAAGGTACCCAGTTTACTAAAAGTAAACGAATGGAAGAAATAGAACAGCGACAAGATGCTTTAATTGAAGAAATGAAAGATTGTACCGCGCGTAAAGATATGGACGGGTGGAAAAAAGCGGCCAAAGAAGCGACGCGCTTAAGAATAGAATACACGTATCGTTTTTATTTCTTTGATGAATTGGAAAACATGTACGCAAACCGCTATGCCGTAAACTTTGGCGGTGACTTTGATAAAGCACATTTAAACGAGTTGGAAGCAGACATTAATGTCGGTCGAAAATATTTAGAACCATTGAGCTTAAAAGAAGCCGAAAAAGAAATGAAAGAAAGTGCGGAAAAGCGTATAGCCCATGTTAAAGCTATTGCACGAAATAGCTTTTTTGCAAACAATCAAATCATCAATGGTTTCAAAAAAGAAGAATGGCATAGCTTGCATTTATATCCGGAACTATTAAGTGGTGTAGACAAAGACGGGCGTAAGATGGGCGCCGGCGAGAGTTTTGAGCGCATCAGAGAAATCTGTGATAAATTTGAAACATCTCAGCCGAATAAAGGGTTAAAAGAATTAAATGCTGTTTTATATAAAAATCGTATGACAGCAATGAGCCGCCGTCGTGTTGACATGGTGGACGATTTCTTTGATATGTTTGTTGCGCCACATATGGAAGAAATTTATAAAGAAGCGGAAAAGAATTTAGATCAACAAATTGAGCAAGCACAAAACCCTCAGCAAGCTCAGCAGCCACAGCAAGGGCAAAGCCAAGGTCAGCAAGGTCAGGGACAAGGTCAAGGGGGAGGTAAGATGAGTGGGATGCCGCCACTTCTTCCGCCACCACCGTTAGAAAACCAGCAGACCAAAGAACAACAATCAAAGCAAAACCAGCAAAATGGTCAAGGTCAGCAACAAGACCAACAACAAGGGAATAACCAAAATCAAAATGGTCAAGGCGGACAAGGTCAAGAACAAGACCAACAACAAGGGAATAACCAAAATCAAAATGGTCAAGGCGGACAAGGTCAAGAGCAAGACCAACAGCAGGGTAATAATCAAAATCAAAACCAAAATGGCCAAGGCGGACAAGGTCAAGAGCAAGACCAACAGCAGGGTAATAATCAAAATCAAAACCAAAATGGTCAAGGCGGACAAGGTCAAGAGCAAGACCAACAGCAGGGTAATAATCAAAACCAGAACCAAAATGGTCAAGGCGGACAAGGTCAAGAGCAAGACCAACAGCAGGGTAATAATCAAAACCAGAACCAAAATGGTCAAGGCGGACAAGGTCAAGGACAAAACCAACAGCAAGGGACACAAAATCAAGGACAGCAGCAAGGATCTAGCCAAGGTCAAAATGGGCAATCAGGCCAAAATACGGGCGAACAGTCAAATAACAATTCAGGTCAGCAAAACGGACAATTTCCGGATACAAGACAATTTGAATTGCCGGATACAGACATTTATCGTCCAAAGATGACAGAAGAACGCGCCAAAGAATTATTGGAAAAAGCAGAATCAATTAGAGAATTGAAGCGAAAAGCTGAAGAAAACGGAATAAAGGCAAATGATTTACCGGATCATGAGCAAGATAATGAATATGGAAATGCACCCCAAAAGGTAAAAGGCGGTAATTCAAATAAAGACGGTAATAATCAAAACGATAGCCTTGAAAATTATCTTCCGCAAAATGATTCGCCAACGTTGATAGATATAGACGATATGATAAAACTAACACCGGATAATATGCGTGCGGCACGATTTTATCGAGAAGGAAACTGGGATGAATATCAACGTTACGTTGCGCAATTTAAGAATGAAATAGCCGTAGCGAAGAAAATAATTAAAGAAATTATCAAACAAAACAAATTTGATAGCATTAAGCGCGGAAAAGAACATACCAAAGAAAAGATGACGCAATTACCTGTACAAGGTGGTAAAACCATTGATTTACAACGCCATGTGGAATTGCAGAAAAAGTTGCGTAGAAACGATCCGAATATTACCAAAAAAGATTTAGAGCGTTTCCGTACCAAATATAAATATTCGGAAGACGAGTTGATAAAAGAAGTTCAACTCCCACAGTCCAATTTCGGTATTTTGATAGATGGTTCAGGTTCCATGACAGGGCGTCCGTTTGAAAGTGCGTTGGCGATATCTTGTATTTTGTATGAAGCAGCCCGTAGTTTCAAAGAAATTAATGTCTACATCTATATGATGGGACAACCATATCCGTTAACCGTGGCAAAGCCGGATAATAAGACGAAAGAAATCGGTAAAAATATAGAAAGTGTGCGAGAAGGTCAAGGCGGTGCAAATGACTATTTAATTCCTGCGGTTCAACAGTTCTTAAAAGACGTGTCTGAAGATATGGGTAAGCATCCTCACGTCAAGAGTGGTTTTACGCATATCTTTTCAATTACGGATGGCGGAAACGACGACTACTTTGACGGAAATATGGTCAATGATTGTTTAAGAACGATGTTAGAAAAGAATGAACAACTAACCTTTGATAGTTTCTTTATGGGGAATGAAGCCTCCGGAGGTGGCGGAGGATACACCAAACCTTTAATCCATGAAATGCAAAAAGAGGGGTGCATGCGTATTGACTATGTGGATGGAATAGAGAGAGGTGAACAAATTCCAGAAAAAATCATGGAAATGTTAAAGAAAAGATTGAAGCATAGTACAATAAAAGAGCCAATGACAAATAGTGTTAAGGAAAAACTAATAATTGAGACATTAAAATCCATGAAAAAGCGATAGAATAAGGATTTATTGATTGCAACAATAAGGAAACTGTGGTAAAATAAAGACAGATTGAAGCCAAGCAAATATAAGGAGAAAACAATGGCACAAATATATAGATATAAATTCGGAACGGAAGAGTTTCCTATACCGATGACCGATAAACTTACCGGAGAAATTAAATGGTTGGCTTCAGAAGAGGATGCAATATACATACCAACAATGCGAACAGATAGCAAAGAAGCGATATACGGTCGCTTGATACGTCAGGTTGTAACTGATCCGACGATGATGAAAGATATGACCGAGATGTTGCTTCGTTTGGATAAAACTCGCACACCGGAAGAGAGTAAGAGTTATGGTTATACAACAATGGGTGCTCCTGGTAATGGTAAAACATTTTTAAGTAAAGCAATAGGTTCCTTGGTACACCCTAAAGGCGCATTGGTCGTAGACTGCAACAATATTGATAACCCGGATGAGTTATACAAAGTAACCACTTTTAGCGTAGATGAAACCAGAAAACAAAGAAAAATAGACGCTAGAGTGCAAATGGGAAACATTGATGAAGAACAAGCATTGTCTCAAAATGCCATTGCTTATATGAAAAAAATGCTTGGTAATGATATTGTAACGCAAGAAATACGAGATGGTAAGCGAATTACCGCTATTGACTGGGGTGCAATTAAAGGCGATACGGCATATATTGAAGGCGTGTTAGATAAAGTGATGCAGATGGAAAATATTCCATATGAAAAAGACAACAGCTCGTTAGGTTTCGTAGTTTCCAATGGTCCGTTATTGCAAGCGTTGGTAGATCCAAACTCTCCGGATTATGGTCGTATTGTTATCCGCGATGAATCAAACCGTGGTCCGGCAGTGGATGCGTGGTTAAAAATTGAAGCCTTTTTCTCAGAGCCTGGTGCGGATGAATTAAAGTTAAAAGGCGAAGATGATAAAGAATTTACCATTAAACGTTCAGAAATTCCATCAACCTTTATGTTTTTAAGCACGGCAAACCAAGCAACTGAAGACATGGGAACAAGTGCAAAAGACATGACCAAGCCGATGATATCTCGTCAAGGTATGGGAATTGATATTCGTCAGATTTCTGATCCGGAAAAAACCGACTATTTATCAAGAACTTTAAAGCATTTAACCGGAGTTCCAGCATATCATGTATATATGATGGATCCGGATACATTTGATAAAAATCCGGAAATGCTTGCCGAAACATTGATGTATTTCAGAACAGTCGGTTTAACACCTGAAGAGAAGAAAAAAATACCTCAAGAAGAATTGTTTAATATCAGACACATAGATAGAACAATTAAAGTAGCTACACAATATGGTGCATTACTTTCAGAGGCCGAAAATATAATTTTAAGCGCATCCAAAGATGATAGTTTACCGGAAAGATATACCGCATATCTGGAAAATCAAGCCGTTGTAGACTTGCGATATGTGTTTAAGTTGTATCAACACTCAAAAATTTCTCAACCTAAAGGAAAAACCGGTGCGGGAATTTTTGCCAAATTAGGTCGCGCAACACCGGTACAAAGCCAAGAAGAAGTTGCGTGGGAAATGAACAAGCGTATTGCTAAACGTGAAAAAGAGCAGCTTCTAGTAAGAGGTACAATGCTTGAAAACGAAGTGGCAATTAAATTAAAAGATATGATTATTCCAGACAGTATTAACAGCCTGTTGAGAGAATCAGAAAATAAAGAAGAAGATTATAAAAAAATTGAGAGCTTGTGGACATCATTAAAACAAGTTGCCAAAGGTTTAAACTTTGAGTTTGCAGGTTATGTTGGCGAAGATTCCGTATCCAAATTATACAACGCTCGTCCGGAAGACTTACCGAATGTGGAATTAGAAGAAATTAAAGAAGTATTGATTTCTTCAATCCGCGAAGAGTATAAAGATAAATTAAATGGTCAACATTTAACCGCAGATGACGTGTTTGATGATACAACATTGATGGAAGCAACGCAAATGTTGGCAAAAGAAGACGAATATCAACGTATTTTCGTTCCGAACTATGAGTTGGAAACAACATTGGATAAACCGTTAAAACAAGTTTACATCACTCCAACCCGAGAAGAAAGCGTCGAGATTAATCGTGAAAGTTTGATAAACACCAATCAGTTTGCAGATAGCTTTATCATTAAGAGCATGCGTAGCCATAATATGAAAAAATACGCAAAAGAAGCTCCAAAATGGGATATTGAAAATATCAGTGTAGATGAAGTCAGCAAAGAAATTGCAATGGGTACGAATAAATACTTCAATACCACCTGCGTCTTTGTAAATGATGAAGAAAATGAAAAAGTAGGTTTAGCCGCTATTGTTTATAATAAGAACAATCAGAATGCGATGATTTTGGCAGACTTCGATGTAAGCGATGACGATAAAGCCAAATTAAAGAAAAACGGTGTGTTCTATGTTAACTTAAACGAAGTTAACGAAAGCGGTGATTATAGCGTTATCGGTAACTATTTAAGTCAGCAAACCGCTCCGTATAGTGAAGTCAGTAACACGCAAATTGTAGCATCGTTGATGATGAGAATTGATCCGGAATTAGCGATAGCCGGAGATGATAATGCGGCTGAATTTTGCCAATATCTCCAAAACATGGGAGAGGGGGATAAGAGCAATGTTGACGCCTTACAATTAACTAACGTAGAGTTTGAAAAAGATGTACCGATAAATGTTGCTATAAACAAAGCAAAACGAGGGAGATAATTATGAGCGAAAAATTATATAACAAAGACCAAATAGAAACAATAGTCTTACAAACAATTATGGCTCGTCCGTATAAAGATTTTGGAGGCAGTCGCATATATTCTGTAAATGCAGAAGGAGAAGAAGCTGTTATCAAAGGTTTAGCCGGAACCAAAGAAATAACGAGTTTGTTTGAGTTAGAACAAGCCGTGAACGAGCCAAATGTAAGTAACATCTTTATTGCCAAAAATGCGTCTGTAACCAGCAAAGGCTTAAAAAGTGTTTTAGAAAGAAGTTCTTTAACGAAAGACATTTTCTGTGCGTTTGATGTAAAAGATTAAACAGAGAGGTAACAGATGATATTAGGCGTCACACATCCCCAAAGTGTTTTTCAATGTGGTATAATGATACAAAACTACCGAAAAACCGGAAAGGACGTGACGCCTGAATTTTGTCGTAAAATATTGACATCAAGTACAAACAGCGGAATAGCCTCAAAGCTTGTCAATATGATATCGTCGGCATTATCATCAGATGAAAATAAAATTGACACGTATCTTCCGTATTTGGAAACCATTTTGGGGCGAGAAGAAACCACATCTAAAGTAATAGATAAGACCGTGCAAATGATAAATGCCCAATTTCCGCTAGATAACTACACGCATGAAGAATATATATTTGCCCAAAAATTACAAGCATACGAACGTCATACCGACATCAGTCGCCCCATAGCGAAAAGCCTGTGGGAGAGGGTGCAAATCAAATACACGGATAGAGGCATAGAAAGTTACACAAACGGAAGCCCTCGCTTAAATATAGACACGGGGATATATGACGCGTATCCGCAACGTCTGGCGCCGGATATTATAAAGTTGCTGCACGATTGTGAAAAAATCAAAAGAGAAGACAGCGGAACAGTGACAAGAGCCGATATTTCTCTGATTGTAAAAATGGTTGATTTATATGAGGCATACGCGCCGGAAAGTTTCAAACAAAATCCGGATAATGTCATGGATATCATTCAAGGATTAAGCCAAGCGTCAGCCCGATTAAATATTCCGATGCAAAAAGATATGTGCGCCGGAAGCCTAAAAAGAATACTAAGAACTTTAAGTACAGTACGCAGTACTCCAGAAAAGAAAAGAAGTTCAAAAGAAAGGCTTCTGCTTTTGTTGTTAGATGCGCAAGGAATACGTCCGGCTGATAAAGAATTTCCGGAGTTACTAACCAACGGACGTCAGATATATGAAGATAATTGGAAACAAATATGCGACAGTCGCTTAGTTGAGCTTTTTTTACCCAAATTGCTGGAACAAAAGATTGATGTCAAAGAGAAACTTAAATCTACAGAATATAAAGGAACGGCGGAGTTACTGAATATCAGTTTGTCAGAATTGGCGATAAGATGTAATACTATGGATGAGGCAGATTGGTTGTTGCATGACTGTTTTGCATTTCCGGTAAACAGAGAAACAATTTATCATTGGTTACGTTATCCGGAAACGTCCGGTAATAGAATTTTTGAAGATTATAAAACCGCTCTAAAGGATGGAAATGTGACGATGGACGAGCTTGCTCAAGCGGTTAATCGCGGAGCGCAAGCAAACTTTCGTTTAATAAAAAAGGCAAATGGGGAGCCATTCGTAGCAAAACCTCGTACAGATTTGCGCGATAAAAGTCTTGAAGCATTGCTCAATGTATATTGCGAAGCATATGTGCAAAAAGCAGAACCGCCGGAAGAAGTTTATAAAACAATATATGATGTTCGTTTTGGTAAAACCGGCCATTTAATTCAAGATCCACGTAAGCCCTTAGAATTATTCCGTATAGCCGTATCAAAATTAACTTATAAGAAATTACCACCGGAACTATCCAAGTTAACCAAGACCAGTTACGGATATAACCGTTTACTGCTAAAGAAGCCGTTTACGAAATAAGATGCCAAAGCGTATAGAAGTAAATAACCAACAAAGTCCAATGACCACAGCTACGGAAGTGATGAAATTCCGTAACGAAGGGAAAAGTTTAACGCCAGAATTTTGCATATCAATTCTGGAAAAATCAGATAATAGCAGCGTGTCATATAAGCTATTGGAGTTGCTAAAATCGCATGTGGAACAAAATCCGCAAACATTAAATGAATACGCGCCAATCTTGAGCGAATTGTGGTATAGAAGTATAAAAAGCAAAAAAAATACCAATTTTTTGGCACGTATGATTGAAGAGAATATAGAAAAAACAAATATAGATACATCAACCACGCAGCTTCTTTATCTATTATCAAAATCCGAGAATTTATCTTCGGAAAAAACAAAAGAACTGCAAGAATATTTACACCAAATTTTGCCCTTAACTCAAGAACAGAAAAAAGCCCTCGATGAAGAAATTGTGGTAAATAAAGTAAAACAAGAGGCATATAAAGATATAGCGGGAGAAATAGTTCACCAAGCACACGTTAGCCCAGAATGTTTATATAGAGTACAACAAGAGTTATTGAAACAAGATAAATTGGAATATAATCCAGCCTATGGAAATGAGTGGAATTATTGTGCATTAGGGATAAAAAATACCAGTGATCTTAGCGAGGAAAAATATAAACAAATTACCAATATTTCCCCGTCAATCAGAAAAAAATATCCGCAGTCAATCATGGTGGAAATACATAATATTACCAGCCAAAGTGGGTTCGCTGATGAAAAAAGAGCAAAAATATTGGCGGATGTAAAACTATTGGAAGACACTAAAGATTTTCCTTATCTGCAAAATCCGAAACTTTGTTACGAAAATTTAGTTTATTCATCTATTTATTTGGCAGGTGGCGCCGTAAACAGAAGCCAAATGATACGAGATGGAACAGAAAAGGAATTTTCGTCAATATTCTCACGTATGTTACAGGTTTATAATCGCGATAAACAAAAATTGAATGAACGAGAAAATACACTCTTGGCTTTGCTACTAGAAAGTCAATGCCAACGAAAAATGCAAGATTTGGATTTTAATAAAACCTATAAAGATTATAGTTATTTTTTAAGTCGAGATGATTTAATCGTTTTAACCTATCCATATGCTCTTAAAAAAGGTATTTTAGCAGACGGCTTAATGGATAAGATGCACGTAAATGTTTTTCAGTTAGATAAGCGCCCTCTAGATTATTTACCTAAAATCAAGACATCACAAGAGATGTACCGATTTTTGAAAGGCTTTAGGGTGCATAGTGATGAAGAAGAAATAATAGATTTGTATCCGGAATTAGCAATGGAGGATATATCCAAGCATCGCTATTATCTTAATAAATCCACAGAAGAAGGAACCAAAAACTTTTTGCAATCGGTCAAAGTCAATATGAGCATTATCAACAAATCGTGCGAAGAAGGAAAAGGAATATCCGACACAGAAAGAAATTTATTGGTGGCAACAATCGGTGCGATGATGGATAAATATACAGAATTAAAAGACCACCATGAAGATACTTGTGCTGACGATATTTATGAGCAAATATTAATTTTCTGTGCGGATAAGGAGCATCAAGTATCAGAAAAATCTCAATGTGCGAACAGCCATTATTTATCCATTGTTTATGCTAATCGCCATGTAAATATAGAAGATTTGAGTTTTAAAACACCGGAAAAATGCGCTGCGATTTTAGAAAAATTTAGAGCCGAACGAGCAAAACGTCTTCAAAATGCAGAAAATATCCTCCATCAAGCGCAAGATAAGGAAAAATCATCTAATCTGCTACAAAGAATGAAATCTAAATTATTCGGAAGATAAAATAAATTAAGCCCAATAAAAAATCCCTGACCGAAAGTCAGGGATTAAATTTTAGCCATATTTATCTTGAAAGTTTTTGACTTAAGATATCCGTAAGACTACCAAAATATTTTTCGGAAATAGAAGAAAGAGAAGCCGGTTTAATCAATTGTTGTTCAATTTCCATCTGTTTCAATTCTTCCTTAATCTTTGCATTAGCCAAGTCGTCAATCCAAGCCGTTACGTCAACATACCAACCGCCTTTGCCATAGTGAGCTCTGCGTCTGTCACGTAAAACGGAAGAAAATGTATTTTCATTACCCCAATGGTTATTGTTATAAGCGCAATAAGTATAAGCATCTTTAGAAGATGAATTCATAGAAGGGAAGAAACCGTTATAGTGTTGATTACCTGCGGCGTTTCTTCTAAAACCGCTTTGAACAATGGCGTGAGGATTATTTTTCATATAAGTTTTGATATCGCCTTCCAAATTTTGAGAATAAGTCATATGGTTAGAATATCTTTTGAAAACATCTCTCATACCGGTTGTACTATGAGCATTAATTCTGCATTTATCAATAATGTCTCCAATCGCATCAGCAACTTGACTATTTGGATTTTCTTGTTTGAAAATATCATAAGCCTGACAAAGGCTTGCCATGCTCATACCTGCACAATAAAGTCTTTGGTCAATTCTGCCGAAAATACCTTGTTTGGATAAAGCCTTATTGGCGTCGGCAAAAGCTTTTCTTTTATCTCCGTAAGAAAGTCTGATAACATTATCATAGCTACATTGAGCATATATTTTAGCAAAAGTTTCCAAATCCTTTTCTTTTTGCGCATAGAGGATATCTTCACGGGAAACATTGTCTTGCAAAGATTTTTGAATTTCTGGAAGAAACGGCGTATCGGCAAAGAACATTTCATCTTCGCTTTGCGGTGTTTGAATATCAAGCGTTGGTTCATAAGCAAAACTTGCATTAACGGCAACTTGCTGAGAAAAATCACCTGTCGCAAATAAATCATTAAATGGAACAGCGGCTCTGAATTGACTTTGCTGAATAGCGGAGAATAATCTGTTTTCTGTATCTTGATCAGTTGTAGACATATTAACCGCAGCAATTAATTCTCTCCACTCATTTGGCGAAACACGATTAGTATTACTGTTAGCAATATGTTGCAAAGCATTCTGTTGAGATGAAGATAATTGAATACCTTTTAGTTCATAGAAATCAGAGATAGCCGAAGCGACCATGGCAACAGAGCAATTTTTATCATGATTTTTGACCAAAGTATAATAGAGATAAGAAGCCATGCTCGGGTTCTGAATATGACTAATACCATATTTATCAAAAATCTGCGCTTTAGCAATAATACGAGCTTCATCGGTAGAAAGTTTATTAAAGCTACCGATATTATAGAAATTAGCTAAAGCACGATTTTCACGCATAAAGTCATTATACATATCTTTGCTGATACCATAATTCAGATTTTTAAGATAAGTCGCATTTGTTTTTTCAAAGCAAAGATTAAAGAAATCTGCATTTGGAACATTATGCAATCTATCATTTTTTATCAAAGGAACCTGAACATCGTAGTCAGCTTCGTTAATAGGAGTTTCCGGTGTTAGGGTAAAATCCATCCAAGAGAGAGAAGGGGTAAGAGTTTCATATTCCTGAGTCTGTATTCCAAAAAAGTCATTAACATCAGCATAATAGGTGTTGGCTTTATCCAAAACGCTCTTCGGCAAAGAGAAAGAATCCCACGCCATAGAAACCCGACGAAAGTCAAAAGCAGGCCCCATGTTTTGCGCCCCTTTATAGCCCATATAGCTAAGTCCGACAAAAGGAATACCGATAGCGGCATATTTCAGCGTCTTCTTACCTTTTTCACGTACATTCTGCTTAAATTCTATAATTTTTGCTTTTTTAGCCTGTTTTTTCTGTTCTTTATAATTTTCAATATTAAGCGAAATGTTTTCAACCACTTGCTGTTTGCGTTTTATGCGCTTTCTTGCAAAGATGCGTTCAAAGAAGCTCTGTTTCTTCTGTTGAGGAATATAGAGTTGCATTTTAGGTTTCTTCTGAGCGGGAGTAAGTAATTTACGGATTTTAGCTGCCGCTTGCTGTGAAGAATGAGCAATATAGGCCGTGGAAGAAAGAACAATCTGAACTGGCTTTTTGATAAAAGATTTTAATTTAGCCCAAAATGCGCGCCGTCTGTTTTGACGAGCTAACTTACGTTGCAATTTGCGTTCTGCTTTTTGTTTACGTAAAGCTTCTTTTTGTGCTTTTTTAGCTAACATCTGTTGTTTTTGACGTTCCGCTTTAAGTTGTTTTTGCGCTTCTTTTTGAGCTTTCTTTGTCATAAGTTGTTGTTGTTTCTGCTCTTCTTTTTGCTTTTTAGCGTTTTCTTTGAGAGCCTTTTTCTCTAAAAGAGCCAATCTTTTTTGTTCTTCTTTTTGTTTTTTTGCCAAACTTTGTTGTACGCGCTTATCAAGTTCAACTAATCTTTTTTGTTGTTGCGCATCAGGTTCAACCAAAACCTCTTTTTTATTATTGATAGCAGGTTGTGCTTGAGTTTGAGCTGCGCTGTCATAATTTTGTAAAAAGTCTTGAATAGAGCCTTTGTGCTGAGAAAGTTGTATTCTGAATTGTACAGCGGCTTTTGGATCCAAATTAAGTTCTTTGATAATTTTATCAAGATAAACAAAATTTGCTTTTTTCTTAAGAGCCTTTGCGTCTTGAGCTAAAAGGAGTTTACCGTTTTGATTATCGTGATATTGAGAAAATTCGCTTAAAATACGTTCAACGGCGGATTGATTATTGATAGGCGAGGCTTGTACTTTTTCTTCTTTAACCACACGAGTAGGGGCAGAGACAATATTTTGAGAAATAAGTCTGGAAAACTGAGTCTTTGTATCAGAAGCCAAAACAGCGTCGTTAAACAAATCTTGACGGTTAACCTGAGCAAAATCAGCCATAGTTTGGGAAGCCAACTGTACCTTAGCATCCAAAGCGGAAACTTTTAACAAATCATTTTTATAATGAGAAAGTAAAAGAGCCTCAGCAACGGTTTGCCCTTGAGTTAAGTCCTGTTTAAGGGTATCAGCATCAACACCGATTGATTGCGCTAAATTATTAAAACGTTGTAAGTTATTTGGATTATCAAGCTCATCAACAGAGAAATTAAAATTATGCTGTAAAATATCAAAGCTTACCTGAGCCATTTGCTTAGCCAAAAGCGTTTGATGAAATTCAGCACGTAAGGCCTGTCCAGCTTTACCAAAGGCTAAGAATTCAGGAAGATTGTCGTCTTTAATGAATTTCTTTTGTAATTCAAGAAGTTTACCTTTATGTTGCAAATTAAACTCATTTGCCTGTTTATCATAAGAAGCCGCCAGAGAAAGATATGTATCAGGATGAGAGATAAAATCTTTTTCAGAAACAGCAACACCAAGATAAGCGCACTTTTGGGCAATTTCATGAAAATAATCTTTGTCTAGTTTATGTTTAGTCCTTGTAGCACCAGGCATTAAGACACCTCACAACGATAAAATTGATTCAATATAGAACCTTTATACCACCATATAAACAAAAAATCAACTATATTTTGTGCAAATTTTGGCAATATAAATAAAAAACCCGAATCAATAAAGATTCGGGCTCAATAAATTAAAACAGACAATATAATTAGAGGTCTTTTGAATTAATCAAAAGTGAGCGACCGCTAGGGGCCGTCAAAGTTAAAGAGTACCTATCGGAAGAATAGGTATGGTTATAAGAATTGATAAAAGCAGAATAAATACCGCCCACAATATTGAACCAGCCAAAAATTCCGCAAGAAAGTGCATCAATTCCCATAATTAACGAATTATCCTCCGCAAACCATTTAATAGCGTCTTTATACACTACGGCACGAGCAATACGGAAAGGTTTACCGGCCTTAGGCTGCGCCACAGAGTTAAAACCGGAATAACCGGATTGAGTGTAATAAAACTGCGTTGGAAAATCTTCGTTATATTTACAAACTCCAAAATAATAACCTTCTTCAAAACGAACTACAACAGCCTTTTTAGTAATTGTTCCCCCCATTTGGTAGGCATCAACATCTAAAACAGCAGAAACTTGAAAATCAATTATTCGTCCGTATTTCAAAGCAGACGGATCATCAGGAGTTTCAATAGGCAAGTTGTCTTCACCATCAGTATTTTGGTTATCGGAACCATCTTCAGTTCCTTGACCTGAACGAAGAACAAGTAAAGTAGCAGTTGAAGCGTCAAAAGTTCTGTCTCCAAAAGCGATTGAAGCAGCAGAAATTATTTTTTTGGAGCGATCTCCAAATTGGGAAGTTTTGATGTTATAATCAAATATTGACGTCAGGTCAAAATTGATTTCTTGTCCATCAACAAGAGCAGAGGCTTCATAAACCGGATAGGAAAAAGCATGGGTAAAATCCTCCGAACCATTATCAAACCGAATGGTTTGCACGGCGGTCTTTTTCTGAATATTCCAAGCTGCATCCGAACTAATTTGTTCAGCCTTCGTTTGATTTAGAGAAACCTGATGCTTAAAGTCCAAATTTTCAGCCATAAGAGATGGCTTATCAGAGGGATTAAGTGAAAAAGCAAGAGTCGGAGAATAAGTTTTACTACTGACTATTCCGGCAACTTTCCAGTTTTCAATTTTATTCACAAAAAGTCTGAATGAAGAAGCATCAACCCACTCAGTACCTGTGTCATAGCTTGTAGAAAGCAACTGATCATCAGTATTACCGACAGAGCTTTTCACATAAGAAATACCAACTTTTTCCGTACCTCTGTCTCCTCGGTTAATAACAGACCAAGGAACATTAAAAGTAACAGAAATAGCATAATTATCAGCAGCACTTTTCCCCGGAACAACATTAATGTCTTCTAAAGTAAAGTCTGTGATTTCAAGATGAGGCAAAGTCTGTCCTGTTTCTTGAGAAGAGAGAGTAAAATCTTCATAGACGATTTCTGCCATAATCACCTGAGCGTCATTAAGCTCAAATGATTTGAGTAATTTGTACCGTATCGGCGAAACTCCTGAAGAAGACGAAGAAGAGATTGTGTCATACGAGGTCGGCTTAATTGACATTTCAGAGGTAGATAAGACCGTATCTTGCTTAATCCAGAGCTTGACATAAGCTAAAGGGGCAAGAGTAATCTCTTTTCCATAAGAAGAGTAAACCAACGACTGTTGACAGATAAGTTGCGTCGTGTCTTTAAAAACAGACTGTTCCCAATCATAAGAAAAGGAAACAAACTCCACATCTCCTTCATCAAAATCCAAAGATGAAGATACCAAACCATTGCAACTAGACAACAACAAAATAATCAAAATTCCTACAAAGAGAATTTTTTGAAAACAATTTTTCTTTTCCATAAATAAAATATTTAAAAAAATTAGCGAATTCAAACATATAGATTGAATGTCATGCTGCGTTGGTTATACAAAAATATAAACAACATAATACCAGCGACATAATAAGAAATATAAGCCCAAAAAGACTAACAAAAAAAAATAAAAAATCAAGTTTTTTTGCATAAATATTTTTTTGTCTAAAATAACTTGACAATACTTCTTAAAATGCGTATACTAACCGCCGAACTTAAATTTTTTAGATATGGATTATAAAGAAATAAGAGAGCTGCTTTTGCATGCAGAAGCCCTCTCAGTTAAACAGGCTCAGGCAATTTTGGATTTTTGGAAAAAAACGCCCCGCGCATATAGCGACTTTTTAAGAAACAGAGGTTGTTTTACGTTTATATCGGCTTATGTCGGTATAAATAAGGATAGCGATCATGTATTCGAACCGACAAAAAGAAGGGTTCTCACACCGGGAATTGCTGAAAAATTCTTCCGCTTAGAGGATGATCATATAAGCATAGATTTGATTAATATAATTAAGCATAATCTAACTAAGCAAGATAGTGATTGCCCAATGTGCGCTTTCCCATATTTGAACAAATCGTGTGTCCAATATATGAGTAGGGAGTTCATTTTAGAAATGTTCATCAATCCGGTGTTTGTCTTTAATTTTGAAGATGATGAGAGCGGAAAAATTTTTGACATGATGTATCAAAAAGTAGGTGGCGCTCCGGAACGAGAATTATTGGCTGTTAATAGTTTTAATATTGACGGTTGGGCGTCATCATCTAGAGATCAGCGAAAGACGGCAAAATTATATTTAATGTCCTCCCACTGTTCTAAAAATGCAACTGATGAAGAAGCCTACTTCAGAAAGATGTTCTTGAATTATATTTATGAGGTTCAAGAAGGTTTGCGCATGATAAATGAGCAAATTCAAAAAGAAATGGGAATAATTTTGAATTAGCTATTGCCTGAAGAAACAGAAAATCGGAGTCCAAACTCCGATTTTTTTTATGCCTGAAAAAAATAGCATAAAAGTTGACATCCATAAAAGAGATGCTATGTTTAGGGTAAATGAAATAGGGAGAATATGAAATGAACAACATCGCAGATGAAATTAAGGTTAAAAGTCAATACATAATGCCCAAAAGGCTGTTGTCACAAGCGGTTGGAAAGTTAGCTGCAGCAGAAATGGGGAAGGGAACAGAGTTTTTAATCAAAAATTTCATCAAATACTATGAAGTTGATATGAAAGAGGCAAAAACTCAGGATATTAGCAAATATAAGAGTTTTAATGATTTCTTTGTAAGAGAATTAAAAAAAGGCGCTCGTCCGATTGTTGCTGAAGAAAAAGCATTGGCAGAGCCGGCTGATGGTATGATTAGTGAAATCGGTGAAATATATAAAGATGCAGTTTTACAAGCGAAAGGTCATTATTACAGTTTGGAGGCCTTATTAGGCGGAGATGCGAAAGAAGCAAAATATTTTGAGAATGGTAGTTTTGTGACCACATATCTGTCTCCAAGAAATTACCACCGTGTACATATGCCGTTAAAAGGAAAACTCGAGAAGATGCTGTTTATTCCGGGAGATTTATTTTCTGTAAATCCACTGACGGCGCAAAACGTTGATAATTTGTTTGCTCGTAATGAAAGAGCCGTATGCTTTTTTGAAAATGAAGAAATCGGCAGATTTGCCGTCGTAATGGTAGGGGCAACGATAGTATCAAGTATTGCGACGGTTTTTGCAGGACTGTTGGCTCCGGCAAAAGGTAAAGAGGTTACGGTTTATAATTATCAAGATGACAATATCGTTTTAGAAAAAGGAGCTGAATTAGGGCGCTTCTTGTTGGGAAGCACCACTATTTGTATTTTCCCGAAAGGAAAAGTTAATTTCTCTAAAGAGTTAAAAGCGGGCACACCAGTAAAAATGGGTGAAAAGCTCGGAGAAATTAAATCAAAATAAAGCCGATAAAGAAATAACAAAAAATCACTCTCGTAATTGAGAGTGATTTTTTTTGTAAGCAAATTATTTCCAATAATCAGCAATCCACGAAGTCGGGCGAACGTGTTTATAGAGTTTTTTGAAGCCATGAGGATATTTTGCTGATTGAGGATTAAGACACCAAACACCTTGTAGCGCTTCTCTAATTCCTGGTTCTCCATGAAAAGCAATCATTTTAAGACCTTTAACAGGAGGAAGTTTGGGCGTAATGAAAAAGCGCAATAAAGGGTGCGGAATACAATGAAAACGAAAACTCTTAAACCAGTTATCCGGCCAAAACCAGATTTTACCAAATTTTTCAATAACTTTCGCTGAAACATATTGTTGTGTTGCTGTATAATAAGTATCAATAACTTCTTGAGGATGTTTCTCAAAATATTCTTTAATATATCCGAGAGTGCCGACAACCCAAGAATAACAGCTGGCTTGTCCGACTTGATTTGCTTTTTTACCATGTCTGTGCGCCCAATCGTTGATAGCATAAAATCTATTACCAACCGGATAATCAAAAAATTCATCTAAATTTCCGACAATCAAAGAGTCTAAGTCAAAAAAGAAGACACGTTGCCCGTTAAGTTCCGCAAGATTATCATCACAAAGCCCAGAGGCTTTTCTATGATTCCCGAAAATAAATTGAGGTTGAACGTTAAGTTTCGGAATAGGGAGAGCAATAATCCCGTCACTTAGACCTACGGCATTATCAGTAAAGCAATAAAAATTAATTTGATAAGAGGTGTTGCGTAAAATTGCCGAATAAAGTTTGTTAACGTCTTCGGCATTGTACATTGTCCCCCATTTAATTGTAACAACATTAAACGATTTTGTCATAAAAAATCTCCATAAAATCTATCCGATTGTTGGGAAAGGAAAATCTTGAGAATTAAAATTATCCGTAATCAAATCGGCGATATATTTTCCGACAATCAATTCATTAAAGAGTTCGTGATAGTGTTTCCATCCGCGTTGAGCGACTAAAGCGCGTTCTTTTGGGGAATTTCTATAAAATTCAATTTTTTCCAGCAATTCATCGGTAGTGCTAAAAAATCCAGCTTCATCTTCTCCCAATAAATCATTAAATCCGGTATGACGACTAATATAGGTCAAGCAACCACATCCCATTGCGTGAGCCATACGATCGGAAGAATAAAGATAATCATGGTTAATCACCGAAAGATTAAGCACGGCTGCAGATTTAGCAAAAGTGTCAAAGTAATTAACGCCGTTCAGTGCTGGATCATATATTTTCGGGAAAAGAAATTTATTTTGAGGCGCTTTACGCTTTAAGAAATCTGCAATTTCCTTGCCATAACACATTTTATCGGCAAATTCGCGTAATTTAACCGGAGAAGCAGCAAATAGCAAGTCATAGTCAGGATGAGGATTTTCAAAAGCTCTGACATTTTCAATAGACTTATCAACGGGGTTAGGAATAAAGCCAATAATATGTTTTTGCGGTTCAAAACGTTCATATAATTTTTTATCAGCCGTCGTAATGAGCGTAAAGTCAACCGCATCAAGTTTGGAAGTGATATTGCGAATATTGTGGTTTCCCATTTCAGCATAGGGGTTTATGCAGTCAACATTCCACTGAATAATTTTTATATGAGGAATTTTCTCACGAATTTTTAAGAGCGTGTCTGCAGAGATAATATCAGCATGTCCTAAAATAATGGCATCTGGAACAATATCAAGACAATACTTTAGAAAGCATTCATTAGTTTTTCGGATACTAAAAGGCGTTTTAGCTCCAAACCAAGACATAGCGCGATTAACATCACGATCATTAAAAGAAACAACGTTATGTCCGAGACGAGTTAGTCCATTATTAAGTTTATAAGCCATCCCCGCCCAAAAGCAGCCACGAATATAAATCGTTTTGAAATAAGCGCAATGAACAATTTTCAGACTTTTCATGCAAAAAACTCCGGTTGAAAAATATGACCATAAAAAATAAGCAAAAGTTTCAGAAATAAATGTTGATAGAATCAAATAGATATTGCGGGTGATAAAGTCTAAATATAGACTGAACAAAAATGGTCATATTTATTCAGAAATAATGAGATGAAAAAGATAGCGCTATCATCAGAAATCTATCAAATAAAAAGGACGGAACTCCAAGCTTTACCCATAGAACAAAATGTTTTTTGGGATGTGAAATCGGATGAAATTATTGTTCTGCTGGATGAAAAAGGAGAAGATAAGCTTATTTCAGGAATGGAAAAAGTAAAAACATCATCAGAAGAATTTCTGCCAGTACGCATGGCATATCATACATATCCCGCTTTTCAAGCCTTTTTTATAAATTTAATAAAGCCGATAAAGCGCAAGTTTTATAAAGTATTTCCTAAAGCATACACCACAACATTAGCCTGTATATTAGAAAATGATGTAATGCGCGGTGAGCGAAATGAAGCGAATGCTTACCAATGGACTAATAAAAAATGGCAAATCAGCCGAGAAGAGGCACAAAAGCGTTATCATGACTTGTACAACTCCATAAAAGAGCATGGGTACGATAAAAAAAGCCCAATGTTGATAATGTTAAACCGCAAATTTGGCGTAAAGGATCAGATTCTGCAGGGGCACCATCGTATTGGAATATGTAAAAGTCTGAATGTGAAAGAGGTAAGCATATCGTTTTGGGCTGTTCCCAAATCTTTTGAGTTTATGAAACTACTGATTAAAAGGAAAAAATCATGAAAATAATGCTGGTAAGAGATAGAAACATCCTAAACAATAATTGGATGTCATATTTAGCGAATTTGTTTTATGAACGTGGTCACGACGTGGTAATTGCTTGTGATACATATAAAAAGCTCGGAGTCTCCGCACCAGGATATGAGTTAAATCCAAAGGTAAGAATTGCAAATGTAAATGGCAAAACTTCATCAGCATGGGTAAATTTATTGCATAAATTAAGAAGCCCATTTCCCTCATGGTTTTTGTTTGATAAACTGATAAAGAAAGAACAACCAGACGTGATGATTTGCTATTTCCCAAAAGATTTGTATAATGTAACCCGCTTTCAACATCATAATATTCCAATTGTTCAGATGATACACAATTATCCGCCGGTTATTTTGGATAAGGTGCTTAAAAAGAATAAGTTAGCCAGAAAATGGTGTAAGAAGAGCTTTGAACAAGTCAATACATATCAGGTACTGATGGATTCATTTAAAAGTCATATTGATCCGTTTTTTGAAGCTAAAAATATTGTAAGAATAGCCAATCCCGTGAAGCAATATGCAGAAGGCGAGATGGTTGATTTAAGTAAAGAAAAGAAAAAAATAATTTATGTGGCGAGAATAGAAAAAAATATAAAACGTCCGCATTTATTAGTAGAAGCCTTTGCAAAAATAGCCAAAGATTTTCCGGATTGGAAAGTAGAAATATGGGGAATGAGCAAATATCCAGCATATGAACGTGAAATAAAAAGTTTAATTGAGCAGAACAATTTGGGACATCAAGTCGCATTGATGGGCTACAGTACAGATGTTGAAGGTTTATACCGTAGTGCGGATATTCATGCTTTTCCAAGTTCATGCGAAGGCTTTAGCTTAGCAATAGCAGATGCAATGTCAATTGGATTGCCTCACATTGGCTTCAAAGATGCACACTCTGTAAACGAAATCATTGTTGATGGTCATAATGGATTTTTAGCGGAAGATGTAGATGATTTTGCGAAAAAATTGCAGATTTTGATGGAAGATAAAGATTTGCGCATTAAATTTGGGGCTAACGCTCACAAAGATATGGCAGCATATGCTCCGGAAATTTTGATGGATGAGTGGGAAAATTTATTAAAGCAGATTGTTAAGAAGTAATTTAAAAACAATCAAATAGATATCCCCGGGTAAACCCGGGGTTCTTGGAAAGGCACCATTAAGGTGCCTTTCTTTACAACTCCAAATGGA